>DASZHJ010000309.1:0-2556 GCA_035938015.1 Allostellaceae bacterium
CCACATGGGCTCGCCCCAGAGTGATCCCGTGATCAGGCAGAGGAGGGTGAACCCGGCGCCTAGGGGCGCCGCAGCCTGTGCCGCGATATCGGCGAGCGCGTGCCGCCAGATCAGCGCGACCGCGCTCGCGAGCGCGAGAAATGCATAAACGAAGCTCGCCATCCACGCGGCCGGCACATGCACGAACATGATCCGCACGGCCTCGCCCTGCTGATAATCCGGCGGCGCCACGAAGAGCGCCCAATAGAGTCCGAGCGCGAAGGTGATCGCCGCCCCCGCGCCGCACCAGGGCATGATCTTGCCCGAGAGGCGCATGAACCGGCCGGGATTGGCAAAGCGCTGCATCAGAGCCTTCTAGCGCAAATCAGCCCCCGGTGTCAGGTCGCGTCACCGGGACGTGACGGACCTACTCGAGCGCCGGACGCAGCGCGGCGGCCGCGGCCCAGGGCGCCAAGGGCAGGGCGGCCACGAGAAACGCCGTCAGGATCGAGAGATAGGGCCGGATGGCGAAGCCCGCAACGGCTTGCTCGACCGCGGCCACTCCGAAGATCAACACGGGAATATAAAGCGGCAGCACCAGGAGCGACAGCAACACGCCCGCTCGGCGCGCGCCCAGCGACAGTGCCGCTCCCACCGCGCCCACCAGGCTGAGGCTCGGCGTGCCCAGCGCCATCGCGAACACCAGCGGCAAATATCCCCCCGCATCGAGTTGCAGCAAAGCCGCGAGCGCCGGCGCTACCGCGACCAGCGGCAAGCCAGTGGTGAGCCAATGGGCGAGGCACTTCGCCAGCACCGCCGCCTCCAGCGGGAGCGGCGCCAAGGCGATCGCCTCGAGGCAGCCGTCTTCGTAGTCCTGTTGGAACAACCGGTCGAGCGAGAGCAGCGCCGCCAGAAGCGCCGTAACCCAGACGACGCCGGCGGCGATGCGCGCGAGGAGCTGAGGCTCCGGGCCGACACCAAACGGGAACAGCATCACCGCCAGCACGAAGAACGCCACCACGAGGGCGGCGTCGCTGCCTTGCCGCAGCGCCAGGCGCAGGTCGCGCGCGACCAAGGCCAGGAACGCCGTCACGCGGCGCTCCTGCGGGGCGCGAACTCTCCGAGTGCGATCAGTCCCGCCGCTGCGATGGGGAGCGGCAAGTGGGTCGCGATCGCGATCATGCCCCCGCCCGCTCGATGCTCCGCGACCGCGGCCAGCAGGTCTTGGGTCGAGGCATCGTCAAGGCCGGTGGTCGGCTCGTCGAGGAGCCAAAGTGGCGCCGGGCTCGCCAGCAACCGCGCGAGCGCGAGTCGCCGGCGCTGGCCCGCCGACAGGATGCGGCAGGGCAGGTCCGCGAGCTCCGTAAGATGAAATCGCTGCAAGGCCAGCGGCACTCGATCGCGTGGGCCTTCTCGCAGCGCGGCCGAGAAGGCGAGCGTCTCGGCAACCGTTAACACCGGTTTCAGCGCGTCTTGATGGCCAATGAGGTGCAACCTCGCACGATGGGCGCCGGGATCCTCCGCCACCGCGGCGCCATCCCAAGCGAGCGCTCCAGCAAGCGGCGGCGTTAGCCCCGACATCACGCGCAGGAGGCTCGACTTGCCGCTGCCGTTGGGCCCGGTCAGCAGCACTGCCCCGCCGGGCACCAACTGAAAATCGAGCTGCTCGAAGACCAGTCGCTCACCGCGCCGACAGGCGAGCCCGCGGCCCTCGAACAAGCGTGCGTCGGATGGCGAGGGTCGCGACACGAGGGGCGGTCTGAGATCGGGTGCTGGCGAGGCTTGGGCGCGGATGATGCCACGACCGACGCTCTGCAGCCCCAAAGAAAAGACGGCCCCGGAGGGGGAGATCCGGGGCCGTCTAGGGAGCGGTCGGGGGAATGACCGCTTTGCGGAGGTTGGGAAGCAGCATCACTGCCGTCTTCCACGCTGCTATGAGACCCCGGGAATGCGACCGCAATTCGCTGGAATCGTGGCGAAAGCGTGATTTTTTCGAGTGCTAACGCATTGATTTTATTTAATGTAGCCGATGCCTTCCCGCCAGCAGCCGGATTTCAGACCAGCTTACGCGTGTCCTCGATCACCTTGCCGTCGTTCGGCAGGCTGCCTGGCGCTTGCAGCACGACCTTGCCCTTGAGCTTGGTCACGGCTTGCAGGCTCTCAGTTAGACGCGCCGCGAGCGCCGGGTCCGTGCCCGCGGCGACCTCGGCGTGGAGCGTCATCGCGTCGATCTGGTTTTCCTGACCGACGACGAGGCGCGCGCGCAGGACCTCGCGGTGCGGCCGCACCGCTTCAGCCACTTGCGTCGGATGCACGAACATGCCCTTGACCTTGGTGGTCTGGTCGGCACGGCCCATCCAGCCCTTGATGCGCGCGTTGGTGCGCCCGCAAGGGCTTCGTCCCGCGAGGATGGCGGAGAGGTCGCCGGTGGCGAAGCGGATCAGCGGATAGTCCGGCGTCAGCGTGGTGACGACCACCTCGCCCACCTCGCCCTCGGCCACGGGATCGCCGGTGCCGGGCCGCACGATCTCTACCAAGATACCCTCGTCGAGGATCATCCCCTCGCGCGCCGGACTC
>DASZHJ010000310.1:0-3742 GCA_035938015.1 Allostellaceae bacterium
CAGCCCACGAGCGTGCGCAGGTCGCCGCGCCGGACTTTCAGGATCTGGCCGAACTTCGAGGCCATGCCGGAGCCCAACTGCGTGTAGGCGGCTTCCAGCCCGACCGAGGCGCCGAAGCCCGAGGAGATGATGGTCAGGAGCGCGAGGTTGGCGCTGTCGGTGAGCGACATCTTGCCGCCGAAGAGGGCATTCGCCTCGATCGCGTCGACGATCTCGCGCGGGCGCCAGCGGCGGATCAGGATGGTGGTGCCGCCCGAGAGCAGCCCGCCAAGGCATGGCACCAGCAGGACGCGCCACCAATCCGCGGCGCCATGCGTGCTCAGGCGCTGCTGTGAGGGTATGGCGAAGGCGATCTCGTGGAGCTGCTGGACCAGCAGCTGGAGCACGATCACGCCGAGCCCGATCGCCACGCTGATCAGCGCGCTCGCCGCGATCAGCGAGACCTCGTTGTCCCGCACGCTCCGGCGCGCCAGGCGCTCCCACCGGGCGCGCCACGGCCGGGAAAGGCGGCTCGAGCCGTTCAGGAACATGCGCGATTCCGGCTGACTGTCTGCGCCGCAGAGTGACCGAATTTATTCGCAGGTCAATGCGTCCAACGGCCAGCCAGCACGATGATTGTGAAGAATCTGTGGCTATTCACCCGGCCGCGTGTATCCGCGCCGCCCTTACTTATTGGCCGAGATCGTAAGCCCGATCAGCGCCGCGATATCGCCGGGCGGCAGGGCGCCGGCGGCTTGGAGCGCGCTGAAAGCCACGGGCGCCGGCGGCGCGAGCTCGATCGTGAGGGACTTAGGCTCGCCGAGGAAACTCTTCAGCGCGGCGACCGCGGCCGCGATCGCAGGGCTGTCGCCGAGCGAGGCCGCCCGCATGTCGACCATGGCGATCACCTGCTGGCGGAGTGCCGCCGGGTCGGCGTTGGTCTCCAAGGCCGCGGCCTTGAAGGCGCGGTCTGCGAGCGAGGCATCGTCGTAGCGCAACAGCACGTGGGAGAGGCTGCCACGCGTCTGCCAGCCGGCGCCCGGCGTCATGTCCGCGAGATCGGCCGAGAGGTTGAGCGCACCCAGCTCGTCGATCTTGAGCGCGACATTGCGCACCGTCATCCGCTTCTGGTCGAGGTCCCACTGATACGTGAAACCGAGGCTCACGGTCAGCGTGTCGAGCCCGAGCTTGTCGAAGGCTTCGCGCGAGCGCGCGTCCGGCATCAGAGCCTTGCTCAGCTTGAGCCCGGCATAGCCGAGCTCGCCCGAGATCGGCACCCCGTGGGAGAAGCCGATCTTCGAGATCGAGACCGTGCCGACCGGGATTTCCTTGCCGTCGGGGGTCGTGGCCTTCATCCCGACATACTCGATCTTGCCGATCGCGAGACCGTCGAGCATCTCGGGCACCGGCGGATCGCCCGCGAGCAGCTGGGTCAGCGGCTGCTGGAACTTTAGGTCCGCCATGCTGGCGCGCTCGATCGTGATGGTCCCCATGGGTGCGGCCGCGATGGTGGCGCCCTCGAGCTCAGCGTCGCCGCGCACGCCGCGGTCGTATCCGCTGCCGCCGAACTTGCGGATGGTGTAGGTCACGTCCGTCGCCGGCATCTGCGGCGTTGCCGGCACGGTTGCCGTGACCCGCATGTCCTCCACGGCATAGGTGTCGTAGCCGATCCCCAGCAGGATCGACGCCTCGAACCGGAGCAGCGGAAGCACATCGGCAAGCTGCGGCTGCTCGGTGCGCTTGGCGGTCAAGGCGGCCTGCACGTCCGTGAACGACGGGACGCCCGAGTGCAGCAAGGCCCAGGGGTAGAGCCGCAAGCCATCGAGCTTCGCCGAGGCCATGGTCCCCGATGCGGCCCCGAAGTGGATGGTCGCTCCCTTGACCGTGATGCTGCCCGCGACCGGCAGCGCCTTGTCCGGTGCGAGCGCCGCGGGGTTCGCGGCGGCCTGCGCCCAGGCATTGGCGAAATCGGCCGAGGGCTTGGTGACCTCGACGTTGTCGATCGTCGCATCGAAAACCTGCGTGCCGGTTCCCTTGAGGGCGACGCCTCCCAGCGTGGCCTTGTCGGTGGCGACGTTGTACTCGGCCGTCTTGTAGGTCATCGAATAGCCGGGCGGCAGCGTCTTGATCCACTGATCGAGACCGGTGCGGAATTGCTGGCCGGAATAGTCGCCCAGGCGCGTCCAGCCGTAATAGCCGCCCCCTCCCGCGGCGATGACGACCACGAGAGCGACGATCCACAGTACCGGCTTACGCATGACTGCCCCCAATTCCCCTTGCTCGACTCACCTTATCATGGCGCGCGCGGGCTCGACCACTCGCGTGCCCGTGAGCGGAAGAATGGCGGTCCCCGCGTTCAGGTTTTGTGAATGGAATCGATCCAGCGCACTTCCTCGGGCGTCTCGACCACGGGAATGTCCAGGTTCACCACCACCGGCTCCTGGCCGCTGCGCACGAGCACGCAGTCGAGCGGCTCGTCGGGATTGGCGTTGATCTCCTGATGCGGCACATAGGGCGGGACGTAGATGAAATCGCCGGGACCGGCCTCCGCCACGTATTCGAGCCGCTCGCCCCAGCGCATGCGCGCCTTGCCCCGAACGACATAGATCACGCTCTCGACCTCGCCGTGGTGGTGCGCGCCGGTCTTGGCGTTGGGGTGGATGGTGACAGTGCCCGCCCAGAGCTTCTGCGCGCCCGCGCTCGCATAGGTGATCGCCGCGGCGCGGTTCATGCCGGGCGTCTGCGCCGTGTTGATGTCGAGGTCGGTGCCCTTGACAATCCGCACGCCGCGGGTGCGCCAGTCCGTGTGCTCTGCGCTCATGCCTGCCTCCGATGTCCCTGACTTAGCGATCCCGCCGCTGACCGGCAAGCCTCAGGCGGCGCGCTCCCATTCCGCGCGTACCGCGGGCTCGGTTTCCGCGGGCAGCCGGGCGGCCCGCGCGCGCTCCCGCTCCGAGGCCGGCGCCAGGCGCAGCCAGGCCCAGGCCGCCATGGCGCGCACCAGCGGCGAGGCGTCGCCAAGCAACGGGCGAACCGTCTCGAGCAGGCCGCGCTCGCCGCTGTTGCCGATCGCGATCAGCACATTGCGCACGAAGCGGTCGCGGCCGATGCGCTTGACGGGCGAGCCCGAGAACAGCACGCGGAACGCGGTCTCGTCGAGGCTCGCGAGTGCGTGGAGCGGCGGGCTCGCGAGCCCCGGTTTCGCGGCGAAGCCGGGCTCGCGCGTCGGTCTTGCGAACTTGTTCCAGGGGCAGACGGCGAGGCAGTCGTCGCAGCCGTAGATGCGGTTCCCCATCAGGGGCCGCAACTCGGCGTCGATATGGCCCTTGTGCTCGATGGTAAGATAGGAGATGCAGCGCCGCGCATCGAGCTGGTAGGGCGCGGGAAAGGCACGCGTCGGGCAGACGTCGAGGCAGCGCCGGCACTCGCCGCAATGGTCCGCTTCCCGTTGATCCGCCTCGAGCTCCAGGGCGAGGTAGATCTCGCCCAGGAACAGCCACGAGCCCAGCGCGCGCGAGACCAGATTGGTGTGCTTGCCCTGCCAGCCGATGCCGCCACGCTCGGCGAGCGGCTTCTCCATCACCGGCGCGGTGTCGACGAACACCTTGAGCTCGCATTTCCAGCGCTCGGCGATGAAGCGCGCCAACGCCTTCAGGCGCGACTTCACGATGTCGTGGTAGTCGCGTCCGCGCGCGTAGACGGAAATCGCGCCGCGCTCGGGCTCGCCCAGCACCGCCAGCGGATCCTCGCTCGGCCCATAATT
>DASZHJ010000311.1:0-10526 GCA_035938015.1 Allostellaceae bacterium
ACGCCGCCCGCCAATGCGACATCGTCTTCCTCTGCGTCTCCGGCGATTTCGCGCGGGAATATGCGCGCAAGCTCGCCGAGCGCTCGCTCGTCATCGATCACTCCTCGGCGCTGCGCCTGCTGCCGGACGTGCCCTTGGTGATCCCGGAGATCAACGCCGATGCAGCGCGCGGACATCGCCTGATCGCAAACCCGAACTGCACCATGGCGGTGGCCGCGGTGGCGCTCTGGCCGCTCCACAAGGCCTTCGGACTCAGGAAGGTGATCGTCTCGAGCTATCAGGCGGCGAGCGGCGCGGGTGCCGAGGGCATGAGCGAGCTGATCGCGGGCGCCGGCGATTACCTTGCTGGCAAGCCCGTCAAGCACGCGGTCTTCGCGCATCCGCTCGCCTTCAATGTGGTGCCGCAAATCGATCGCTTCCACGAGAACGGTTACACCTTCGAGGAGATGAAGGTGTGCTGGGAGATGCGCAAGGTGTTCGGCGAGCCCGATCTATCCGTGAGCTGCACCGCCGTGCGCGTGCCGACCTTACGCGCGCACGCGGAGGCGATCACAATCGAGACCACGGAACCGGTCACGCCCGAGGCCGCGCGCGCGGTGCTCGCGAACGCCGCGGGCGTGCGCGTCGTCGACGATCCCGCCCAGCACGTCTACCCCATGCCGATCACCGCCAGCGAGCGCTACGACGTCGACGTCGGCCGCATCCGCACCAGCCTGATCTTCGGCGCGCACGGCCTCGATCTCTTCGTCTGCGGCGACCAGCTCCTCAAAGGCGCCGCTCTCAACGCGGTGCAGATCGCCGAGCGCGCGATCTGACCGACGCGCGGAGCGCCGAGCGCGGAAAAAGCCGCGCCGTTGTCGACGCGGCCTTCTCCGCCTTGGCCCGGCCCCAGCCTCAGGCCGGCTCCTGCGCCTTGAGGCGCACGAGCTGGCTTAGGAGGGCGTCGAGGCCCTGGCCCTCGCCGGCGTGCAGGTCGATCCGGCCAACCTTCTCCACCAGGCGCTCGAGGCTCTCGAGCTCCTTCAGCCGCAGGAGGAGCGGGTTGTCCTCCATCAGCTTCGCGGTGTTGAGGAGCGAGCGCGTCGCCGCGGTCTCCTCCTGGCGACGGATCAGATTGGCCTTCGCCGTCCGCTCCGCCTCCACCACCATGTTGACGAGCGTGCGGATCTCGCCGGGCAGGATCACGTCCTTGACGCCGAGCTCCGTCACCTCGATGCCGGTCTCGCCGAGGCGCTCGCGCACATAGCTGCGGAGCTCCGCGTCGAGTGCGCCCTTGGCCGAGAGCACCTCGTCCAGCGTGCGCGAGGCCACCGCCTCGCGGATCGCGAACTGGACCAGCCGGTAGAGCCACTGATCGACGTCCACGACCGCGCTCGCCACGCGCTCGGGGTCGACGATCCGGCGCAGCGCCGTCAAGGTCACGCGGAGCGCGATGCGGTCCCTGGTCAGCATCTCCTGCGCCGTGATCTCAACCGCCTGCGGCCGAAGATCGAGGCGCTTCACCTCGACCTTGCGGTTCACCGTCCAGTAGGCGTGCCGGCCGGCCGGCAGCCGCTCCACGAGCCGGCCCTCGACATAGAGCAGGCCAGCCTCGTGGTTCTCGACCACGGTCTCGGCAACGTAGGGGTTGCGCTCTCGTGCGACCAGCGTCAGGTGGCGCGGGGCGAGCTTGGGCTCGCTTGCCACGTCGATGCGCTCGACCTCGACCGAGCTGGCGACCTTCCAGAACGCGCGCGCCTGCCACGGACCGAGCAGGTGCATCGGACGGCCGTCGAGGCTCACGATGGCGACCTCGTCTGCGCGCGTCTCCACGACCGTGAACAGCGCCGCGGCGAGCTCGGGCCGCTCGGCATTGAGCACGGCGTAGCGCTCGGCCGGGAACTCCGCGCGCACCACCGAGAAGGTCTCGAGCGTGAGCGCGCCCCGCAGGTCGAACAGGCGGTGGCGGCCCGGCTCGAGCACGCGCTCATAGCGGCCGTCGCGGAGCAGGAGGGCGCGCTCGCCATCCTTCACCGTCAGAGTCTTGATCAGCACATGGGCACTCATGACACGTCTCCAGTCATGGCCTCGCGGCGGATCCGCGAGACACGGGGCTTCGGATCGAGGATGCGGGTTCCGGACACGGGCTTCCCGCGGGCGCCGGCGGGCCGAGGCTTGAGCCCGAGGGGTCGCGGGCCCGGAACCTTCCGCCGTCCCGCCGAAGCGAGACAGCCGAAAGCCGGACCCAGCGGCCCGCCGGGCGATATCCGCCCCGGCGCAGAGCCGGTCTCACGGTGTCTGGCACGAGCGATTGGCCTTTCGGCCGCACGACCGGACCGCGACTGAAGCGCGCGTCCGGTTCCCTTCAGTGGGTATCAGCTTGTCGGGCTGAACCGGAGCGTTGGAGCGGGAGTCGAACCCGCGACGGGATGCTTACCAGGCATCTGCTCTACCTCTGAGCTATCCTCGGGTGCAATCGTCCGGACTCGAACCGGCGCCTCCGGGTTTCCCCGGCGCTCTACCTCTGAGCTACGACCGCGACCTTCGTTCAGCGGAACACGGAACACGCAGAGCGCGACCGCGCCAGCCGGGACATCAAGAGCCCGAGCACAAGGCCGAGCGAAGGAGGCGCGCTTATGACGGAATTCGGATTCGCGCGCAAGACCGAAAGATGATTTTTCACGGCGCCCGCGCATTTTCGAGAGAGCTGTGGCGCGGCGGACACATGTATTCTTTGAGAAAGGCTGGGAACACGTGAATGGCCGGGACTCGGCCTCTCGGCCGGCCCGGCCATGACGTCCAGAAAACTTGCGCCCGCTCGCTAGTTCCCGAACAGGCTCTTGAGGGGGTTGCTGGAGCCGGAGCTCGAGCCGGAGCCGGACTTGGAGCCCGAGCTCGTGCCTGAGCTGGAGCTCGATCCGCCGAGGCCGGGGACGATGCTCTTGACCGTGTCGGTGACGCCGCCGGCGCCGCCCTTGATGATGTTCACGGCCCCGCCCACGCCGCCTTGGACGAGCCCCGCGAGGTCCGGCAGGTAGCTGAGATTGTCCCAGGGACCCTGGATCAGCACGGGCACGCCCAAGCCCACCACTTTCGGCGTCACCTTGTAGTCGACGTGGCGCGTCGGCAGGTCGACGGTGCCGGCGCCCTCGGCCTTGAGGCCCGGCGAATCCAGCACGAGATCGTTATTCTTCATGATCCCGTTGGTCATGGTCCAAGTGCCCGCCAGGTGCGAGAAGGGCGTGGTGTTCCCGCCGCCGCCCAGGCTCGCGAGGTTCGCCACGTTGGTGGCGGCCATGTTGAGCATCTTCAGAAGGTCGAGGCCCTTGATCTCGCCGTTGGCGACGTTAAAGGCGCCCTTGCCGTTGAGAGAGCTGATGAGCTGACGCTGCGATTTCCCCTTCCCCGCGAGGGAGACCTCGAGGCTGCCTCGGCCGGTAAGCTTGTCGAGGTCGATCGCGTCGATCAACAGCTTATCCACGTCGATGCCCGACATGTTCGCGACCACCGTGAGCGCTGGCTCGGCGCCGCTGCCGTCGAGCGTCACCGTTGCCTTGCCGCCGCCGCCATATGTCGTGAGCTGAGTCAGGTCGGTCGCCAGATGGCCGTCCTTGAGGCGGAGCGTGATCGAGCTTTTGTCGATCTTGATCTTGCGGAACTGAATCGCGTTGGCGGAGAGCTGGAAGTCGACGTTGGCGGTCTTGAGCGCGCTCACGTCGATGGGCTCGTCACTCCAGCCGGAGCCCGCGGCCGGCTTCGCGCCCGCTGCGGGCGTGCTCGCCGCAGGCGCGCCGCCCTTTTCAGGCGGCAGATAAGGGTTGACGTTGAGCGCCTCTAGGTCGAGCGAGCCCTTGACGTCGGGCTTGGCACCGCCAGTGTTGAGCGCAAGCGACCCCTTGCCCTTGATCGCGTCGAGCGAGAGCTGCGCGTCGTCGAACTTGATCTCGTTGCCGGTCATCTCGAGCTTGCCGGCGATGGCGAGCGGGCCGAAGCCCTCGCCTTGCGGCATAGGCGCGCCGCCCCAAGCCGCCAGCTTGCGCACCGAGGGCACTTTCAGATCGATGGTGCCGCTCGCCGAGGCCGGCAGCGCCGCCGCGCCCTTGCCCTTGAAATCGAAATTCATCACGTCTGAACTGACCGACGCCTCGACGCCGCTGCCCTGGCGCGTGATGAAGTCGCTGGTCTTGTCGACGTTGAGCTTCAGCTTCAGTTCCACGCTGTTGTATTGCAGCGAGCCGTCCACCTTGAAGGGCGAGTTGATGTCGGGGAGCGAGACCGAGCTATTGATCTTCTCGATCACCGTGCGCTGGCCCGTGCGCTGGTCGAGATAGCTGATGGTGCCATTCTCCAGCCGCACGTCGCCGAGGCGAAGCGCGCTCATGTCGGCGCCGCCGCCGGCGGCCGGTTTCGCCGGCGCTGTCGCGGAGCCGGCGGCAGCCGCAGCACCAGGCGCCTTGGCCGCCGAGAAATCCCAATTGGGCCGGCCTTGCTTGTCCACCTCGAGCGCGATCACGGGGTCCTTGAGCACGAAGCGGTCGACCACGACGGTCTTGTTGATCAGCGGAAACAGCTCCAGCTCCACCTGGAGGCTGCCGAGCGTCATCATGTCCTTGCTCTGCCCGCCCGCCGCGTTCGAGAACGACACCTGGGCCGCGTCGATCGCGAGGTGCGGCAGCACCGAGAGGTGCACGGGACCGCTGATCTTGAGATCGCGGCCGGTGGCGCTTTTTACCTCGGCAACAAGCCGGTCCTTGTAGGTATCGACCGAGATGAATTGGGGCAGCACGACCGCCGCTCCAACCACCAGGACCACCAACACCACGACGACGATGCCGATCCACTTCAGAAGCTTTAACATTGGCCTCGACCCCTCCCAGGGAAAGCGGGCGCGGCGATCCTACCGCGCCGATTGTTTCAAGAGATCGCGGATCTCCGTGAGCAGGACCTCCTGGCGCGGCGGCGCCGGGAGCACCGGCGGTGCCGCGGGCGCGGCGCGGTGGAACCGGTTCACCTGCTTCACGACCATGAAAATGGCGAAGGCGACGATCAGGAAACGGATCAGAGCGTTCAGGAACTGCCCGTAGTTGATGGTGACCGCGCCCGCGGCTTTCGCGGCATCCAGCGTCGGATAAGCGCCGCCACCCTTGAGCGTGACGAAGAAGTTGGAGAGATCGATCCCTCCGATGACCAGGCCGAGCGGCGGCATCAGAATGTCGTTCACGAGGGAATTGACGATCGCGGTGAAGGCGGCGCCGACGACCACGCCGACGGCAAGATCGACAACGCTTCCGCGCGCGATGAATTCCCGGAATTCTTGGAGCATCGGTCCCTCCGGCCATACCGGGTGGCTACCCGCCCCCGCAGCATAGCAAGGCTTGTACCCGACTCGCCAGACCGCCGGTTTGGTGGCTGCTATAGGCTCAGTCCGCCGTCGACCGGGATTGATTGGCCCGTGATGTACGCGGCATCGGGGCCGAGCAGGAAGGCGATCAGCGCCGCCACCTCGTCGGGCCGGCCGAGCCGGCGGAGCGGCACGCGCAGCCGGGCGCGCTCTCGCCCTTTGTCATCAAGCGCTCGTTGGGTGCCCCGCTCCTTTAGGAGGTAGCCCGGCACGACGCAATTGACGGTTGCACCGCTCGGCGCGAGCTGCGCCGCGAGCGCCTTCGCCAGGCCCTCCAGGCCCAGCTTTGCCGCGGAAGAGGCCGGGAAGAGCTCGCCATCGAGCCGGAAGACATGACCCACGAAGGAGCTCACGGCCACGATCCGGCCGCGCTCGCCCGCGGCCTCGATGGCGGCATGCGCGGCGTCGGCCAGGCGGAAGAACCCCGTGAGGATGGCATCGACCGACCGGCGAAAGCCGGCATCGTCAAGCTCACCGACCAGGCGGCGATCGGCGAAACCGGCATTGGCGACGAGGGCATCGAGCCCGCCGAAGGCCGTCATCGCCTCCCCGACCAGACGCGCCGCAGTCCCGGGCTCCGCGAGCTCGCCCAGGGAGACCGCGCATTCCGCGCCCTTCGCCCGGCATTCGGCGGCAACCGATTGAGCGTCAGCGTCCCGCGCGCGCGTGTGGACCAGAAGCCTCACGCCGGGCGCGGCGATGCGCCGGCAGAGCGCCGCGCCGACGCCGCTCGCGGCGCCCGTGACCAGGACCCGCAGGGGAGCGAGGCTCATCGCTCCCGCCACGGACGCGGCGCGCTGCCGGGTGGACCGAACTCGCGCGGCCGCAATCCCGACTGGAACCAGGTGATGAAGCCCACGATGTCGAACACCGGGAGCCGCAGGTGCTCCGCCAGCGCGCGGGAATAGGGCGCCATGTTCGTGCACTCCAGCACCACGGCGCCGAGATCGGGATGTCGTTCTTTGAGCGCGCTGCCAGCCTCGAGGATGTCCTGCTCCGCCGCCGCCACGTCGAGCTCCATCTGGTTGCCGATCAGCACGCGGGTGAACTCGCGGCCGTCGTCGGTGCCCATGACGGGCGTCTCGGGGTCAACGCCAGCGGCCCTAAGGTGCTCGGGCGTGAGCGAGCGCGCGCTCACGGTAAGGATGCCGACGCGCTTGCCCGGCGGCAGCAAGGCCTGCACTGCCGGCACCTGCATCAGGCTCGACGTCGCCACGGGCACGCCAACATGCGCCGCGAGGTCGCGCTGGTAGAGCGACAGGAACCCGCAGTTCGTGGTGACGCCGTCGGCACCCAGCTCGACCAGCTCCTTGGCCGCCTCCAGGAAAGCCGGCAGCAACCCCCTCGCCTGCTCCCGGACCACGCGCTCGGGCGTTGCCCCGCGCACGACCCGATAGAGCACCGGAAACGGCCAGGTGCCCGCGTTCCCCATGTCGCCGGGAATACGCGGGAAGCGCGCCTCCAGCATCAGGATGCCGACAGCGGCGCCATAGATCGCCTTTCCTCCTCGAGCCACGCGTGGGTTCATTGCGGTCTCCTGGTTCCGATTCATGCAAACCGCCCGACGCGGAAGGGCGTGATGTCGATGCTGGGCGCCCGCCCGGTGACCAAGTCGGCGACGAGCCTACCGGTCATCGGCGAGGCGGCCATACCGACGTGACCGTGGCCGAAAGCGTAAATCACATCGGGCGAGCGCGCCGACGGCCCGAGGCATGGGAGCGAGTCCGGCAGGCTCGGACGGTGACCCATCCAGACCGACAGCTCGTCCTCGGGATAGCTCGCCTTGAGGCCCGGCAGCAGGCGTCGGCCCTGCTCCAGCAGGATGCGCGCGCGGCGCCAATCCGGCGGCGCCTGCAAACCCGCGAGCTCCACGGTGCCGGCAAAGCGCAAACCCGTCTCCATCGGCGTGCCCACGAACTTGCCGTCCGCATCGGCGACCGGCAGCCGTGGCATCACCTCGGGATGTCGGATCATGATGTGATAGCCGCGCTCGGTCTCCAGCGGAACCGCGTCGCCCAAGCCAGCCGCCAGCGGCCTTGACCAGGCACCCGCCGCCACCACGGCGGCATCGCAGGGAAAGTCGCCGCGCTCGCTGCGGATCGCCTTGAGCCGGCCGCCCTCGAGCGCGAAACCGGTTGCGCGGACCTGGTAGATTTCGGCGCCGTTGCGCCGGATTTCCTGCGCGAGCCCTTGCACCATCCGGTGGGGATTGGCGAGATGGCCGTTCTCCTCCACCAAGATGCCGCGCGTGAATTCGCGGGAGAGCGCGGGCTCGGTCTGGCGGAGCTGGTCGGCATCGAGCTCCGTCACCGCCACGCCGTTGTCGCGCCGGAGCCGCCAAGCGGCCTGGTCCTTGCGAAAGCCGTCCTCGGTCCGATAGGCCCAGAGATGGCCCGCGCGATGAATGAGGTCCGCGACGCCGGCGGCCTTGGCGAGCGGCAGCAGCGTCTCGATGGAGGGCGCCAGCAGCGCGCGTAGCGCGCGCGCCTGCGCCTCGACGCGCTCCGGCGTGCCCGCGCGGACGAAGCGGACAAGCCAAGGCGCCACCACCGGCAGATAACGCCACCGGATCGCGAGCGGTCCCAGGGGATCGAGCAACCAGCGCGGCACGTTCCTGATCGTGCCGGGCATCGACATCGGCACCACCGAGGAGCCGTTGAGGCAGCCCGCATTGCCGAAGGACGCGCCCTCGCCGGGCGCGCCGGGGTCGAGCACGAACACGGTGTGGCCGTCGCGCCGCAGAAAACTCGCCGCGGTGATGCCCACCATCCCCGCACCGATCACGCCGACAATCTTGCCCATGCGTTTCCCTTTAGCGGCTCCGCCCGGCCGGAGCCCGCGCATGCGCGCGCAGTTTCCGATAGCCCTCGCCCGCGAGCGACGCAAGGCCGCCCATGTAGCTTCGCATCAACGCGATCACGATGAGCGCGAACACCACCATGTCCCACTCGCCATACTTCTGGAGATAGGTGAGGATGATGTGGACGAGCGGCGCGCCCACCAGCGGGCCCGCGAAAGTACCGAGCCCGCCGACCACCACCATGATGATGAGCTTCGCCATCTCACTGAAATCGGTCATTTGCGGACTGAGTGTCACCATATAGTGGGCATAGAAAACACCCGCGAGGCCCGAGATGCCACTGGTGAGCGTGAAAACCAGCACTTTGACGCGGGTGGTGTCGACGCCCAGCGTCTGCGCCCGGAGCTCGTCGTCCCGGATCGCGCGCATGAAGTAACCCAGCGGCGAGCGCACCAGGATATGCATGCCGACGATGACCGCCGCCGTGAGCGGCAGCAGCGTGTAGTAGTAGAGCACCGGCTCGAGGGTGCCGTAGAGCGACGGGACGCTGAGCCCCTGCTCGCCGCGAGTGATCGAATAAGCCGCGGTCAAGAGCACGTGGATCGTCTCGGCGAAGGCCCAGGTCGCGATTGCGAGATAGATCGCGCGCATGCGGAGCACTAGCCGTCCCAACGCGAGCCCGAGCGCAGCGGCGGCCACGACGCCACAGGGCATGGCGAGCCAAAGCGGAAACCGGAACCACACGATCAGAAGCCCGCTGGCATAGGCGCCGATCGCGGCGAAGGTCTGCTGGGCCAGCGAGAATTGCCCGGTCATGCCCGCGAGCAAATTCCAGCTGGCCGCCAGGATCGTGTAGTAGAAGCTGAGCGTGACGACGTGAACGAGATAGGTGCTGAGCACCGCCGGCAGCGCCGCCAGCGCGGCGAGCACCGGTAGCGCCACGAGGGCGAGGCGTCGCCAATCCACGAAGGCGAAGGCGCCGCTCATCCGAGGAGGCACTCCTGGATCAGCGCCGCGACCCGCTCCGGCGGGAAATCGGATGCCGGGCCCTCGGCTTTGATGCGACCGAGATTGACCATGTAGACGTGATCGGCGTGGGTGACCGCCTGCTCGATGTTCTGATCGACCAGCAGGATCGTGCTGCCAATGGTCCGGCGGGCGGTCAGCAGCAGCGCATAGACCTGGTCCACCAGATTGGGTGCGAGGCCCGCAGTCGGCTCGTCCACCAGCATGAGCATCGGCTCGGTCATCATCTCGCGCGCGACCGAGAGCATGCGGCCTTGGCCGCCGCTCAGCTCCGAGGCGCGCGTGCCGCGGCGCTCAGCGAGCGGCGGGAAGATCTCGTAAACCCGGGCCATCTGGCGCCGCAGGCGCGCCTTGTCGCGGCGGAAGATCCAGCCGCCCATGCGCAGGTTCTCCTCCACCGTCAGGTGCGGAAACGTGTTGATCTCCTGCGGCACGTAGCCGATGCCGCGCGCTTTCACCTCGAAGGGATCGAGCGCCGAGATCGGCTCGCCTCGGAACAGGATCGAGCCCGCGTGAGGCTTCAGAAACCCGAAGATCGCGCGCAGCAGCGTCGACTTGCCGGCGCCGTTTGGGCCGATCACCAAAGTCAGACTCTTGGGCCGCACCGCCAGCGACAAGCCCTGCAGGATGTCGATGCCGCTCTGATAGGCCGCGTAGACGGCGTCGACCGCGAGGATGGTATCGGCGCTCATGCCCACGCCTTGCCGAGATAGGCGGCGATCACCTCTTGCTTGGCTGCGACCTCGTCGAGCGTTCCCTCGGCCACCACGCGACCGTCGATCAGGACGGTGACCCCGTGACAGAGGCGTCGCATGACCGCCATCTCGTGACTCACGATCAGGAAGGTGATTCCGCGCGTCCTGTTCGCGTGCCGGATGAGATCGATGATCGCGTCCTTGATCACGGGGTTGATGCCCGCGAAAGGCTCGTCGAGCACATAGCACTTGAGACCGGGCACCATGAAGCCGCAGGCGACCTGCAGCAGCGCACGCTGGCCGCCCGAGAGCCGTTTGGCGGGCTCGTCCGCGAGGCGCGCAAGCGTGGTGAGCGCGAGGAACTCCTCGGCGCGCCTCAGGCCATCGGCGAGATCGCCGCCCCGCGGCCGGGCGAGATAGGGCAGGACCAGGTTCTCGCGCACGGTCAGATTGCCGAAGATCCGGCAGACCTGAAACGTGCGGAGCAGGCCCTGTCGCGCGATCTCGTGCGGCTTCAAGCCGACGAGACTGCGGCCGTCCATGTGGATCTCGCCGCTCGAAGGTGGATAGATTCCGGTGATCAGGTTGGCGAGCGTGGTCTTCCCGGCGCCGTTGGGCCCGATGA
>DASZHJ010000312.1:0-8453 GCA_035938015.1 Allostellaceae bacterium
GCCGTTCTCGCTCCTGGTCACCCAGCAGCCCGCACCCGGCGCGCGTCACGCTTATGGCTCTGCGGCCTGGCTGATCCGGCGGATGGCGGTGAGCCAAGTCCCCTCGCCCCGTGCCTTCGTCAACCTGCGCGATGCGCGCGCTCTCGCAAAGCCTGCGCCGCGGCCCTTCCTTGGTGTCGGAAATCCGACATTTTCTGGCAGCGCGGGCTCAGCCGCCGGAAAAGGTCAGCCATCGGCCCTGGAGGCACTCGCAGGCAGCTGCCGCGAGAACGGGCCAGTGCAGTCCGATCTCATCCGGGCGCTGGCTCCTCTGCCGGAAACCGCCGACGAGGTTCGCCGCGTGGGCGCTCGCCTCAACGCCGATCCCGGTGCGATTCTGCTCGGCGCCGCCGCGAGCGAAGCCAATCTCCGACGCCAGGCGTTAGGCGAATACAACGTGCTTTATTTCGCGACGCATGGCCTCTTGCCGGGCGAACTGCGTTGCGAAACCGAGCCGGGTCTCGCACTGTCCCCGCCTCCAGGCGCCAGCACCACAACCGCTGATGACGGGCTCCTCGACGCGAGCGAGGTCGCGAGCCTCTCGTTCAACGCGGAGCTGGTAGTACTCTCGGCCTGCAACACGGCGGCCGGCGGGGGCCGTTTCGGCGGAGAGGCGCTCTCGGGTCTTGCCGAGGCGTTCTTTTACGCCGGCGCGCGCACCCTGATAGCAAGCCACTGGCAAGTGCCGTCGCTCGCAACCGAGCGGCTGATGACGGGCCTGTTCGACCGTGCCGGGCCACGGCTCGCCGGCGGCATCGCCGAATCGCTCCGGCAGGCCCAGCTCGCCATTGCCAGCGACGCGGCGACCGCGCATCCTTATTATTGGGCCGCGTTCACCGTGATCGGCGACGGTGGACGTGCCGGCGACCTGAGCGCGCAGGCGTCGATCGGCACAACATTGGCCGGCGCTCCCGCAAAAGAGGAAGAGGTGACGCCATGATCGGATTTCGCGCATTCGCAGCATTGACGATTGGGGCGACGCTGCTGGCTTCTCCAGGCTGGGCGGCCGAGCTCGTGGTCGTGGAAGCACGCGGCCTCTCTCTGAAGCCTGGGCAAGTCGTCGACGATACCCAGAAGCTCACGCTGCAGCGAGGCGACGAGGTCACACTCGTGGACGAGAGCGGCGCCGTGATCAAGCTGCGCGGCCCTTATGACGCTGCACCGAACGCCGGCAACGGCGGCTCCGGCATCGACGTCTCCAACGTGCTGGCGGCACTGGGTACCGGCGGATCGCAGAGCGCCATGGGCGTCGTGCGCGCCAAGGTCGAAGACGTGACACTGCCCGATCCCTGGGTCATCGACGTCACCCACTCCGGCAAGGCCTGCGTTCGTCCGGGGACTGCCGTCGTGTTCTGGCGGCAGCAGTCGGCAGGCCCGGCAAAGCTGCGGATTATGCCGGTGGATCGCACATGGCGTGCGGAGTCCGAATGGCCCGCGGGCACCAGCGAGCTGCCAGCGCCGGCGCTGTTCCCGATCACCGACCGGCAAACTTACGTGTTCGATCTCGGCGGGCAGAGCTCGACGGTCACGTTGGTGCATGTGCCGGCTTCGCTCGGCACCGACCGCATGCGTGCCGCCTGGATGTTGCAGAAAAACTGCCTGGCGCAAACCAAGGCGCTGATCACGACCATGAAGTAGCCCGCGCGGCGGCGTGCAGGCCGCTGCACGCGCCCGCCTTGGCCACGGCTTGCAAACGCTCCTATAGTCCCGAACCGCTGCCGGTCGAGGTTAGGGACATGCCGTTCGATTTCAAGGGAAAGCGCGCCGTCGTCTGCGGCGGCAGCCGCGGTATCGGTCGCTCAATCGCGCTTGGATTTGCGAGTGCAGGGGCCTCGGTGTCGATCTGTGCGCGCGGCGCCGAGGCGCTGGCAACCACCCGTGCCGAGCTGGCGAAGCTCGGAAATACCGCGCATGCCGCCGAGTGCGACCTCGCAGATGGCCCGGCGGTCAGTCGCTACATCGCGCAAGCCGCGGCCGCGCTCGGCGGGATCGACATTCTGGTCAACAATGCCTCCGGCTTCGGCATGAGCGACGACGAGGCCGGCTGGGAGGCGAGCGTTGCGGTCGATCTCATGGCCACGGTGCGCGCCTCGCATGCGGCCATACCGGTCATCGAGCGCAGCGGAGATGGCGGCTCCATCGTGAACATTTCCTCGATCTCAGGCTACCGACCCTCGCCTCGCAGTCCGCCCTATGCCGCAGTCAAGGCGGCCCTCTTTCAGTACACCTCGACGCAGGCCGCGGTGCTCGCGCGCAAGGGTATTCGCGTCAATTGCGTGGCGCCGGGCTCGATCGAGTTCCGCGGCGGCACCTGGGAGAAGCGCAAGAGCGACAACCCGAAGCTCTATAGCCGCATCCTCGAGAGTATCCCGTTCGGACGGCTGGGGCGGCCGGAAGAAGTGGCCGATGTCGTGCTGTTCCTGGCCTCGCCGCTTGCGGCCTGGGTCACCGGGCAGACCATTACGGTGGATGGCGGACAGCTCCTGAGCGGCTAGCGAAGGGATCAGGCCATGAGCATCGACGGCCGCAAGCGGGATTTCGTGGGCTATGGCGGCTCGCCGCCGGATCCGCGGTGGCCTGGCG
Source organism: Allostellaceae bacterium (assembly GCA_035938015.1). GTDB lineage: Bacteria > Pseudomonadota > Alphaproteobacteria > ATCC43930 > CGMCC-115725 > DASZHJ01. The sequence goes on from DASZHJ010000312.1 coordinate 2,623, forward strand.
GCGCGCGACTCGCGCTCAACTTCGTGCTGAATTACGAGGAGGGCTCGGAGCCCTCGATCGACGATGGCGACGGCTATACCGAAAGCGGGCTCACGGAGGGCGCGAGCCTCGACCCGCTGCGCGATCGCCGCGACCTCGGCGCCGAGAGCATGTTCGAATACGGCAGCCGAGTCGGGTTCTGGCGCGTGCTGCGCATTTTTCGTGAGCGCGGTTTGCCGATGACGGTGTTCGGCTGCGCGCTGGCGCTTGAGCGCAATCCGCAGGCAGCGCAGGCGATCCGGGACGCAGGCTTCGATGTCTGCTGTCACGGTTGGCGCTGGGTGAAGCATTTCGAGCTCACGGAAGAAGCCGAGCGCGCGGAGATCGCGCGCGCCGTCGCGTCGCTAGGGAGGACCGTCGGTCAGCGCCCGGTCGGCTGGTACTGTCGCTATGCGCCCAGCATCAACACCCGGCGCCTGCTCATCGAGGAAGGCGGGTTCCTCTACGACAGCGACGCCTACAATGACGAGCTGCCATACTGGGTCACGGTCGGTGGTCGCGGGCATCTCGTGGTGCCCTACACGCTCACCAACAACGACACCAAGTTCGGCCGCGGCGTCTTCGCGACCTCCGACGACTTCTTCGCCTTCTGTCGCGACGCCTTCGACCTGCTCTATCGCGAGGGCCAGACCGTCCCGAAGATGATGTCGGTGGGCCTTCACCTCCGACAGATCGGTCATCCTGCCCGCGCCGCGGGATTGGAGCGCTTCCTAGATCACGTCCGCGCGCACCCCAGCGTCTGGATTTGCCGGCGCGACCAAATCGCGCGGCATTGGATCGCCACACATCCCTTGACGAGCGCCTGACGCAGTTTCGTCACGGCTTTTCCGCGGGAACTCCCCACTCTGCGTGGATAAGAGGCAGCACCGAGGCCGTTGTCCTACTGCTGGAAAAGCATTTTGAGAAAGGAGGCGTGGCATGCTGTCCACTCCTGCGCGCAATTCAAGACCCCGCTCGCATCTCCTGAGAACGCTGGTGCTGTCCCTCGCCGCAGTCGCAATCGTCGGTATGATGGACATCGCGCCGGCGAACGCGTGGTACGATGCCTACGGCTATTGGCATCCGAACCATTACTATCGCCACCACTACTGGCACTCGTCGTGGCACCATCATTGGTGGTGCGAGCGACACCCGTACGCCTGCGGTTATCGCCCGTATGGGTATTACTGACGCCAAGGGCACCGCGGCGCGATAGAGATCCCGAGGATCCACTGCGAGCCTCGGGATCTCCCGCACGTGCGCGGGCCTTACTCGGCGTGGGATCAGACGAGCGCTTCCTCAAGCGCAAGGTAGAGCGCGAACAGGAAGCCCGCGACGGTCGGCAGCACGACCAGTGAGCCACCCTCGTCGATAGACTCCGGGATCATCGCGTGGGAGATGAGCGCGAGCACGGCGCCGCCCGCGAGCGCTTGGGAGAAGATCGCGACCTCGGAGTCCGCGCTCGCGATGAAGAGCTTACCGGCGGCCGCCGCCACGATCCCCGCGACAAGCACGGTCGACCATAGACCGAAGATGGCATTCGCTTGGTAGCCTGCCTTGCGGAGCATGGCGGCGCTCGCCGCGGCCTCGGGAATACCACCCAGGAACATGCCGAGGATGAGGGTGAGGGAAAGGCTGGCCATGCCGCTGAACTTGGCACCGATCACAAGGCATCCAGGGATGGTGTCGAGGATGTTGCCGAGGACGATCGCGAGACCGGCGCCGCGGCCGGCCTCGGCGAGGATCTTGTTGGTCTCGCTGCGGCTTAAATGTTCGAGGCTGCCGCTCGCTACCTTTGCCCACGTCGTGGGATTGGGACCGCGGGCACTCAAATTGGTGATCGCGCGATCGTGGCTCAGCCGCTCCACCGCGTCGGCCAAACGGTCGTCGCTGGCCGCCAACTGCTCAAAATCCTCGCGGCCGATCTCCAGAAGATCGACCTCTTCCGCCGAGCGCACCGTGGCGGTGCGCGGCCCGCCGCTCAACAAGGCCATCTCGCCGAACGCCTGTCCTGGCCCGAGCGTGGCGAGCTTGTGCTCGCCTTGCCCGTCGCCCGATGCGGCGTCGACCAGAACCTCGACGATTCCGTTCGCGACAATGAAGAGCGCATCGCCGGGAGACCCAGCACGGAACAGTATCTCGCCTGGCGCCAGATGCCGAGTGCGCACGCACGGCAAAATACGCTCCACCTCCTCTGCCGGGAGATGCCGCAAGAGGTCGCAGCGGGAGAGCAGCGCGATGGTCTCCTTCGTGTCATGCCGCTTGCGGTCGCGCGCGTACTCGCGAAACCGCGTTTGATAGCGCACGGCGCCGCCGTTCTTCTCAAGGAAGAGCGAGGCGCAGTAATAGAAGATGGCGCCGATGGCGAAGCCGCCCCCCACGAACGCCCAAGCGAGCCGCGTCGTAAATCCCTGGTGATGGAGCTCTTGCGCGCCTTCATAGGCGAGCTCGATGGCGAGCGCGCTGATGAGGGCACCCGCGGAGAATGCCAGGATACAGGCGAGCAGACGCTTCGAGAGCGGAAGATAGAGACCGATCGCCGCGCCGCCGATTGCGGAAGAGGTGGTGCCGAGGCCCAGGAGCGAGACAACCGCGACCTCGGCGACGGTACTCATGGAGATCCCGTGGCCTTCGCGACGCGTCCGCTACTGGCCGAGCCTGGCGCCGTCGGCGACACCGGCGTCACGCCTGGCCTCAAGCGTCTCTGCCCGAGGAACAGCAGGATCGGCGAGGCGATGAAGATAGAAGATGACGTCCCCACGACGATGCCGAAGATGATCGTGAGCGCAAAACTGCGGATCGCCTCGCCACCCATGAGGGCGAGCGGCACGATCGACAACAGCACGGTCATCGAGGTGACCACGGTGCGGCCGAGTGTCTGGTTGATACTCCGGTCGATCAGCGCGCGCAACGGCGTGTTCTTGTCCTTGCGGAGGTTCTCGCGAATGCGGTCGTAGACCACGATCTTGTCCGTAACGGAATAGCCGATCAGCAGCATGATCGCCGCGACCGAATTGAGATCGAACTGGAGCTGCGTGACGGCGAAGAAACCAACCGTCTTGGTGATGTCGAGGAGCAGCGTGCCCACCACGCCAACACCGAATTGCCAGTCGAACCGGAACCAGATGTAGAAAAGGACGCCCACGAAGGAGAGCGACACCGCCAGCAGGCCCTTGCGGAAGAGCTCGCTACTGACCCGAGCGCCCACCGACTCGATGCGCCGGATCTCGCTGCCCGGCAGCTTGGCGTTCAGCATCGCCTCGATCGCCTTCCGCGCGTTCTCGCCCTCGGCTTGGCGCTCGAGCTTGACCAGGATTTCCCGTGGCGAGCCGAATTCCTGGACGTGCACGTCGCCGAAGTGCAGCGTGTCGAAATCCGCCCGGATGGTCGCCTGATCCACGGGATCGGACAGACGAAGCTCGACCACCACACCACCCAGGAAATCGATGCTGTAGTTCAGGCCGGGATAGAAGAACAGAATGACCGAGGCCACGCTCAGAATTGCCGACACGATCAGGCCGGCGAAGCGGCCGCGCATGAATTTGATGTTGGTGTTGTCGGGTACGAGGCGGAGCGGGCGCATCAGTGTCCTCCCGGATAAGCCGATTTGCTCGTAGGCACCATGGCGTTTGCCCTGCGCATCCCCTGCAGAGCTTCAGAAAACCGACGCCAGAGCCGTGGGGCAATCCGCTTCACCGCATAGGGCAACACCACAAGCACGGTGAACCCCGCGAGAAAACCGTCGACCGCGGAGCTTTCAACCCAGGTGTAACCCTGATCGCACCAGGCGATGGTCTGGCCGCGCCGCAACTGACGCTCCATGGCCTGGAGTTGGCCTACGCTCTGCGCTTTCGCGAGTTCCGATGCGTGGGCTTCAAACCCACGCAGGAGGCGCCCGCCCCCCACAAGCGCGTCGAAATTGGGATCTGCAGGCCCATAGTCGCTGGCGTAGAGGCAGGTCAAGGGTCAGCCACCCGTCGCGCGTTGGTGACAGAGACCAACGGCTTGCCGCGTCGACTTCCAAGAGATGCCGCGCCAATGGCGTGATCACGCGAGAGTCTGCGCTCCGCCGTGTGCAAGATGAGACGCAGCAGGGCCGAGTAACTGAGGCGTGCCAAGCCCGCCATGATGTTAAGCTTTCCGTCCCAGCACCATCCCGGGTTCGGGTTGACTTCGAGCAGCTTGATTTGGCCCTTCGCGTCGGCTCGAAAGTCGAAACGAGCATAGTCGCGGCAACCGAGGCGCGCGAACAACCGAAGCGCCTGATGAACCAGGTGGCGCTCGACATGAGCAGGGAGAAGCGCCCCCTTGTAGCTGATCTGAGTGGCATAGGGCGACGCCGGATCCCATTTGGAGGCATAGGCGAGGATCGGCGGCAATTCCGGATCAAGAGCCGAGTAGTCCACTTCCAGAACCGGAAGGAGCTCGAACGGACGTCCCGGATTGCCGATTACGCCCAGCGAATACTCGGATCCCGGCAGATATTCCTGCACCAAGATCGGATTGCCCGGCAGCTTGTGTCGCAGGCGGCGAAGGACGTCGGTTGCCTCCGCCGGCGTGCGGACCACGGACTCATGATCGATCCCGACGGAATTGTCGCCGCGACATGGCTTGATCAACGCGGGCAACGCCGGAAAAACTCCGGCGACGGAATCGTCATCGCTGATGCTGATCTCCTCCGGTACCGAAATACCGAGCGAAAGCGCAATCGAACGAACCACCGACTTGTCATAGCAAAGCGTCAAACACGCCGGGTCGGCTCCGGTGTAGGGAATGCCGAGCAGCTCAAGCAAGGCCGGAACATGCGCCTCCATCGCGGCCTCGTTCCTGTAGCCCTCGTCGCAAAGGTTCAGCACGAGATCGGGATGCGCGGCGCGCAGCGATGGCAGCAGTTCGGCGTGGTTATCCACATACCGGAAGCGGAAATCGGATAGCTCGGCGAGCGCGGCGTAAAGCCGCTCCACGGTCCGCAGATCGTCTCGTCCATATCGGCCGTCGAGCTTCACGCTGTCGGGCAAGCGCGGGTCGCCCAGCACCACAACGACCTCGCGGCGGTTCCGTGCACGCCGGACAGCCGGGCCGGTCCTGGCTCGCGCGACAACCAGATGACGGCGCGCCATCATGCCGAGATCGGTCTGACGGTCGGAAACAACGTCCGGAGGGTCGAGGAAGCGAATGCCCTCGAGCCCGAGTTTCTCGAAGAGATCTTGGATCTGCGCCCGATCGTATAGCCGCTCAGCGAAGAACCGGTCCGCGAGGACTCCACGGTCAGCACTCAGCACCGTCTCTCGCGTAATCAAGCGGCTACCGTCCTTTGACAGAGACCGCTCGCGACAGACGAGAACGCGGCCATCGATCCATTCCCAAGAGCGCCGCTCGAAGTGGGTACGCAGCCAATCGCCATCGACCAGCTCAAGCACAAGGTGGCCGTTTGCGCCCAGAAACCCTCGAGCTCGCCGCAGCAGCAAGGCATCGTCCTCGGGCCGGTCGAAATACCCGAAGGAATTTCCGAGTATCGCGACACAGTCGAATCGCTCGCCGCTCAGCTGCGATTCCCGGGCGTCGGATTCGACGAACCTCGCTACTACTCCAGCCCCCCGAGCGCGTCGGCGCGCCAGGCCGATCAAAAAAGGCGACAGGTCGACCCCTGTCAGCTGGCGGTATCCTCGCCGCGCCAGCTCCAGCACATGACGGCCCTGCCCACAGCAGAGGTCCAGTACGCGGTGGTCCGGCCCGATGCTCGCAGCGGAGATCAACGCGTCGACTTCGGCTCGCGTGTTCCGATCATTTTCGAAGATGTCGCCGTCAGTCTT
>DASZHJ010000313.1:0-4245 GCA_035938015.1 Allostellaceae bacterium
GTTGGTGGTGATCTGATCAGCGCCGGTCGCCAGGATGGGCTCCAGCACGTCGCAGATCTCCGGCGTCGTCGGGTCGAGCGTCCAGATGTCGACCAGGGCGCCGCCCTGCTGCAAGCGCGGCACCGGGTTAATCCCGTGGGCGAGCGCCCGCAGGACGAAGCGATAGTTGAGGTAGAAGCCGGCGGCCCCCGGCGCGGTCGCCGCCACCTCCTCGAGGAAGGCGGCGATGGCTGCCCGATCGGCAAGATCACGCCCCTTCGCAAGATCGAGCGGATCGAAGCCGAGCCGCAGCGAGGGAACCGCCGCGCCGAGAGCCTCGACCGCGTGCCAGTCGGTGCCGCTCAGCAGGCAGCTTTGCGCGACCGGCCCAATGGTGGCCACGAAAGCCTCGATGGCGCTGAGCGAGAGGCCCTCGCGCTTCTCCTTCAGGTCGAGCTGCAGGCAGGCAGACGAGTTGGGCGCGGCCGCGAGCTCGCGCGCGATGTCGGAAAGCAACGGCGGCGCGTAAGCCGTGCCGGAAATGCGCAGGCCGCGGATCGCCGCCGTGTCGGCCTCGCCGACGCGTCCGTGACCGTCCGTCTCGCCGTCGAGCACATCATCGTGCAGGCACACGAAGGCGCCATCGGCGAGCGCGCGGATATCGATCTCGAGCGAGGCGCCCGCGGCAAGGCCGGCGCGCAGATTCGCGAGCCCGAACGGGGGATCCGCCCGATCCCGGCGCAGCTTGTGCCATTTGAGCCGGACGCGCCGTCCCAGATAGCTGATGAAGACGCCGGCCGTTACGTCAGTCATATCGCAAGCACCGGCGCCGCCGCTTCTCACCTCTCCCCTTGCGGGCTAGCGTGCGCACACATCTTATGGGATCCCTGCGTGTGCGAGACTGAAGCCGTCCACGATGGCGTGGAATCGTTCGAGGCCTCGGATGAAGGTCACGGGGCCTGGCGGTCGTTCCTTGGCGTAGCCGTTCCAGCCGCCCAGCCGAGCGATCGCCCAGGCAGCCCAAGCGAGACTGAGCTTGGGGTGAGGGTTCCTCTGCTTGGCGGTCTTGCCTTCGAGCTTGGCGATCAGCCTTTGCAGCACGGTGATCTCGGTCTGACCGAACAGGCGCGCGGCCGGCAGGTTGTGTCCGGCTTCACCGCGCCCGTGGACGAGCTGCATGGCTTGCACGGCTGCGACCAGTGTCGCGGCGGCCAAGCGCTCCAGCGCATCGCCGTCGGCCAGCAGGCTCTCCTCGAGAGCGAAGCCCCGCGACTTCAGTGTCCGGAACAGCTGCTCGATGGCCCAGCGCCAGCGGTAGAGCTCAATCATGCGGGCCGCCTCGGCAAGCGAGGTGACCGCATGGGTAGTCAACAGGCGCCAGACCACCGCTTCTTTCGGCGAGGGCGGATCGATCTCGCGCGCTTCCACGACGTTGATGGTGACCTCGCTTGGATCGCGCTTGTCGGCGCCCAGGCGTGGCTGGCGCAGCGTCACCTGGCCGAAGCGCACCGCGAGATTGACCTTGCGGCCCGGCCGGCCGGGCCGTGTGGGCATGTCGAAGGAGAGACGCCCCGCCTCGCTCCAGCCCGCTATGGTGGCAAACAAGCGGCCGCCCTTGACCGTGAGGGCCCGATCATGATGAGCCCGTACCAGCACATGGGTGCGCTCATCGGGCACACGCGCCAAGAGTTCATAGATGTCGGCTTCGCGGTCGGCGATGACGGTGCACAACGCCGTCGTCGTCGCCAGCGCCTCGCACGCCGCCTTGGCCGTGGCCAGCCAGCGATAGCTCTCCTTAGCTTCGATCGACAGGGCTTGGTAGTTGGGTTGCTTGGTCGCGAAGCGCCGCCAGATTGTCGCCCCGGCAAGGCCCAGAATGCTGCCGTCGGCCGCATCCACCGCCAGCGCCGGATGCACGAACAGACCGACATCGCTGCCGTTGCCGACCGTGCCGAGCCCACGCTTGCGCTGGCTCTTGGCTTGATAATTGATCTCGGAGGTATCCTCGATGATCAGAACATGGCGCCCAACCGCGGCTTCAGCGGTTTTCGCAGCGGCTGTCTCCAGGATCTCCCGAACCGTCACCTTGTGATTGCGGAAAAAGCGCGTGCATCCGACCTTCTCGGCGCGCGAGTCCGAAAGCTGGCGCATCCTCGCCGTGAGGCGCGTGCACATGCGCTCCAGCACCAACCGCCCCTTTTTTGCAGGCGCAGGTCGCCAAAGTGCCCAAGCGCAAACAGTGCCATCGTCGGTGTCTCCCGATTCGACTCCGACCGACACAGAATCACACACGATTCCTGCTCCGCAAGCCAAAAAAGATGTGTGCGCACGCTAGCCCGCGAGGGGAGAGGGTGGGATGCCCAGCGCTGGCGAAGGATCACAAAGACATATCACGATCGTGACGGTTCTCCATGATTCCAAAGTACCTATGCTTCCGAGCCTAACCCATGAATGACGGCGCCCCGCAAAAGCCCGTCGCCGCGCCGCTCGAGGCGCGCGAGATCCGCGCGATCTTCTCCGGCATCACGCTCGCGATGTTCCTGGCGGCGCTCGACCAGACCATCATCGCGACGGCGCTTCCGCTGATCTCGCGCGATCTCGGCGATGTCGCGAACCTGCCCTGGATCGCGACCGCCTATCTCCTCGCCGCGACCGCGGTGACGCCGCTTTACGGCAAGGCGAGCGACATCTATGGCCGCCGGGTGATGCTGCTCTTCGGCATCGCGACCTTCGTCCTGGGCTCGATCGCCTGCGCGCTGGCGCCGACCATGCTGGTGCTGATCTTGGCGCGAGGCCTGCAGGGGCTCGGCGGCGGCGGGCTGATCTCGCTCGCCCAGACGATCATCGCCGACATCGTCTCGCCCAAGGAGCGCGGCCGCTACCAGGTGCGGATCGCGAGCGTGTTCCTCGCTTCGGGCCTCGCCGGGCCTTTCCTCGGCGGCTACCTGGCGCAGCATTTCCACTGGTCGGCGATCTTCTGGATCAACGTGCCGCTCGGCCTATTGGCGTTCGCGCTGACCAACAGGCTCTTGCGCAAGCTGCCGCGCCATGACCGGCCGCACCGCCTCGACATCGCCGGGGCCGCGCTGATGGCTGGCGCCACGACCTTGCTGATGCTCGCGCTGAACGGCGAGGGCGCCGCGATCGGGCGGAGCTCGCTCGGTTCCTACGGGCTCGTCGGCGCCTCGGCCGTGATGTGGGGACTCTTCGCGCTGCGCCTGCGCTTCGCCGCCGAGCCTCTGGTGCCGCTGCGCGTGCTCGGAAACCCGATCGTGCGCATGGTGGCGCTCTCCTCGAGCGTCGCGGTCGGCACCAATGTGGCGATGACGATCTTCGTGCCGATCTATCTGCAGGCCGAGATGGGGCTCTCGGCGAGCCAATCGGGCATCGCCCTCATCCCGATGATGGCGGGCGGCGTCATCGGCGCCATGGTCTCGGGACGCACCATGGCGCGGGTGCGCCATTACAAGCGCCTGCCGCTCCTGGGGCTTGGCCTCGCGACGCTCGCCATGGCGGCCCTCGCGGTGCTCGGAACGCGGCTGACGCTCTACCCCTTCGTCGCCATGCTCGGCGTGACGGCGCTCGCGGTCGGCACCTCCTTCCCGGTCGCGACCGTGGCGATCCAGAACGCCGTCGCCCATCAGGATCTCGGCATCGCCACTGCCTGCATGAACTTCTTCCGCCAGCTCGGCGGCGCCATCCTGGTCGCGGTCTACGGGGCGATCGTGGTCGGCGGCGCGAGCGGCGCCGCCGCGACCTCGGTCGCCGAGCTCGCCCGCAACGCCGCCGCGAGCGGCATCGACCTCGCCTTCCTGTTCCGGCTCCCCTTCGCGGCGGCTGCCGCGGGCTTCGGGCTCGCGCTCCTCGCCTTCGCCCTGATGGAGGAGCGCCCGCTGCGCGGCACCCGCCCCGACGCCGCCTCGGCGGTCGAGCCGCATTGAGGCTGAGGCGCGGGCCTTTGCGGAGCTCGCCCGCCGCAACGCTGGGCCCATACCTCCCCCTGGGGAAGCAGGCGAGCCCGCTCCTTCTCCCGCTTGCGGGTGGTCGGCTCGCCATGTGCAGCCTATCGGGAGCACTTTCGCGGGGCGCGACTTAACCTTTCGGGGCCGCCACCGTGAAGCCGCCCGCCAAGGCCGGATGCGCGTGCCCGGGACGGGCGCGATGCGATCAGGCTCTTGTTTTTACATCAAGAATCTGCCGGAGCTTGCAAAATCGAGGCCTCTCGGTCCGCTCCGGCAGGGTATAGAAAAGTCAAGTTTCGCAGGA
>DASZHJ010000314.1:0-11281 GCA_035938015.1 Allostellaceae bacterium
CCGTCTGCACGGAGTTTGCCTATCCGCTGCCGGGTCCAACCACGAATCCGCACGATGCCCGGCGCACGCCCGGCGGCTCCTCCAGCGGCTCGGCGGCGGCCGTGGCCGCGGGTTTCGTCTCCTTCGCGCTGGGCACGCAGACCGCGGGTTCGACCATCCGGCCCGCTTCCTATTGCGGCGTCACCGGCTTCAAGCCGAGCTACGGGCTTCTGCACCTGGAGGGCGTGCAGGCGATCTCCACAACCTGCGATCACCTCGGCATCTTCGCGCGCTCGCCGCGAGACGCTTGGTATTTCGTGAGCGCGATGATCTCGAGGTGCGCCGAGACGGTCACGCCGCGGCCGCCGCGGCGGATGTTGCAGCTGCGCTTGCCCGCCGATATTCCGCAGGGCGACGGCTATGCGGAGCGGATCGATGCGCTAGCGGCCTCGCTGCGCGAAGCGGGCGTGGCCCTGACAGCGATGGATCTCCCCTTCCCGATCGACGATTTCAAGCAGCTCCAACAGGAGCTCTGCTACTGGGAAGCCGCTCGCATTCTCTTGGCGCCGGCCGCGCTGCGACTGGTGCCGGAGGTCCGGTCCCTCTTGAGCCCGTATCTCGACGTCGACTTATCCGTCTATGCGGCGGCGCGCCGGCGACGCCAAGCCTATCAGGCGCAATTCGAGGAGCTCTCGGCCGGCTGGGACGCGGTCTTGCTGCCCGCGGCGACCGGCATCGCGCCGCCGCTCGCGGGCACCGGCGATGCCGTCATGAGCCGGTTCTGGACCGCTCTGCAGATGCCCGCGATCACCGTCCCGATGTGGCGCTCGGCGGAGGGTATGCCTTTGGGCTTGCAGCTCCTGGGCAAGATCGGAGAGGACAAGGCGCTGGCCGAAGTCGCGCAGTGGCTCCATGCGCGGTCACTCCAATGAACGGGGCTGCGGGTCTGCCTTATTTTTTCCGCGACAGCCTATCCAGGAAGGCGACAGCCGCCGCGGGAGCACGGATCTTCGCGCCATTGATGAAGTAGACAAAGCAGTCGCGCGCCGCCGCCTTTGCGCTATCCGGGTGATGGCGCGTGGCATCCGCGGGCTCACGGCCGTCGGCCCAGGTCCGGAACCGCTCGACCCATGCATCGAGCGCCGCGCGAGGATAGCCCGTCGGCTCATCCGACTCCGAGCGGCGCAAGCGCGCGTAAACGAAATCGGCGGTGACGTCTTGGATCGCCGGCCGGCCCTTGTCATCGACAAACGCCAGCGCGACGCCCTTTCGACGAAGCAAAGCGATGAACCCGGGCGCGGCGAAGCTAGGATGGCGGACCTCGACCACGTGCCGGAGCAGTCTGCCATCGAGCTCGGTCGGCAGGAGATCCAAGAAAGCCGCGAAGTTCTGTTCGTCTAACACCGTGGTCGGCGGAAATTGCCAGAGGATGGGGCCGAGCTTCTCGCGCAGCTCCAGCACGCCGCTCGCAAAGAAGCGCTCGACGGAGGATCCCGCCTCGCCAAGCGCGCGGCGGTGGGTCGCGTAGCGCGGCCCCTTGACCGAGAAGACGAAATCCTCGGGCGTCTCCGCGTACCATTTCTGGAAGCTCGTCGGCTTTTGGGAGCCGTAGAACGTGCCGTTGATCTCGATCGAGGAGACTTGCCGGCTAGCGTGAGCGAGCTCGCGCGACTGCGCCAGGCCCGGCGGGTAAAAGACGCCACGCCAGGGTGGAAAAACCCACCCGCCGATGCCGACGCGAATGGCTGCCATGGGCGCCTGTGTAGCGGCGCCCGATCGGCGATGCAAATTCAAACTAAGAGGCTGAGGCTGTCGACGGTGCCCGTTAGGCAACCTGCCGGCGCGGCAGAATTTCCGGAATGTCGTGGGGCGGACAGGGCAGATTGTCGGAGACCGCATCGCGGAAGCCCGCGACATAGGCACGCCCGCAGTCGGCGGGATCTGGTATTTGGGCCTGCGCGAGGTACCGGGCATGAATAGCGCGCACGCGGTCCGGCATAATCCCACCCTGCCGCATGGCCAGGAGCAGAATGCTGCCGTGTGCATAGCCTTCAGCGTAGGCGGCGTTGGTCTGCATGGGCTCCATGCTGACGTTGTAGCGCCGTTGCCCCTTACCAAGGCCTAAAAGGGACCCCGGCCCACGGCCGTTTTCGCGAGTATTTGAACCAAATGCCTCTTCTGGTGACTGGCACCGGGCCTGAGGCATAAGTGCGAGGCCCAGGCGCAGAAGGGATTGGGACCCGGCTCGTTGACCGCGGATTACAAATGGCGGCGGCACGGCGCGCCTCCGACTGACATCAAAGCCGGGCGTGGCGGGACACGATCGGCTCTTCGCCGATGAGGCCCCGCGGCCGGAACAGCAGGGCAGCCGCAAGCACGACGCCGATCAGCACGATCTGCAGCGCTGCACCCCGCACCTGCAAGTCGGCGGGCAGGACGGCATGCAATAACGCGCCGCTCGCGCTCCACAGTGCCCACACGGCGACGGCTCCGACGAGGGCGCCGCGATTGTTGCCGGAGCCGCCGAGAACAAGCATGGTCCATGCCTGAAACGTAAGGATCGGCTGGAAGTCGGCGGGCGAGATGAAACCGTAGAAGCTCGCGTGGAGTCCGCCAGCGAGCCCCATGAGCATGGAGCCGAGGACGAAGGCCTGCAGCCGAAAAACCGCGGGGCTCTTGCCCAATGCGGCCGCGGCCGCTTCATCCTCGCGGATCGCGCGCAGCACGCGGCCCCAGGGACTGCGCACCAACCGCTCCAGCGCCCAATAGGCGGCGCTGACGATCGCCGCCACGACGGCGAGATAGAAGATGCCGTAGCCGCCCGCATCGCTGAACCAGGCGGCCAGCGGTCGCGGGATGAAATTGATACCGAGGGCACCGCCGGTGAGAGGCTGGAAATTGAGCGCGACGAGCTGGATCACGATGGCGATGCCGAACGTGCTGATGGCCAGGTAATCGTCGCGCAGCCGCAAGGTCGGCAGGCCCACCAGCAGTGCTGCAAGGCCCCCGGCAAGAAGCGCGCCCAGCCAACCCACTGGCACCGGCAGCGAGAAACCGCCGACTTGACCGGGGAAATCCGGACAAGTGAGGATCGCTGTCGCATAGGCGCCGACCGCGAAGAAACCGGCGACGCCGACATTGAATAAACCCGTCGCGCCCCATTGCAGATTGAGGCCAAGGCAGACCAGAGCGTAGATCGAGGCCACCGTGAGAAAGAACACGCCATAGGCGATATAGCCATCCATCACGCGCGCTCGCCCAGCAGGCCCTGCGGCCGCCATAGCAACGCGGCCAACATGACGAGGAAGCCGACGGCCTGGCGGTACTCCGAGCCCACCCATGGCACCGAGAGGCTCTCGGCGAGCCCGATCAGCAATCCACCGAGCACCGCGCCGTAGGGGTTGCCGATGCCACCGAGGATCGCCGCGGCGAAGAGAGGCAGCAGCAGGTCAAACCCCATGCTTGGGCGGACCTGCACGGTAAGGCCAAGGAAAACGCCGGCAACCGCCGCGAGCGCTCCGCCCACGAGCCAGGTCCAGCGCACGACGGCTCGCACGTCGATCCCGATCAGCATCGCCAAGGCGGGATTCTCAGCGGTTGCCCGCATCGCGCGACCGAGCGTCGTTCGCGTGAGGAAGAAATGCAGGGCCGCCACCAATGCCGCCGTCACTCCCACCAGAAAAAGTTGATCGGGAGTGAGGCGCACGCCGGGCATGATGGGGATGGCGATCTGCAAATCGCGACTGAAATACTGAGGCTGCGGACCGAACCCAAAGGCGATCAGATTGCGCAGCGCCAGCGATGCGCCGAAGCTGGCGATCACCAAGGTAATGGCGCTGCCATGCCGGCGCAGTCGACCGAACAGCAGCCACTCGATCGTCAGCGCCAGACCGCCCGTCGCCAGCATCGCGAGAAGCAGGGCGACGAGCATGGGCCAGCCGAAGGACAGCCCGGCAAAAGTCCCGGCCCGCTGCGCCGTTCCGGCAAATCCCGCGAGCGCCATCAACGCGGCGTAGGCACCTCCGGTCACGAGCTCGCCCTGGGTGAAGTTGGCGAAGCGCAGGATCGAGTATGTCAGTGTGAGGCCGATGGCCCCGAGGCTCACCATGGCGCCCTGGATCAGCCCGTCCGCGAAGAGCTGCAGCATCAGGCGGCGCTCCCAAGATAAAGACCGGCGAGAGCGGGGTCGCTGGCCATGGCGACCGCCGGGCCGCTCAGGCGAGGACGACCATCCACCAGGAGGTAACCGCGATCGGCGAGCGCGAGCGCCGCCTTGACGTTCTGCTCGACCAACAAAATCGTAATGCCCGCGGCCCGCACCTCCCGGAGTTTGGCGAAGAGTTGCGCGACCATCACCGGTGCCAGCCCCGCCGAGGGTTCATCAAGCATCAGCAGCCGCGGCTCCACGATGAGAGCGCGAGCGCAGGCGAGCATTTGGCGCTGGCCGCCAGAGAGTCGCCCCGCACCGAGGCCGCGCTGGCGGGCGAGGTCCGGAAACAGCGCGAATACCGCGTCCACGCGCTCGCGCAGCCGCCGACCGAGGCGATGGCCCGCCAGCGCCAGGTTTTCCGCGACCGTGAGCTTGGTGAAGATGTTCTCGGTCTGCGGCACGAAGGCCAAGCCCTCGCCGATCAAACGATGAGCGGGTCTCCCCGTGATATCGCGGCCTTCGAACCGGACCGTGCCGGCCGACACCGGCACGAGGCCCGCCACGGCTTTGACCAGGGTGGACTTGCCGGCGCCGTTGGGTCCCAGCAGCGCGACGATCTCAGCAGCCTCCACATGAAGGGAGGCATTGCGAACAATCGGCAGATCAGGCTCGTATCCGGCGACCAGGGCATCGACCGCGAGCGTGGGTCCAGCGCTCACGCTGCTGCTCCGCCGAGATAGGCATCTTGCACGCGCGGATCGCGGCGCACCTCGTCCGCATTGCCCTCGAGCAGCAAGGCGCCATTCGCCAGCACGAGGATCGGCTGGCACAGGCTCATTACGAGATCCATGTTGTGCTCGATGATGAGGAACCCGATTCCGCTCTTTCGGACCGCGGAGATCTTCTCGATCAGCGTTGCCAACAGAGCTGGATTGATCCCGGCTCCCGGCTCGTCCAGCAGGATCAGCTTGGGCTCGGCCATCAGCACGCGCGCGAATTCGAGCAACTTGCGTTGTCCGCCGGACAGCACGCGCGCGGGTTCGTTCGCGAGCATCTCCAGACCCACGAAGGTCAGCAACGCTCGCGCCCGCTCCCGCAGCGTCCGTTCTTCCGCGATGATGTGGCGCGGCTCGAGCCAATTCTTCCAAAAGCGCTCGCCGCTCTGCCGGCGCGGTGCCATCATCAAGTTCTCGAGTACAGTCATCGCCGCGAAAGGCCGCGGGATTTGAAAAGTCCGGGCGATACCGGCGGCAAAGATCGCGTGTGGGGGCCGGCCGTCGATACGCTCGCCCTCGAACGTCACGCTGCCGCTGCTGGGTCGCAGGCTGCCGGCGATAAGATTGAACAAAGTGGTCTTGCCCGCACCGTTGGGGCCGATCAACCCCGTGATCCGATCGAGAGCGAGGTCGAACGAGACGGCGTCGACCGCCTTGACGCCGCCGAACTCCTTGCTCAGCTCGTTCACCCGCAACATCCGCGATCTGTCCCCTGCGCCAGCCGCTATGAACCGAGGGGCAATCCTATAGGGAATGCTGACCGAGCGGGGCAAGCGCTCGCTGCAGCGTCCCGCCCACCCATTTGCGGCAGGCGCGGGAAGCCAGGGCGAATTTGATTGCGCGCGCGCCGGGCCTACGATTTCATCAGGCGATCCAGCGCGGGATTGCGAGGCCCGATGGCGGCGGATGAGTTCACACTCTACGATCTTCGCGTTGACGTGGTGGCGGGCGAACGGCCCATGGTGTGCAACCACAAGGTCGGCGACTATTTCTTGCTCTCGGGCGAGAACCTGTCCTTCCCTCCGGGCCAGAGCTTCCCGCTTTATTCACTGGCTGCGATCCTACCGGTACTGCCCGCAAAGCAGCGCGAGACGCACCCGAACGACTGGATGACGACGGACGCCGAGATCGCCTGCCCGGACCCGCTGTGCGGGGCGCGGTTTCGAATCACGCGCTTGGGCAAGCGGACCTTCCGGCACGCGGAGACCAGCCGCGTGCCCCTGCCTTCCCGGCCATGATCGAAACCGTCGAGCTCGCGCCCGGTTACCGCGTCTCCCGGCTCTTGAAGGGCGGGTGGCAGCTCTCTCAAGGTCATGGCGGTACCGATGCCGATGCGGAGCAGGCCGTCGCGGATATGATCGCCTTCGCCGACGCTGGGATAACCGGCTTCGATTGCGCCGATATCTACACCGGGGTCGAGGAGCTGGTCGGAATGTTCCGGGAGCGATATCGGCGGGACCGCGGACGCGAAGCGGGTGACCGGATCAAGGTCCACACCAAATTCGTGCCGGATTGGAGCGTTCTCGCGCGCGTCGACCGCGCCTACGTGGAAACCATCATCGACCGCTCGCGACGGCGTCTGCGGCAAGAGCGCCTCGATCTCGTGCAGTTCCATTGGTGGAATTACGCGGTGCCCCACTTGGCGGAGACCGCGTATTGCCTTACGGAACTCCAGATGGCCGGCAAGATCGATCAGCTCGGCGGCACCAATTTCGATATGCCCCATACCGCCGTCCTGCTCGATGCGGGCATGAAACTGGCGAGCATGCAAGTGCAGTATTCCCTGCTCGATGCGCGGCCGGAGAACGGGCTCGTGGCACTGGCCGCGCGCCATGGCATCGGCTTGCTCTGCTATGGGGCGCTCGCAGGCGGATTTCTCGGCGAGCGTTGGCTCGGCCAACCGGAGCCCAAGGGTCCACTGGAGAACCGCTCGCTCACCAAATACAAGCTGATCATCGATGACTTCGGCGGCTGGGATCTGTTCCAGGCGTTGCTCCGGCTATTGAAGCGCATCGCCCGCAAGCACGCGGTGGGCATCGGCGCGGTCGCCACACGCTATGTGCTCGATCGCCCACAGGTGGCGGGCGTCATCGTCGGCGCACGCAACGCTCGGCACCTCGCCGATACCTTGGCCGTGGACCGGCTGCGCCTCGATGCAGACGACAATGCCGCGCTCGCCGCGATCCTGTCGGAGCGCAGAGGCCCGAAGGGCGACACTTTCGAGCTCGAGCGCGACCGAGAGGGCCCGCACGGCAGGATCATGAAATACGATCTCAACACAGCCCCCGCGTAGCACAGGCACGCGAGGGATCGCGACAACAAGGGGAAGGTGCCATGAAGAGATTTGCAGCTACAGCGGCTTTCAGCCTCGCATTTGCCTCTGGCTTGGCGCCGCAGGCGGCTTTTTCTGCCTGCACCACCACCATCGGCGTCGTGATGGAGCTGACGGGCCCAGCCGGCGAGTACGGCCAAAAAGCCTCGAAAGCCGTGGAGTTGGCGTTGCGCGACATCAACGCCGCCGGTGGCGTAAACGGCTGCACGCTGGAGGCCGACATCCGCGACGCGCAGAGCCAGGGCAACGTAGCCGCGGACGTCGCCAAGCAGCTGGTCGAAATCAAGAAGGTGCCGGTGATCATCGGCGGCATCATCTCCTCGGTGTCGATACCGATCCTGACCTCGGTCACGGCGCCGAGCGGCGTGGTGCAGATTTCGCCGGCCTCCTCCTCGCCCAGCTTCACGAACCTCGCGGAGCAGGGAAAGACCGGCGGCTGGTGGTTTCGCACCATTACCTCGGACGCGCTGCAAGGCACCGTCGCCGCCAAGTACGCGCTCGACGTCGGATTTAAGAAACTGGCAGTTATCCACGTCAACAACGACTTCGGCACCAACATGGTGCGCGAGTTTGCCAAGGCTTATACCGCGCTCGGCGGCACCATCCTGACCCAAGTCCCTTACAACGAGAACCAGCCCTCCTATCAGCCGGAGGTGACCAAGGCGATGGCGGAGAAGCCCGATGCGCTTTACCTCGTCTCGACGCCGGGCGACGGCGCCACCATCGCGCGAAACTGGATCTCGCAGGGCGGCGTGCAAAAATTCATGCTGAACGACGGCATGAACAGCGAGGAGTTCATCAAGAACGTGGGCGCGCAATATCTTATTGACGCCTACGGCACCTCCTCGGGCACCGACAAGTCGCCCTCCACCGAGTATTTCGCCAAGGCCTTCAACAGCTTCGCCGGGTTCGACTGGCAGGCGCCGGCGGTGGACCGTACCTATGACGCCACGATCATCGCCGCGCTCGCCATCGCCCAGGCCGGCAGCGCGACGCCAGCGGCGATCCGCGACGCCATCCGAAAAGTGCTCGACGATAAGGGCACCGTGGTCTACGCCGGGCCGGACCAGTTGAAGCAAGCGCTCGCGCTCATCGGCCAGCACCAGCCGATCCGCTATGTCGGCGTGATCGGCGCCGTGCAATTCGACAAGAATGGCGACATCACGGGCCCGTTCCGCCTTTGGCGGATCCAGAACGGCCAGGTGACGACGACGGGCGAGACGTCGCGCGAGAAGGTGGACGAGCTGATCAAACAAATCAGCAAATAACCCGCACCGATCTCGCCCGCCGGGCGAAATGGCGGCGACCGCCCCGCTCTCTCCACCCCGCTGCGCGCTGGCACCGGGGCTGGACATCAGCCGGATCGTTACCGGCCTCTGGCAAATCGCCGACATGGAGCGCGGCGGCCGGCCTGTCGACCCGCAAGGGGCAGCATCGGCGATGGCGGACTATGTCGAGGCCGGGTTCGATACCTTCGACATGGCCGATCACTACGGAAGCGCCGAGCTGATCGCCGCTCACTGCGCGAGGCGGTACGCGCGCGCGAAAAGCCGGCCCCGGCTGCTGACGAAATGGTGCCCCGAGCCCGGGGCGATGATGCCCGAGATCGTGCGGGCCGGCGTGCAACGCAGCCTCGAGCGCTTGGGCGTGTCGGCTATCGACCTCCTGCAATTTCATTGGTGGAGCTTTGAGCATCCAGGCTACCTCGACGCCATGACGGAGCTTGCGGCGCTCAGGCGCGAAGGCAAGATCACCGAGCTCGGCGTCACCAACTTCGACACCGACCACCTCCGCGTCCTCGTGAAGCACGGGATACCCGTAGTCTCCAACCAAGTCTGCTGCTCACTGCTGGATCCCAGAGCCGCCGGGGAGATGAGCGCGTTCTGCCGGGAACACGGCATCAAGCTGCTCGCCTATGGCACGCTCGCCGGCGGCTTCCTCGGCGACCGCTGGCTTGCTGCGTCTCGGCCCGCGGCCGTCGATGACTGGAGCAAGATGAAGTACCTCCGCTTCATCGACGCCATCGGCGGCTGGGAAATCTTCCAGGGCATCCTGGCGGCGCTCGCGGAGATCGCGCGCAAGCACGCGGTTTCCATCGCCAATGTCGCGACGCGCTGGGTGCTGGACCAGCCGGCCGTTGCCGCCGTCATCGTCGGCGCGCGTCTGGGCGAGCGGGAGCATCGTGCGGACAATCTCCGCGCCTTCAGCTTCGCACTGGATGACTCTGACCGCGATGCGATCGAGCGCGCGCTGGCTCGAGCCAAGCGCATTCCCGGCGATTGCGGCGACGAGTATCGGCGTCCACCCTACCTCACGGCATCGGGCGATCTGAGCCACCATCTCGACAAG
Organism: Allostellaceae bacterium; assembly: GCA_035938015.1. Lineage (GTDB taxonomy): Bacteria > Pseudomonadota > Alphaproteobacteria > ATCC43930 > CGMCC-115725 > DASZHJ01. The sequence goes on from DASZHJ010000314.1 coordinate 9,587, forward strand.
ATCCCGTCGGTCTACAAATCGGTGCCGATGGAGGCGCGCCCCGACCGCCGCCGGATCGATTCCGGCAGCCTTTGGGAGCCGATCGGTGGCTACAGCCGCGCTGTCCGGGTGGGCGATCGCATCCTGGTGAGCGGCACCACCGCGACGCATGGCGGCGGCAAGGTGGTTTGCCCCGGCGATGTCGCGGGCCAGACCGTGTACATCCTCGACAAGATCGCCGCGAGCATCGCGGCGCTCGGCGGCTCGCTCGAGGACGTGATCCGCACCCGCATATATCTGCGAGACGCCGCGCAATGGGAGGCTGCCTCGCGGGTGCATGGCCGCTACTTCGCCCGCGTCCGTCCCGCGAACACCCTGATCGAGACCTCGGCTCTGGTCGGCGACTACGAGATCGAGATCGAGGCCGAAGCGGTGGTGGCGGAGCCAGCCGCTCGCTGACCGGCGGACTCAGAGCGGCAGTGCGAGATCGCCGGTGAGCGCGCTGTAGCCGACCACGAGGAGCTTGCCGTGTTGGCTCGTGAAGGGGAGCAGCCTGCGCCGATAGCGTACGCGCGTCGGGCGCTTGGCGGTGGTCGAGAGGATGGCGTCCACGTGATCGTACCGGCTCTCGCCGGACTCCAGAACGGACGCGTGATGGCTTTCGACCCAATTGGTGTAGTCGTGGTCGACCGAGGTCGTCGCCAACGGGCGTCCTACGACATCGCCGCGCTGGGCCGCGAAGATGCCGATGCCGTCTCCCATGAAGCGAACGATCCACCCGTTGGCATCGTCGTGCTCCAGGGCGAACATCCGGTCCAAGACCCCGGCATTTCCGGCATCCGCGATGAAATCGCTGGAGAGATGGCCCGCGTGCTGTCGCCAGAGCTCATAGAGATTGCCGGTGCGCGGGCAGGGCGTGGTGGGATCGAGCGCCGCCAGCCGCAGCCGCGCTTTCGGGATTGTGAGTGCCTCGGAGGCGATCTGCCGGAGCCGCGTCGCCGCCGCAGCGGCGTCCGGAAACTCCTCCATGAGCCAGCCCCCGAGGAACCAGCGGATGCGCACCGGCAAACTCGGCGGACCGCGTTCCAGGCGCTCGATCATCGCGGCCATGCTCTTGCGATCGAAATCCTCGCCGCTCAGGCAAAGGTCGAGTCTCGTGCCGCCGATCCGGCCGATGATGGCGCGGTGGCTCAGCGCGAGGTGATCGAGCACGCCGAAATCACCGGAGGGCTGGTCCAAGAATTCCGCAGGGGCACCTGTCTCGACGGGAATGACCACCCCGCCGGAGACCATGAACATGCCGCGCTCGGACATAGCGGTCAAAAAACCATCCTTCGGTTGCAAGCGGGCTCTTTGCCGCGCCGCGACCCCGGCCGAGCGTCGATCGGGCGCACAAACGCCCGGTCTTCGCGGAGGCGGATGCTCCAGCTTTAACCGGATTGGTGCATATAGAGTTAAATTCGTGCGAGCTAACAGGGTTAACGCGGACGGCCCAATTCAGCCGACCTGCCCGGGCCGATGATCGTGCCCGCGCAAGCGTCTGCGAGATGGAAGCGAGCCGTCGGCATCGCTCTCCTGCGAGCGATGCCGATCGCGCTCGTGAGCTCCTTGTTTACTGGTTCGTGACGCCGGCGGCGTCGTTGATGCAGGCGCCGCGCTCGAGCTTGCCCTTCATCTTCTCACACTGTGGGTAGGCTCGGAACAATTGACGATCGA
>DASZHJ010000315.1:0-28918 GCA_035938015.1 Allostellaceae bacterium
GACCGCGGCAATCTCAACCAGTCCCTCGCTCTCGAGCGTGCGCAGGTTGCGCGATAGCGTCGACTGATCGAGGCCGGTGCGCTCGGCAAGCGCACTCAGCGTGTCGTCGGCGGCGGCGGCGATCTGCGCCATCAGGCCGAGCTGCGCCACGCCGAGGCCGCTTCCGGCCATCTCGCGCTCGAGGAACTGGGTGATGCGCCGCGCGGCCAGCCGGGCGTTCCAGCCGGCGCAGACTTCGATCACGGCGCGGGCGTCGACGCGGAGCATCTTGGGTGGTTGCCTCGTGGCGCTCATGGATGTATGCATATACATCAATTGTATCTGCAAAGGAAGCGATCAATGAGCCCCACCAGCGGCATCACATACGGCCTTGCGACCCCGGCCGAGGTCGCCGGCAAGACCGGTCGGCAGATCCTTCAGGCGATCGTCGACCGCCGGCTGCCGCAGCCGCCGATCTGCGAGACTCTGTCGTTTTGGATCGTCGAGGTCGGTGATGGCTTCGCCGCCTTCGAGGGCGAGCCCGGCGCGCACCTGCTCAACCCCATGGGCGGCGTGCACGGCGGCTGGGCGCTGACCCTGATCGACAGCGCCGCCGGCTGCGCGGCCCATTCCCTGCTGCCGGCTGGAGCCGGCTACGCCACGATCGAGACCAAGGGCAATCTCGCCCGTCCCATCACCAAGGACACCGGCCGCGTCCGCGCCGAGGGACGTGTGGTAGCGCGTGGCCGACAGGTCATCTCGGCGGAGGCCAAGGTGCTGAGCATGGACGGGAAGGTGCTGGCGCACGGCACCTCGACCCTCCTGGTGCTGTCATGAGCGACGTGCGGCGCGACATCCTGCGCTGCATCGGCGACACCCCTCTCCTCGCGTTGCGCCACATCCGACTCAAGAGCGGCGCTCGCATCCTGCTAAAGCTCGAGAGCGAGAACCCCACCGGCAGCATGAAGGACCGGATGGCGCTCGCCATGATCGAGGCAGCGGAAGCGGATGGACGCCTCAAGGCCGGCGGCTCGGTCGTCGAGTATACGGGCGGCAGCACCGGCGTCTCTCTCTCGCTGGTCTGCGCGGTGAAGGGCTACCCGCTCGACATCGTCACCTCCGACGCGTTCACCCGCGAGAAGCTCGATCACATGAGACTGCTCGGCGCCAAGCTCCAGATCGTGCCCAGCGACAGCGGACGCATGACGGAGAAGCTGACCCGCGACATGATCGAGGCCGCCCGCGTCATCGCGGCGAGAACCGGCGGCTTCTGGACCGATCAGCTCAACAACGGCGACCAGCTCGCGGCCTATCACAAATTGGCCGAGGAGATCTGGACGCAAACCGCCGGTGCGATCGACGGCTTCGTCCAGAGCGTGGGCACCGCGGCGTCGCTGCGCGGCACCGGCAAAGCCTTGCGTCGTCACAACGAGCGCATCCGCATCGTCGCGGTGGAGCCCGCGGAATCTCCGGTTCTGTCAGGCGGACAGGCTGGCGCTCACAAGATCGACGGCATCGGCGTGGGCTTCGTGCCGCCGCTCTGGCGAGACGGTGTCGCCGACGGCATCGAGCGGGTCTCCACCGAGGACGCCGTCGCCATGGCCCTCCGCCTCGCCCGCGAAGAAGGCGTCTTCGCCGGCACCTCCACCGGCGCCAACGTCACCGCCGCCTTGCGATTGGCGAAGCAGCTGGGCCCCAACGCAACCATCGTCACGGTGATGTGCGATACGGGGATGAAATATCTGAAGACCTTTGGGGCGGCGACCGCGCCGGGCTGAAGTACCACGACGGCGCGGTTTTGATTTCCGGTCGCTCATAACCAGCGCTCTTAAGATCCCTCACTCCCACTCAATTGTTTTGGGTCACGATAATGCGCTGATTTTTCGCCGCAAATTTTTCCGCGCATGTCGAAGGACTGACTGCCGGATCCGTCAGAATTCTTCGTTCTTGACTCAAAAGGCGAATCTCGACGATTCAAAATTTGCCCGGTTTCAGCGACCATCAGCGTCAATCGGTCAATTTTTGAGTGACCGCCTCAACGAGCCACATTCGGCTCAGCAAAAAATACCGTCAGCACTTTGCCGATAGCTCGATCAGGCTTCGGTACGGACGATATTCGACCGACGCACTTCCCGGTCGCCCGTTACGTCTCCCGGAGCCACCACTTCGCCACACGCGGCGCAGCGCATGTCCACGTGTAGCTGTCCTATCCTATTTTACTCCACAGTAGTCCCCCTCACTCCCACTCGATCGTGCCCGGGGGCTTCGAAGTGATGTCGTAGGTGACGCGGTTTATGCCCCGGACTTCGTTGATGATTCGGGTCGCAACACGGCTCAGGAACTCGTGCGGGAAGGGGAAATAATCGGCGGTCATGCCGTCGGTCGAGGTGACCGCGCGGAGTGCGCAGGCGTAGTCGTAGGTGCGGCCGTCGCCCATGACGCCGACCGTGCGCACCGGGAGCAGCACGGCGAAAGCCTGCCAGATCGCGTCGTAGAGCCCGGCGGCACGGATCTCCTCGATGTAGATCACATCGGCCTTGCGCAGGAGCGCCAGCTTCTCCTCCGTGATCTCGCCGGGAATCCGAATCGCGAGGCCGGGACCCGGGAACGGATGCCGCTTCACCATGCTCTCGGGCAATCCCAGCTCGCGGCCGAGCGCGCGCACCTCGTCCTTGAAGAGCTCGCGCAGGGGCTCGACGAGCTTGAGGTTCATCCGCTCCGGCAGGCCGCCGACGTTGTGGTGCGACTTGATGGTGACGCTGGGCCCACCGGTGAAGCTCACGGATTCGATCACGTCCGGATAGAGCGTGCCTTGCGCAAGGAAATCGGCGCCGCCGATCTTTTTTCATTACTCCGCGAACACATCGATGAAGGTCGCGCCGATGATCTTTAGCTTGCGCTCGGGATCGGTGACCCCCGCGAGCTTTTCCAGGAAAAGCGCGCTCGCATCGCGATGGATCAGCGGGATGTTGTAGTGGTCGCGGAACAGGCTCACGACCTCGGCGCCCTCGTCCTGGCGCAAGAGGCCGGTGTCGACGAAGATGCAGGTGAGCTGGTCGCCGATCGCCTCGTGGATCAGCACGGCCGCGACCGCGCTGTCGACGCCGCCGGAGAGGCCGCAGATCGCCCGGCCCTTGCCGACCTGCTCCCGGATGCGCCGAACCGCCTGCGCGCGGAAGGCCGCCATGGTCCAATCGCCGCGACAGCCCGCGACCTGGTGCGTGAAGTTCTTGAGGAGCGCACCGCCTTGCGGCGTGTGCACGACCTCGGGATGGAACATCACGCCGTAGAAGCGCCGGCGGTCGTCGGCCGTGGAGGCGAAGGGGGCGCCCTCGCTCACAGCCACGGACCGGAAGCCCGGCGGCAGCGCGTCGACGCGGTCGCCGTGGCTCATCCAGACCTGCTCGCGGGCGCCCTTGGGCCAGAGCCCCTCGAAGAGCGCGCTCTCGCCGGTCACCTCGATGAAGGCGCGGCCGAACTCGCGGTGGTCGGAGCCGGTGACGCGCCCGCCGAGCTGCTCGCACATGGCCTGGAACCCGTAGCAGATGCCGAGCACCGGCACGCCCATCTCGAACACCTCCTGGGGCGCGCGCGGCGAATTCGCCTCGTGCACGGAGGCGGGTCCGCCCGAGAGGATGATCGCCTTGGGCTCGAAGGCCTTGACGCGCTCCGGCGCCAGGCTGAACGGGTGGATCTCGCAGTAGACCCCGTTCTCGCGCAATCGGCGCGCGATGAGCTGGGTCACCTGGCTGCCGAAATCGAGGATGAGGACGCGGTCGGTCATGGGCGACGGGCCCTTTGGTCTTGGGGCCGCACTATCGATGCTCGTGCGACCCGGCGCAAGCGAGTGCCGCACGCGTTTGAAATCACAAGCCGCCTCGTCGACGTCACGAGCGATCTCGCCGCTAAAGAAGCCGACTCGGCGCTGCTCCACGCAGCGATCATGTCGGTGGCTTCTCCGACTTTGCCGCCGGAGCCCGCTCCATGATCGCGACGAAGAAGCCGTCGGTGTGGTGCCGGGCGGTGGTGAGGCGGAGCATGCCGCCGTCGGCGGGGCACGCGGTGCCTACCGTCTCCGCCCAGACCTGGGCGATCGGCACGAGCTTGAAATCAGCGTGGCTCGCGAGGAACCGGTCGACCTGCAGCTCGTTCTCCTCAGCGAGCAGCGAGCAGGTGACGTAGATGAGCCGGCCACCCGGCTTCACCAGGCGCTGCGCGCTCGTAAGGATGTCGGCCTGAAGCGCCGCCAGCTCCGTCACGTCCTCCGGTTTGAGGCGCCATTTCGCATCGGGATTGCGGCGCCAGGTGCCGATCCCCGTGCACGGCGCGTCGACGAGGACGCGGTCGAAGGAGCCCACGTGCCGCTTGACCCATTTGTCCCGATGACTGGCGAGCGGCCGGCGCTGCACGATGCTGGCGCCCGCTCGGCGCAATCGCTGGGTCGCGCGTTCCAGGCGCGAGGCCGAGATGTCGCACGCAATCAGGTGTCCGCGGTTCCCCATCTGAGCCGCCAGCGCCAGAGTCTTGCCGCCGGCGCCCGCGCAGAAATCGACGACGCGCATGCCCGGCCGCGCATCCGCCAGCAGCGCCGCGAGCTGCGAGCCCTCGTCCTGCACCTCCAGCAGTCCTTCGCGGAACGCCTCGAGCGTTGCGAGCGGGATCCGCTCGCGCACCCGCAATCCCAGCGGCGACCACGGCGTCGGCATGGCCTTGATGTCCTCGTGCCGCAAGGCGACGCGCGCGGCCTCGCGGTCGCCTTTGAGGCGATTGACCCGGAGATCCAGCGGCGCCTCGGTATTAAGTGCGGCCATCTCCTCATGGAGCCCGCCGCCGAAGGCGCGCTCGAGATAGGGGTGCAGCCAGTCCGGAAAGTTGCCGCGCACGGCGGCCGGCATGGTCGGCCGCTCCAACGCCTCGCCCACCAGCGCCTCGACGAGCTCGCGCTCCTGCGGCCCGAGGGGCGGCGGGCGAAAGCGATCGCCGTCCCAGGCCTCATCGATCTGTCTCGGCGTCCAGTTCTCCGCGAGCACCAGGGCGGCCAAGGCACGATGTCGCCCGTCCGCCGCGAGCCCCTGCCCGGCCTTGGCTATCCACCAATCCAGGGCCGCGCGATGGCGCAGCACGGCATAGATATGACCGGAGATCGCGCCGCGATCGCTGGAGCCCGCGAAGCGGTGCCGCCTGAAATAGCTCGCGACGATGTCGTCGGCCGGCGCGCGGCCGCGCTCGATCTCGTCGAGCAATTGGATGGCCGCCGCGACCTGAGCGCCGGGAGTCAAATCTCCTGCCGGTAATTCGGGGCTTCGCGGGTGATCGCGATGTCGTGGACGTGGCTCTCGCGCAAGCCCGAGGCGGTGATGCGGACGAAGCGGGCGTTCTTCTGCATGTCCGCGATCGTGCGGTTTCCCGTGTAGCCCATCGCCGCGCGCAAGCCGCCCACCAGCTGGTGCACGATATTGCCCACCGGCCCCTTGTGCGCCACGCGGCCCTCCACGCCCTCAGGCACCAGCTTCAAGGTGCTGGAGACTTCCTCCTGGAAATAGCGGTCGGCGGAGCCGCGCGCCATCGCGCCCACGGAGCCCATGCCACGATAGGATTTGTAGCTGCGGCCCTGATAAAGGAACACCTCGCCGGGAGCCTCGTCCGTGCCGGCGAACAGCGAGCCCAGCATGGCGCAGTCGGCGCCGCCCGCGATCGCCTTGGCGAGATCGCCCGAGAACTTGATGCCGCCGTCGGCGATTACGGGCACGTCGGATTTGCGGCACTCCTCGACCGCGTCCATGATCGCCGTCAGCTGCGGCATGCCAACGCCCGCGACCACCCGAGTGGTGCAGATCGAGCCCGGACCGATCCCGACCTTGACGGCGTCTGCGCCCGCATCAACGAGCGCGCGTGCCCCCTCGGTGGTCGCGATATTGCCGGCAACGATCTGGGTGTAGTTGGAGAGCCGGCGGACGCGGCGGACGCTGTCGAGCACGCGGCTCGAATGCCCATGGGCGGTATCGATCACCAGCACATCGCAACCGGCGTCGAACAAGGCCTCCGCGCGGCGGAGGCCGTCCTCGCCCGTGCCGGTCGCCGCGGCGGCGCGGAGCCGGCCGTGTTCGTCCTTGCAGGCGTGTGGGAAGCGCTGCGCCTTCTCGATGTCTTTCACGGTGATCAGGCCGATGCAGCGGTACTGGTCGTCCACCACGATGAGCTTCTCGATGCGGTGCTGGTGCAGAAGTCGCTTCGCCTCGTCGCGGTCGACGGTCTCGCGCACCGTGACCAGGCGCTCGCGCGTCATCAGCTCGGAGATCGGCTGCTTCGGATTGGTGGCGAAGCGTACGTCTCGGTTGGTAACGATGCCCACCAGCTTGGTGGTGCCGCGCTCGACCACGGGAATGCCGGAGATCCGGTGCTCGGCCATCAGCTGCAGGGCATCGGCGAGCGTGGCATCGGGATGGATGGTGACGGGATTCACCACCATACCGGCCTCGAACTTCTTGACCTTGCGCACCTCGTCGGCCTGCCGCTCGATCGGCATGTTGCGGTGGATGCAGCCGAGCCCGCCCGCCTGCGCCATGGCGATCGCCAGCGCGCTCTCGGTCACGGTATCCATGGCGGCGGAGATCAGGGGAATGCCAAGGCTCACCTCGCGGGTCAGCCGCGTGCGCGTGTCGGTCTCGGTCGGGAGGACTGCGGAGGCCGCGGGCACAAGCAGCACGTCGTCGAAGGTAAGCGCCTGACGGAATTCCATGCTGCCTCCCGCAATGGGTTGGCGGCGCACTATACACAATGAGGACAGCAAGGGAAGCCGCTTGGCACGCGCAGGTGTTATGTATCTGCCGCAGGGTTTGCGCGGCCGCGAAAGCCCAGCGCCACCACATAAACCTCCGCCGACTCGGCACGGCTCGAGGGCGGCTTGGCGTGGCGCACGGATGCGAAGTCGCGTCGCAGTGCCTCGAGCAGCGAGCGCTCGGTGCCGCCTTGGAATACCTTCGCGATGAAGCTGCCCCCGGGCGCCAAGACCTCCTTTGCGAAGGCGTAGGCCGCCTCCGCGAGCGCAATGATGCGCAAGTGATCGGTGGCGGCATGCCCGGTCGCAGGCGCCGCCATGTCGGAGAGCACGACATCGGCGGCGCCGCCGAGCGCCGCCTTGATCGCCTCGGGCGCCGCGTCCCCGAGGAAATCGCCATGCAGAAGCTTGGCACCTGGCACCGGATCCATGGCGAGCATGTCGATGCCGACCACGCGGCCCTTGCCTGTCTCGGCGCGGGTGCGTGCGACGGCAACCTGCGTCCAGCCGCCGGGAGCCGCGCCCAGATCCACGGCGCGTCCACCCGGCTTCAAGAGCCGGAAGCGCTCGTCAAGGTCCAGGAGCTTGAAGGCGGCGCGGGAGCGATAGCCCAGTCGCCGCGCCTCGGCGACGTAGGGATCGTTGAGCTGGCGCGCGAGCCAAAGGGTGGAGGAGGCCGAGCGCCGGCGCGCTGTCTTGACGCGTACCGCCGGCGCGCGCCCAGTGGTGGGCACGCCGCCGCGTTTGCGTCCGCCCCCTCGCCCGCTGCGATTGCGCATGTCAGGTATCAACAGCTCGCGAAGAGACCCTGGAGAATGCCCTCGCGCAGGCCCCGGTCGGCGACCCGCACGCGACCGACCGGCCATAGTGTGCAGATCGCCTCGAGAATGGCGCAGCCCGCCAGCACGAGATCGGCGCGCTCGGCGCCGATGCAGGGATGGGCCACGCGCGCCGCATAGCCCATGCTCAGAAGTCCCCGCGAGACCGTCTCCACCTCGGCGAAGCTCAGGGAGCTGCCGTCGACGGCGATCCGGTTGTAGCGCGGCAATTCCAGGTGGATTGCGGCAAGCGTCGTCACCGTGCCGGAGCTGCCGAGCATCTGCACCTCGCCCGCCCCAATCCGGCCCGCGATGGCGTTCGATTGCTCGAAGGGCGCGAGCGCCGCCCGCACCTCCGACACCATGGCGGCGTAAACCGGCTCCGTCACCGCGCGCCCGTCATAGCCATCGCTCAAGGTCACGACGCCATAGGGCAGCGAGACGAAGTCGAGCAGCTGAGGCGCCTGGCGTGGGTCGCGCGGCACGCGCAGCCAGACCAGTTCGGTCGAGCCGCCGCCGATATCGAGCACGACGGCAAAGGGAGCGCGGCGATCGAGCAGTGGCGCGCAGCCCACCACAACCAGCCTCGCCTCCTCGTCGCTGGCGATGATCTCGATGGGGATGCCGGTTTCGGCCCGCACCCGCTCCAGAAAAGCCTCGCAGTTGTCGGCTCGCCGGCAGGCTTCCGTCGCGACCGCGCGCGCCTGGGTGACCTTGCGGCGCGCCATCTTATCGGCGCACACCGCGAGCGCGGAGAGGGTCCGGTCCATCGCCGCCTGCGAGAGGCGGCCGCTCTGCGCAATGCCCTCGCCGAGCCGCACGATGCGCGAGAAAGCGTCGACGATCCGGAAGCCGCGGCCCGCCCGCCGCGCCACCAGGAGCCGACAATTATTGGTCCCGAGATCGAGCGCCGCGTAGGTCTCCCGCGGCACATAACCAATTGGAATTTCTTCTGAAACCGCCTTCATTCCGGCATCGGTCGGCGCTGTCGCGACGCGGTCCACGGAGTCCTCCAGGGGCGATCCGTCACAACTTTAACCCACAAAGTCCCGGCGGACCACGAGGAACCCCTGCCGGCCTTGGCGTGGGCGTCCGGCGGACCAACTTTGAGAGAGGGCGCGGCTGTGGTATGTAGCCGCCCGGCTCCCGGATGGGGGATCGTCTAACGGTAGGACAGCGGACTCTGACTCCGCCAGTCTAGGTTCGAATCCTAGTCCCCCAGCCAACTCCACGCGATCCGATCCGGTTCCCGGGGCAGCGGTGAGCGGGCCCTCGGTTATAAGCCGGATTGTGATGCGTGCGGTTTATTCACAAAAGAGACGGGAAGCACAGGACGAGTACGCCAAGAAAGAACGGAACCGCGGTAATCGCCGTCGCCGCGAGTGAGAGAAAGATCAGCGGAGCAACGGCGACGCGCAGTACGACCCGCTGCCGTCCGAGCCGAGACGCAAGCCGCGCCGTGACCGATCCCACCATTAGGCCGGTCGCCACGAAGTAAGCGAGGGTGGCGAATAGGACCAGAAGATTGCGTGGCGTCCCACGCAACGGCGCGCGCGCGAGCGCATCGAGGATCTGGTCGGGGCCGTATCGATAAAGCAGAAGAGCGGGAGCGGCCCAGAGGCAGACGGCGCCGCACAGAGAGGCGGCACCCTCACATGCCAAAGCTGCGCATCCGATCAGCGCTCTGAAGAGGGTGAGCCCAGCATGGGTGGCCTCGAGCGAGGCGTTCCCGACGGCAACCGAGGGCGATGCGATCGAGACCTTGTCGCCTGTGAGAGGTAAGGCGGAGTATCGAATTACGTCTTCGCTCATCGTGCCCTCATGACCGTCCTGCCGTCACGCTCTATGAACGCACGGCTGTGGAAGGGCGCTGCGATCTTTTGGGGGCCATCTGGGTACCCCGCATTCGGAAGGGTGCTGATCTTGCGCGTCGAGATTTTCAGCGAAGCGCTCTCCTGTGGCTCAGGGTATGTACCCTTATGAGCGGCACTCCTCGCGCAAGCCGTGCCCGCCAGCCTCAAGGCCGGCCACTCCGCAAGGTCGCGGGAGTTTCCCAGGGAGTTCAACCTGCGGCTGATCGATGTGTCAGCTCCGTCCGGGGGCTTTTCGCGGCGCCCGCAGCACCTAAGTCCTCTCTCACGCCGTCGGCCAACCCTTACCGGCCGGCGGGGGTGTCTCAATGCGTCATAGGCAAGAGGAACACCATGGCTCAGCGAGAGAGGTACGCGCCCCCCGCGACCGCAAGCGGGGTAGTCCGGATCGTAGGACCGCTCGAGGATGACGTGATCACCAGCATCATCTCGACCCACGCCACGGAGGCTGAGGTGCTCGAGGCTGTGAAATGGTTTACCGCAGACGACGATCTCGGCGCGGAAGCGCGACGGACGCGCACCGGGCGCGTCGCCCAGGTCTACGACATCCTCGCTGCCGAAGCGCAAGACGACGAGGAATTCGATGCGCCAATGCAGACCCTGATCTGACCGTGCCCCGCGCCGGAAATTTCCGCGCCGAGGCAAAAACGATGGCGGGAGCGAGCAATGGCCAAACGTGTGAAACTTGAGTCGGACGTGGCGGTCGAGGCGCGCGACATCTGGCGCGAGGCCCAAGATCCACAAATGCTCCCCAAGCGGATGCCGACCGTGGGTTTCGAGCTCGAGGACAATTTCATCTTCATCCCGATGGTGGACCGCGGCGAATTCGTCGCCGGCGTGCTTTACAACTTCGGTGAAGACCTGTCCGAAGTGCAGGAGGCGACGGCCGACGACCTGCCCGACGAGGACGAGGAGGAGTAAGCCAGCGGAGCCTGTTCGCGGCTATGTCCAGAACTGCCGGGAGGCGATGCGCGCACCTTCGGTGAGGGCAGTGAGCTTCGCCCAAACCACATCGGGATCGACGGCGGCCTGACCGACCCAGGTCCCGTAGCCGCAATCGCTGCCGGCGATCACGTTCTCGCGCCCCACCAGCTTCGCATAGCGTGCGATGCGCTGCGCGATCAGCTCGGGATGCTCGATGAAGTTGGACTTGGACTCGATCACGCCGGGGATCAGCACCTTGCCCGCCGGCAGCTTCACGCGCTCGAACAGGGTCCATTCGTGGGCGTGACGAGGATTGGCGGCCTCGAGCGAGATGGCGCTCGGCCTCGCCAGAAACACGACGTCGATGATGTCGGCGAGCGGCACGTCGCAGTGATGCGGGCCCTCGTAGTTGCCCCAGCAGAGATGCATCCGCAGCTGCTCCGGCGGAATGCCCGTGAGCGCATGATTGAGCGCCTCGACATGCATCCGCGCGCGCTTGCGAAACTCCTCGACGCTCAGGCTCGCATACTGGATGTGGCGACCCATGGCGAGGTCCGGGCAATCGATCTGCAAGGTGATACCTGCCTTGGCGATCGTCTCGTACTCGTGGCGTATCGCCTCGGCGATCGCGAAGAGATAGGCCTCGTGGCTCGGATAGTGGTCGTTGCGGAAGAACAGCGAGACGACGCCCGGCGACGCCGCGCTCATGAAAGCGCCGGTCGCCGTCGCCGACGCGAGCGCGGCCTTGAGGTTGTCGACATCGGTCGGCGCGGCCTCCGCGTCGCGCACGCCGATCGGACCGTTGCAGGCCGGCGTCTTGCGGCGCGATCGGCCGGGATCCCCGAACACCCGCTTCGCGAGGTTCGGGAAATCCGCGAGATCCTGATAAACGAAGGTATTGCCGGTGCCGCCGAATCCGCTCAGGCGATCCTTCACATAGGTGGCGTAGCTCGGCTTCGACATCTCGCCGTCGTTGACGAGATCGATACCGGCTTCGCCTTGTTTGCGCACGACCTCCGCCACCGCGGCGCGCACCTGCGCGGCGAGCGCGCCGCGCTCCACCGGCACGCCCTCCTCTTTGGCGTACATCGCGCGGATCAGCGCCTCCGGTCGCGGCAAGCTACCGGTGTGCGTCGTCAAGAAACGCTCGGTGCTGCGGTGCATGGCATATCCTCCGGGAAATATATTACCCTGAGCGCACGCGCTTGACAGCGCCACTCGTGCGCCGGACCCTCGCCAGGTCCGCGCAACGAAGGGAGGACTCGGTGGCGAAGGCCACAAGAAATGGCGCGGATCTGGCGCCCCGCCGCGACGAGCTCGACCCGATCGAGATCGCCTCACGCGACGAGATCGCGTCCCTGCAGCTCGCGCGACTGAAACAGACGCTGCGTCATGCCTACGAGAACGTGCCGCACTATCGCGCCGCCTTCGGTGCTGCGGGTGCCCATCCCGAGGATCTCGCGGATCTCGCCGACCTCCACAAATTACCCTTCACGACCAAGCAGGACCTGCGGGCCAACTATCCCTTCGGCATGTTCGCGGTGCCTCGCGAGCGCCTGGCTCGCCTGCACGCCTCGTCGGGCACCACGGGCAAGCCGACCGTGGTCGGCTATACCGCCGGCGATATCGACAGCTGGTCCAACGTGATGGCGCGCAGCATTCGGGCCAGCGGCGGGCGCCCTGGCATGAAGGTCCACGTCGCCTACGGCTATGGGCTGTTCACGGGCGGGCTCGGCGCGCATTACGGCGCAGAGCGGCTCGGCTGCACCGTCATTCCGGTTTCCGGAGGCATGACCGAGCGACAGGTGCGCCTGATCGCGGACTTCGAGCCGGAGATCATCATGGTGACGCCAAGCTATATGCTGGCGATCCTCGATGAGTTCCACGCCCAGGGCTTGGATGCCCGCCGCTCTTCCTTGGAGGTCGGCATCTTCGGCGCGGAGCCCTGGACGAACGCCATGCGTGCGGAGATCGAGCACGGATTCGACATGCATGCGGTCGATCTCTATGGCCTCTCCGAGGTGATCGGCCCCGGCGTCGCCGCCGAATGCGTCGAGACCAAGGATGGCCTGCACCTCTGGGAAGACCATTTCTACCCCGAGATCATCGACCCCGTGACCGCCGAGGTGTTGCCCGAGGGCGAGCGCGGCGAGCTGGTCCTGACCTCGCTCACCAGGGAGGCGATGCCGGTGATCCGCTACCGCACGCGCGATCTCACGCGGCTGCTGCCGGGCACGGCGCGCTCCATGCGACGGATCGAGAAGATCACCGGCCGCTCCGACGACATGATCATCGTGCGTGGCGTCAACCTGTTCCCGACGCAGATCGAAGAGCTGATCCTCGAGGACAAGCGCCTGACGCCGCATTTCCTGATCGAGCTGCGTCGAGAGCAGCGCCTCGACCGCATGACCGTGCGGGTCGAGGCTCGGGCCGATGCCGCAGATGACGCCACCCGCGCCGCGGCGGGCCGCGAGCTCGCTCACAAAATCAAGTCTCTGATCGGTGTCACCGCCGACGTCGAGACAGTTCCACCCGGCGGGATCGAGCGCTCGCTCGGCAAGGCCAAGCGGATCGTCGACCTGCGGCCGAAGGATTGACCCGTCACGCCCTGCGCTGCTGCGCGTTCCAATTCCGCTCGAGGTTCGCGATCAGCGCCGGACTGAAGTGGCAATAGGCCTGCTCGCGGGCGTAGACCGCCATGTAGCGCCGGAACAGGTCGAGCGGCTCCTCGGCGACGCGGAAGGCGCGGCGGTTTCCGGCGGCGCTCACCACGCCCGAGCTCGTGAACCCCTCGACCACGCGGTCTATGGCAGCGTCGATCTCACCGGGCGGCACGACCTCGTCGCAGATCAATCGCCCCTCCGGACTGTCGCACTCGAGCCGACGCCCATACATGATGAGCTGCCGCGCCAGCCGGTCCCCGACGAAGCGCGTCAGGCGCAGGTTCGCGGCACCGGGAATGATGCCCTCCTTGCGAGCGGGCAGCGTGAGGTACGCATCGCTCGCGGCAACGACGTAATCCGTGGCAAGCAGGTATTGGCAGCCGCCGCCGATCGCGAAGGCCTCCACGCTCGCGACCCAGGGCTTCTCGATGCTGTCGCCGCAGATTTCGTCCGGACTCGCTTCCGGCTTGGCGAGACCGCGGAACAGCTTGTTGACGAAACCCATCTCGCGCTTGATGTACCAGAGGTACGAGATCTTGCCGTGGTAGAGATGCGTCAGATTGATGCCGGCAGAGAACACGTGGCGTCCTCTATACTTCGGATGCTCCACCACGCCGCCTCGCAGCACCGCGATCTCGATCTCGGGGTCGAGGAGAGCGAGATCGACCGCCGTCTCCACGGCATCGACCGTGCTCTCGTCCTCGGCATTGAGGAACCGCGGATTGCGCATGGTCACGGTCGCGGCCGTGCCACGCCGCTCTATATGCGCCGCGCCGAGGTCGAGCGCGCCGCGCGCGCGGAACTCATCGAGACGTTCCATGGCCGCGGTAGTCGGCAGCAACATCGCATGACAGAGATGGGCGCCCGCCTTCGGATGCGCGAGGACCCGAGACAAGAAAACGGCTTGATCGATCTCGACGCCCTCCTTGTCCCTCTGAGAGAGCTGGCTCTCCACCGCGACCTGCTCTCGCGTGGGCACCAGCCCGGGCATCGCCACCGCGTCGAACGCGAGCTGCTCGACGCGCACGAAGGACCGGTAATCCCTCGTGAGCGCGCGATAGAGCGTCTCGACATGGAGCTCCAGAAACCGATCGCGCGCGAGGCGGCTCGTCTTCGCAATGAGCTGGGCCGCGGACGCCTCGGCTTGGCTCCGCTGGGGCTTGGGTCGAAGCTTGGCGAGCAGATTGGCGCCGGTCATCCAGAAGTGCGCGCTCGCCGCCGTATCCAGGTGATAATCGCCGGATAGATCGGGCTGACTCGCAAGCCAATCCGCCGCGGGCTCGTGGGCAAGCCCGGCCCGTTCGAGGAGCGATTGCGCATCTGCACCTAGCGAGCTTTGCATGGTCGACTCCTTTGCTGGCGCCACGCTAACCGCAAACCCCGACGATTGGAATCACCGGGACCTCGATCACGCAGCTCGCCGATAGCAGCCCCTTGGACGCCCGGCTGGCAACGCGCGGTTTCGTGCTAGTCTAGCGGCACCGCGCCGGGGAAACGGGCCAGCGAAGGCCTGCGGGATAGGGAGAAGCCGGATGCTGTGGGACCCACAGCTGTTCCTCAACGCCATCGTCTCGGGGCTGCTGCTCGGCGGCTTCTACGCCGTGGTGACGGTGGGCGTATCGATCTCGTTCGGCATGCTCGACATCGTCAACATCGCGCATCCCGCCTTCATCATGCTGGGCTCCTACGTCGCCTTCCTGCTCAACAGCACACTGGGGCTCGATCCCATCCTCGCGAGCGTGATCGTGCTGCCGGCGTTCTTCGCGCTGGGCGCGCTGGTCTATCAGGTCTACTACGTTGCCTTCGAGCGGCGGGGACAGGAATCGTTGCGCGGCCTCGCGTTCTTCTTCGGCCTGCTGTTCATCAGCGAAGTCGGCTTGATCCTGACCTTCGGCGTCGACTACCGGTTCGTGGAGGCGCGCTATATCGGGCCGAGCCTGCATCTGGGCGTCCTCGATTTCCCGCTGCGCATGCTGATCCCCTGCGCGGTCTCGCTCGCGCTCTTGGGCGCGCTGCAGCTCTATCTCTCCCGCACCTTCATGGGCCGCGCCATCGCCGCGGTCTCACAGGACCCGTTGGCGCTCCGGCTGATGGCGGCAAACCCGACGCGCGTGAAGCGCATCGCCTTTGCGCTCTCCATCGCCACCGCGTCCATCGCCGGCGCGCTCCTGATCGTGATCCAACCGGTCGAGCCCTCGATGGGACGCGACTACATCGGCCGCATATTCGCGATCTGCGTGCTCGGCGGAATGGGAAGCTTCCTGGGCACGCTGTTGGGCGCCATTCTACTGGGCATCGTCGAGAGCATCACCTCGACCTTCTATGGACCTTCCTGGTCGCCGGCGGTCGCCTTCGGTTTCCTGCTGCTCACGCTCGCCTTCCGTCCCGCCGGCATCCTCGGACGCTAGCTCGTGCGCTCCCGCACTTTCTTTTTCGCGGCAGTGGCGGTCGCCGCTCTCACGTTCGAAAGCTTGCGTTACCTACAGAACGAATACCTGTTCTTCGCGGGTTACGTCGTCCTGCAGTACGTCGTGCTCGCGACCGCCTGGAACATCCTTGGCGGCTATACCGGCTATGTGAACTTCGGCACCGCGGCGTTCTTCGCCTTGGGCGCTTACACGTCGGTGGCGCTCGGCAAGCTGGTGGCGTTGCCGATCCCCGTGCTGATGCTGGCGGGCGGCCTGATCTCGGGCGTGGTGGGTCTCGGCATGGGCTATCTGACGCTGCGCCTGCGAGGCGTGTTCTTCGCGATCGCGACGCTGGCGCTCGCGGTGGTCGTGCAGACCCTGATCACGAACTGGGACTTCGTGGGGGGATCGCGAGGCGCCTACACGGTGCGGCCGGTGGCCGTCCCATATCTCGGCAGCTACGTGCAGTACCTCTTCCTGGTGATGCTCGGCCTCGCCGCCATCGCCATCGCGATCGCGCACGCGATCGAGGGCTCGCGCCTCGGCTACGGCTTTGCGACCATCCGGGACGATGAGGCCGCCGCGGAGGCCTCGGGCGTTCCGACGTTGCGCCTGAAGCTGGTCGCCACCACGCTGAGCGGCGCGCTCATGGGCATGGCGGGGGCGCCACTGCCCTACTACGTGACCTATCTCGACCCCGCCTCCGGCTTCAATCTCGCCTATGCCGTCAACAGCATCGCCATGCCCCTGATCGGAGGCATGACGAGCTGGTTCGGTCCGCTGATCGGTGCGCTCCTACTGGGGAGCGTTCAGCAAGCCGCCACCGTGAGTAACTGGTTCGGCGGCCATCCCGAGGTCAATTTGCTGATCGTGGGCGTGCTGCTGATCCTGTTCGTGATCGCCGCTCCCAACGGCATCGTGGGGCTGCTCGGCGCCGAGGCGCGGCGGAGCTGGCGGCGATGAGCGCGCCTTTGCTGCAGGTCGAGGATCTCTCCAAGCGCTTCGGCGGATTCACGGCGCTCGATGCGATCAATCTCGAGGTGGCAGCGGGCGCGCGGCTGGGGCTCATCGGTCCCAATGGTTCCGGCAAGAGCACTCTGGTGAATTGCCTTTGCGGCACGCTCAGGCACGAGACCGGAAAGGTCCGCTTCGACGGCGCCCTCATGGACGGCCTTCCCGCCCATGAGCGCACGCGCCTGGGCATGGCGCGCAGCTTCCAGCTCCCCCGCCCCTTCGGCAGCCTGACGGTTGCGGAGAACCTGCGCATCCCGCTGCTCTACACCGTCAACATCCGGCGCGGCTACCACGTGCCGCGCGCCGAGATCGAGACGCGCGAGGCGGAGCTGCTGGGGCTCGTCGGGCTCGCCGACAAGGCGCGCCAGTGGCCGCGCGACCTGAGCCAGGTCGAAATGCGCAAGCTCGAGCTCGCGCGCGCCATGGCGGCGGAGCCGAAGCTGCTGATCGCGGACGAGGCGATGGCGGGCCTCTCTCATGCCGAGGTCGACGACATCCTGGCGCTGCTGCGGCGGCTCAACGAGGCCGGCATCACCATCATCCTGATCGAGCACATCATGCGGGCGGTGATGAGCTTCTCCGACCGGCTGGTGGTGCTGGTGGCGGGACGCAAGATCGCCGATGGGCTCCCCGGCGAGGTCGTGCGCAACCCCGAGGTGGAGAAAGCCTACCTTGGCGAATAGCCTGTCTCTCAGCGGCGTCGATGCCGCTTACGGCGCGGTGCGCGCGCTCGAGGGCGTCTCGATCGAGGTCGGGTCGGGCGAGACCGTGGCGCTGCTCGGCACCAACGGCAACGGCAAGAGCACGCTCATGAAATGCATCATGGGTATCGTGAAGCCGAGCGCCGGCAGCATCATCGCGGAGGTCGACGGCGAGCGGCACCAGCTCGTGGGCCTCGACACGGAGGAGATTGTCGAGCTCGGCATTGCCCTGGTGCCGGAGGGACGGCGGCTCTTCCCCAAGCTCACGGTCGAGGAGAACCTGCTGCTCGGCGCCTTCCGCCCGCTCGCGAGAAGCCGGATGCGCCGCAATCTCGAATTCTGCTACGAGACCTTTCCGCGCCTGCGCGAGCGGCGCCAGCAGCTCGCCGGCAGCATGAGCGGGGGCGAGCAGCAGATGCTGGCGCTGGCGCGCGCGCTCATGACGGCGCCGAAGATCCTGCTGGTGGACGAGCCCTCGGTCGGCCTGGCGCCCGTGCTGGTGCAGCGTACGATCGCCACCATCAAGGCACTCAAGGAGAGCTATGCGCTCACCGTGCTGATGGCGGAGCAGAACTTCACTCAGGCGATCCGCATCGCCGATCGCGGCTACGTCATTGTGCACGGCAAGATCGCCTTCGAGGGCCGCTCCGCCGAGGAGCTCAACAACAACGAGCTGATCCGGAAGTTCTACCTGGGTCTCTGACCGCGCTCCCGCTACTGCTGCCTTGCCTCCGTGTAGGGATAGACCAGCTTGCCCGATGCGAACTCGGCAGGAGCGATCAGGGTCTGCGTGCCCATCTCGCGGAACTGCTCGGGGTCGCTGCCCTTGACGTCGTGGAACTGGACCGTGACCACTCTCGACTCCGCGAGCTCGCCGTTGCTGCCGAACTTGATGTCCCCGATCACGGTCTTGAAGGTGCTCTTGCCGATGTAATCGGCGAGTTTTGCGTCATCGAGGCTCTTGGTCGCCTCGACTGCCTCTGCCAGTACCTGCAGATAGCCATAGGCCCATGGCGCCATGTAATAGCCGAGGGGGTCGATGCCCTGGCCCGCGGCCTTCTCCTGGTAGCGCTTGATCAAATCGTCGACGCCCTCGAAATGCATCTTGGGAACCGGCAGCCAGAAGTCGTAGTTGAGGATGCCGTTCAGCATCGGCCCGAGCTGCGCCTTGATCACGGTCGCCTGCAGTCCGACCATGCCGCCGCCGAAGATCTTGGTCTTGAGGTCGATTTCGTTCGCGGCGCGGATCATGCCGACGCTGTCGGGCGGGTAGGAGCCCACGAAGACAATGTCGGGGCTGGTGGCCTGGATCGCGCGCACGATCGGCGTGTAGTCGGTCGTGGTCGGCGGATAGCTCTTGTCGTAGACGATCTTGAGGCCGGCCGCCTTCGCCTGCTCGCGAGCGCCCTCGGCGGCGCGGGCCGAGAACTCCGCGTCGGCGGCGGCGATCGCGATCGTCTGCGGCTTCGGGTTCTGCGCCATCGCCGCCTCGAAGAAGCCCTTGGAGATCGAGATCTTCGGATCGGGTCCGCCGGTCGCCGTCATGGAGAAATAGCGGGGGTAGTTGAAGGTCGAATTGACGCCCAGGCCCAGGAGCCCGATGAACACCTTGTTGTGCTGCATCACCACCGGCATCGCGGGCGCCAGCATGTTGGTGGCGTAGCCGCCAACCACCAGCTCCACCTTGTCGACGTCGAGGAGCTTGGTGTAGATGCCCGGAACGGTCGAGGGACTGCTCTGGTCGTCATAGAACACCAGCTTCACGGGCCGGCCGAGCAGGCCGCCCTTGGCGTTGATGTCAGACTCCCAGAGCTGCATCGCAACCAACGCCGACTTGCCGTTGGCAGCGAGCCCACCGGTGAGCGCCATGCCGAAGCCGATCCGGATCGGCTCCTGCTGGGCCTGGGCGCAATTCCAGAACGGCAGCAGCACCAAAGCGAGCGCGGCGAGCACCGCCGCTGAGAGCCGCGACACGCGCGTCTCGAGCCCATGCGTCATTGTACATTTCCTCCCATGCACCGGCTTTTCTTTATCCTATGCTCAACAGCGGCAGGCGCGCCAGGGTGCATGGTGAGATCACAGGGCCTGGCTTTACGGACCGGACGCCGCGTCCGATAATGGACACCGTCAGTCGTCAGGAAAGGAATTGCGCCATGAAGTTCGTGACCTTCCGCCGGGGTAATCACGTCTCCGCGGGATTGCTGCTCGACGGCGAGCGTGTGGTGGACCTGGGCGAGGCTCAGGGCCTGAACGCCAAGAGCGCGCTCGACGTGGTGCTCGCGGGCGAGGCCGGCATCGCCGCCGCGCGCGAGGCCGCCAAGCGCGCCAACGCCGGCAACACGCTCGCGCTCAATTCGGTCAAGCTCCTGGCGCCGATCCCGCATCCCCGCAAGAACGTGTTCTGCGTCGGACGAAACTACGTCGAGCACGTGGCCGAAGGCTACCGCGCGCGCGGCACCGAGATGAAGCTGCCGGAATTCCCGCAGTTCTTCTCCAAGCCGCAGACCGCGATCATCGGCCCCGACGACGAGATCCCCTACGACACGGCCGTCACCCAGAAGCTCGACTACGAGGTCGAGCTCGGCGTCATCATCGGCACGCGCGGCAAGAACATCCCGAAGGACCGCGCGCTCGCCCACGTGTTCGGCTACACCGTCATCAACGACGTCACCGCCCGCGACCTGCAGCGCCGGCACGAGCAGTGGTTCAAGGGCAAGGGCATCGACGGCTCCTGCCCGATGGGTCCGTGGATCGTGCACGCGAGCGCGATCAAGGACCCGCAGGCGCTCGACATCAAGCTTCGCGTCAACGGCGGCGAGCGCCAGAGCTCCAACACGAAGCACATGATCTTCGACCTGAAGGCGATCATCGAGAGCCTTTCGCTCGGCATGACCCTCGAGCCCGGCGACGTGATCGCCACGGGGACCCCGAGCGGCGTCGGCTTCGCGATGAACCCGCCAGGCCTGCTCAAGGGCGGCGACGTCATCGAGGCCGAGGTCGAGGGCATCGGCATCCTCCGCAACACCGTGCGCGAGGTGCCGCACAACGTCGAAGGATAGTGGGCGCGCTCGAGCATGACCAATCTCATCGAAATCAAGATCAACGAGCGCGGGCCGTTTGCGGGCGGGCACGAGTTCGGCGCGGTCGGCGCCTATGAGCGGCTCGCGGGCCGCGCGCTGTTCGCGGTCGATCCCAAGGCGCCGACGCAGCGCGGCATCACCGATCTCGAGCATGCGCCCGTCGACGCCGAGGGCCGCGTCCGCTTCGCCGCCGACATCATGATCCTGCGGCCCAGGGATCTCGCGCGCGGGAACAAGCGGCTTTTCCTCGATTACGGCAATCGCGGCAACAAGCGCATGCTGCAGTTCTTCAACGACGCGCCAGCGAGCAACGATCCCCGCACGCTCGCGGAGGCCGGCAACGGTTTTCTCATGCGCAGGGGCTACAGCGTCGCGTGGATCGCCTGGCAGGGCGACCTGCTCGCGGGCGACGGCCGCATGCTCCTCGACCTTCCGGTCGCCACCGACAAGGGCAAGCCCATCACGGGCCTTGTGCGTGTCGAGTACATCGCGGATCAGCATGGCGTCACGACCATGCCGCTCTCCGGCTGGATCTCGACCCGGAGCCACCCGACGGTGTCGATCGACACACGCAAGGCAAGCCTGACGCGGCGCCGCTACGCCGACGACCCCCGCACTCCCGTGCCAGCGGACCAGTGGATGTTCGCGCGCCTGGAGGCCGGCATGGGGCTCGACAATCAGGGGGGCGAGCGCGCACTCGTGCCTTCCGATCAGCACATCCACCTACCCATGGGCTTCGAGCCCGGCTGGATCTACGAGCTCGTCTACACCGGCAAGGACCCGCTGGTGCTGGGCTTGGGCCACGTCGCGGTGCGCGACTTCGCGAGCTTCCTTAGATACGGCGAGCGCGATGCCGCGGGCGCCGCCAACCCGCTGCGCGAGGGCCGCGACGGCATCGAGAAGGCTTATGCCTGGGGCCGCTCGCAGACTGGACGCTGCATCCGCGATTTCGTCTATCTCGGTTTCAACGCGGACGCGCAGGGCCGGCGCGTCTTCGAGGGCGTGCTGCCGCATGTGAGCGGCGCCGGTCTCATGTGGCTCAACCATCGCTTTGCCAACGCGGTGACACCCGCGGGCCAGCAATACGAGGACCACTACAACCCCGCCGACCGCTTCCCGTTCTCCTACGCCGAGAGCACCGACCACCTCACGGGCAAGCGCGATGCGATCCTGAAGCGGCCCGAGACCGATCCGCTGGTGATCCACACGCAGACTGCGACCGAGTACTGGCAGCGCAAGGGATCCCTGGTGCACACGGACACCAACGGCAACGATCTGGCCCAACCCGAGGGCGTGCGCGTCTACGCCTGGGCGAGCTCGCAGCATTTCGCCGATCCCAACCTGAAGAAGCCCGCGCGCGGCGTTTGCCAGAACCTGATCAACGTGGTCGCGACCTCCATGTTGTTCCGCGCCATGCTGGACGCCATGGACCGCTGGGCGACCGAGGGCGTGGCGCCGCCGCCGAGCCGGGTGCCGCGCCGATCCGACGGCACGCTGGTCACCATGGAGGCCTGGCGGTCGCAATTTCCGCGCATCCCCGGAAGCGCCGTGCCAAGCGGGCCCGCGGAGCTGCCGCTGCTGGATTTCGGTCCCGACTTCGAGCGCGGGATCCTCTCGAAGGAGCCGCCGGACGTCGCGCCGGGCAAGCGCTACACGGTGCTGGTGCCGGCGGTGGATGCCGATGGCAACGACGCCGGCGGCGTGCGCGCCCCCATGGTACAAGCGCCGCTCGCGACCTATACCGGCTGGAACCTGCGCGCCCGCGGCTTCGGCCACGGCGCCACCCACACCTTCATCGGCAGCACGATCCCGTTCCCCGAGACCGAGGCGGAGCGCCGCATCACCGGCGATCCCCGCCCCAGCATCCTCGAGCGCTATGCGACCCATGCCGCCTACACCGCCGCCATCGCGGCGGCCGCCCGCCGGCTCGTAGAGGAGCGGCTGATGCTGGAGGAGGACGTCGAGCGCGCGATCGCGGCGGCGCAGAGCTGGGGCCGTCCCCGGCACGAGGTGGGGCTGGAGTGAAGACAACGCCTCGGAATTGGCTTCCAATCGGCCGGTGAGTCGCCTTTCCATCGATATCGCGCTCATTGGTCCGATAGGATAAATCGGCTCTGCTCGCCCAATGTCACGATTCCAGCGGGATCGGCCCCGCGGCGAGCGGAGGTGCGGCGCTGTCGAGCTCCGCGGGCGGATCGTCTGGCTCCGATTCCCGGCACTTCCAGCGCTCGAAGCGCTTCGCCTGGCGGCGCTCCAGCATGGTGGCGGCGCGATTGAGCTGGCGCTCGATGGCGCTCTCGTAGCGCGCAAGCGTGCCCATGGTCTGGATGCGCCCGTCGAAGATCATGCCGGCGTCGATCGGGTAGAGGCTCTTCGAGGCACCGCCAGCGAGGAGCTCGCGCCGACGATCGACTTCGGCGTTGACCAGGGCGGCTTCCGCCCGGCTTGCGCGCCGCAGCCGCCAGCGCAGGATCGCGATCTGCTCGACGAGCGCGCACTCCTCCGCGCCCACGGGCTCGAAATCCAAGGCGAGGTCGTGGCGAAACCGCTCGAACTCCGCCTCGCTCTCGTAGAACAACACGAGCGTCGCCGCCCTCAAGCCATGCCGCAACGGATTCCGCCGCATCGCGGCCTTGCCCCGAGGCGTTCGGGGTCCCGTGCTCTTCCGGGCGTTCAGCCGGTTCGCCGCAATCTGCGCCTCGCTCGCCATCTCTCGCTCCTTTGCCGATCCGATGCACAGCTGAGCACGCGGCTGTACAGTTGCGCTTAACAAAACTACGGTCAGGATCGATCCAAGCTGGGTCCTGGTTCTCAGGAGGGCCGCATGGCACGTCTGATCAAAATCTCGCTCGCCAAGCGAAAGGTTTTTTGCGTCGCGCGGCTCTTGGACGAGGAGGCGCCGCGGACCTGCAAAGCCGTCTGGGAGGCGCTCCCGAAGGGCGGGCCCGTCTATCACGCGAAGTACGCGCGGAACGAGATCTACACGCTGGTGCCGCGCTTCGCTCAGACCGAGCCCGGCCGGGAGAATCCCACCATTACGCCGATCCCCGGCGATGTCGTCTATTTCGGTTTGGAGCCTTGGCAGCTGAGCGCGGGCTCCCACGGCTACAGCTCGACCGAGAACCAGGCCGGCCACGCGCCCATGGTCGATCTCGCGATCTTCTACGAGCGCAACAACCTGCTGCTCAATCCCGATTTCGGCTTCGTGCCCGGCAATGTCTTCGGCACAATCGTCGAGGGCTTGGCGGAGTTCGCCCAGGCCGCGCGAGACATCTGGCGCGCCGGCGGCATCGCCGAGACGCTCGTCTACGACCGCATGGAATGAGCGGCGTGAGATCAGGCCGCCTCGGCCTCCGTCAGCTTCGCGAGCGCCATCGTGAGCGCGGAGACGGCGGCCGCGGTCTCCGGGCCGAGGCGGTGACGGTGGGCGAGCCAGGCGACGCCTGAGTAAGTGAGCCAGACCTTGCCCGCCGCGTCCTGCCAAGCCAGCGCCTTGAGCGGGAGATCGAGGCCGATGGTCTGGTCGGCTTGCATCAGCGGCGTGCCCGCCTTGGGATTGCCGAAGATCAGCAGCTCCGTCGGGCGCAACTCCATGCCGACGGACTTGGCACCGGCGGCGTGATCGATCCGCGCGAAGACCGTGATGGCTTTGGCCTTGAGGCTCGCCTCCAGACGGTCGAGCGTTTCCTTGACCGAGTGGTTGCTCGCGATCGTGATCAGCCCATCCCCGGACGGCATGGAGGCCTCTCTCGTTTTTTGAGCCGCGCTGTTCGGCAGCATGCCACTCCGGTAGGATCGCGCGAAAGAGCTGCGGCTGAGGGGGATCGACACTCCCCCACCTCACCTATCCTCTCCGCCCCCAAGGGTGGAGAGGGATTCCGGCGGACGATGGCGAGCGAGCGCACCGATGTCTCAAGCTGCAGTGCCAAAAGACTACTCCCTCCCCGTCCGCCGCTTCGCCACGCGGCGCGAGATGGGCGCGGCCGCCGCGGCGGATGTCGCGGATTTCCTGCGCGCGAAGATCGGGATCGCGGGGCATGGCGTGCGGGTCATCTTTGCGGCGGCGAACAGCCAGCGGGACATGCTGGAGAGCCTGATCGGCGATCAGCGGCTCGATTGGGCTCGGATCACGGCCTTCCATATGGACGAGTACATCGGCTTGCCGCCAGGCTCGCCGCAGCGGCTCGGCAGCTGGCTGAAGCGCGAGCTCACCGGGCGCGTGCCGATCGGCCGGTTCCACGCGATCTCGCCGGAGCTCGGCGTCGAGGCCGCGATCGAGCGCTACGAGCGGCTGCTGGCGGAGGCGCCGATCGACGCGGTCTGCCTGGGCATCGGCGTTAACGGACACCTCGCCTTCAACGAGCCCGGCAGCGACACGGACCTCGACGACCGGAAGTGGGTCAAAGAGATCGGGCTCGATCCCGTAAGCCGCCGGCAGCAGGTCGACGAGGGTAATTTCCCGTCGATCGACGCGATGCCCAAGAGCGCGATCACCCTTACCGTGCCCTGCCTGCTCTCGGGCGAGCGGCTCTTCTGCGTGGTGCCGGGCAGGGTCAAGGCGCCGGCGGTGCGCCGAGCGCTCCGCGACCCCATCGGCCCGGACTGTCCCGCGACGTCGCTCCGCCGCCACGCGCATTGCACGCTCTATTGCGACCGGGACGCGCTGCCGGAAGACTAGCCGGTCCCGCCCGTGACCAATATGAGGCTTGGCGCGCCAAGGCCTTGAGGGAAACGCGAAACCGCTTATCGCTCCCTATGAGTCGGGAATAAAAAAGCGGAGTCCTTTTATGTGGTCCGAGGACACGAAGTTCGGCGATGTCGCGACCATGCGCGGCACGGCGGAGGTGTTCGTGCGTCGCGCCGATACGGCGAAGAACGCCCAGGAGCGCGACCGCTTCCTGCAATACGCGAAGCTTTACCGGCAGATGGCGGAGCAGGCCGAATCCACCGAAGCCGAGGACGACGACGAACCCTAACGTGATGGTTTGCCTTACCCGAGCTCGGCAAGGCGCCGCGCCAGGAGACGGCGCTCGGGCTCGAGCCTCGCCAGACCGAGCGCGGCGCGGTAGGCGGTGCGCGCCTCCTCGCGCCGGTTGAGGCGGCGCAGGACATCCGCGCGCACGGCCGGCAGCAGATGATAGCCCGCCAGCGTGCCGCGCGCCGCAAGCGCGTCCAGCAGATCGAGCGCGCGAGCGGGACCGTCCACCATTGAGACGGCGGCGGCATGGTTGAGCTCCACCACCGGCGACGGATAGAGACGCAGCAGCACCTCGTAGAGCCCGACGATCTGCGGCCAGTCCGTGGCGTCGTGGCGGGGCGCCCGCGCGT
This sequence comes from Allostellaceae bacterium, assembly GCA_035938015.1. GTDB lineage: Bacteria > Pseudomonadota > Alphaproteobacteria > ATCC43930 > CGMCC-115725 > DASZHJ01. Next base: position 25,565 of record DASZHJ010000315.1, read on the forward strand.
GCAGCGCGGCGATCGCGGCCTGCACCGCGTAGGAGCTGGGCCGGCCCGGATTGCGCAAGGCTTGATCCACGAGCGCGAGGCCTTCCGCGATCTCGGCTCGGTCCCAAAGGCCACGGTCCTGATCGTCGAGCAGCACGATGTCGCCCTCGGGTGTGGTCCGCGCGCGGCGGCGCGCATGGTGCAACAGCACGAGCGCCAGCAAGCCCTGGATCGCCGCCCGGCCCGGCAACAAGCCATCGAGCAGGCGCGCGAGCCGGATCGCTTCCGACGCCAGGTCCTCGCGCATGAGCTCGGCGCCGGAGCTGACGGCGTAGCCCTCGGTGAAGACCAGATAGATCACGGCGAGCACACGCTCGACCCGCTCGTCCAGCATGTCCGGCGCGGGGGTCACGTAGGGGATTCCGGCCTCGCGGATTTTCTGCTTCGCCCGCACCAGGCGCTGCGCCATGGTTTCCTCGCTCACCAGGAAGGCTCGCGCCACCGCGGGGGTCGCGAGGCCGCAGACCGCGCGCAGGGTGAGCGCCACCTGCGTCTCGGGAGCGAGCGCCGGATGGCAGCAGGTGAAGATCAGCCGCAGCATGTCGTCGCCGAAGCCGTCCTCGCTGTCCTCGAGCGGCGCCACTTGCGCCGCGACATCGGCCTCGGCCTCGAGCTCGTGCTGCTTGGCGCGATGCAGGGCCTGGCGGCGCAGACGGTCGATCGCCTTGTGGCGGCCGACATTGACCAGCCAGGCGCGCGGGTTGGCGGGCATGCCGGCGGCGGGCCATTGCTCGACCGCCGCGGCGAAGGCGTCCTGCATGCCCTCCTCGGCGAGCTCGAAATCGCCCACGAGGCGGATCAGCGTCGCGAGGACGCGACCCGCCTCGTTCCGGAACACCGGCTCGATGCCACCGGCGCTCATGGGCGAGCTCGCGGCAACCGCCTCAGCTCAACACCAACACCGGCCGCACCTCGATCGAGCCGAACTTGGCCGAGGGCACCCGCTCCGCGATCGTGATCGCCTGATCGAGATCCTTGGCCTCGATCAGGTAATAGCCGCCAAGCTGCTCGCGGGTCTCGGCGAAGGGGCCGTCCGTGGTGATCGTCTTCCCGTTGCGCACCCGCACCGTGGTCGCGGTCGAGGTCCGCTGCAACCCGTCGCCCGCCTTGAAGTGACCGGTTTGGACGATCGACTGCGTGAAGGCCATGTACTCGTTGTGCAGGGCCTTCATGGCGGCCTCGCCTGCCTTGTCCCTCTCGGCCTCGTTCTGATAGATCAGCAAGAGATATTGCATTTTGAGCTCCTTCGGGTTGATCGGCGTCATTCGCCATCATCCAGTCGAACGGACCGAGGCGAAATCGACAGGGGCCGGACAAGAAAATCTAAATCTAACCCCTCTCCGCCCCGGGGGGCGGAGAGATTGGGTGAGGTGGGGGAACCTCCAGCGCCTGCCGGATCGTCTCCAACACACCTTCAAGGTTTTCCATCACATCCGTGTTCCAGAAGCGAATGACGCGATAGCCGTGCCTCGCAAGCTCTGCCGTGCGCGCATCATCCGCTGCGGCGTGCGCATCATGTTGGCCGCCATCGACTTCGATCACCAGCTTGCGAGCGGGACAGGCGAAGTCCGCGATCCCGCAACCGATGGGATGCTGACGGCGGAACCTCCACGGCAGCTCGTTCTCGCACAGCGCGGGCCAAAGCCGGCGCTCAACGTCGGTCGCGTCGCGTCGAAGCCGTCGCGCGATCAGAGTTGTCGGCCGCAGCGGCTTTGCCATGCCAACCACCCGCCTCATCCTAATCCTTCTCCACGCTGAAGGGTGGAGAAGGACTCGTCCATGGACCGGCAACGGAGCTAAACTAGCTTGCCACGCCCGCGCAGTCGTGTAGGGAGCCGCTTATGTCGGATCGCTCGATCGTCGTGCAGCCCATCGCCGGAGCGCTTGGCGCCGAGGTGAGCGGCGTCGACCTCGCGGAGCCCTTGCGGAATTCCGTGGCGGCGGAGCTGCGCCGCGCCTTCGTCGACCATCTCGTGCTGTTCTTCCGCGACCAGAGCCTCACGCCCGAGCAGCACCTGGCGGTGAGCCGGCTCTTCGGCCCGCTCGTGCGCATGCCCTATGTCAAGCACATGGACGACTATCCCGACATCATCGCGGTGCTCAAGGAGGCCGACGAGCGGAACATCAGTACCTTCGGCAACGCCTGGCATTCCGATTTCAGCTTTCTCGAGGAGCCGCCGCTGGGCTCGCTGCTTTATGCGCGCGAGGTGCCGCGCCACGGCGGCGACACCATCTGGGCCAACACCTACGCGGCCTATGACGCGCTCTCCGACGGCATGAAGCGGATGCTCGATCCGCTGCGCGCCATGCACAGCGGCCGACCCTATGGCACCGGCGGCGTGCCCAAGGACCTGCGCACCAGCCGCTCGATCGGCATCGAGCGCGACAAGCCCGAGGCGGACCGCGAGGTGGCGCAGCCGGTGGTGCGCGTCCATCCCGAAAGCGGGCGCAAGGCGCTCTACGTGAACGCGATCTACACGACACGGTTCGAGAACATGACCGAGGCCGAGAGCCGCCCGCTGCTCGCTTTTCTCTACGAGCATTGCACGCGGCCCGAGTTCACCTGCCGGTTCCGCTGGGAGACAGGCTCACTCGCGATCTGGGACAACCGGTGTACGCTGCACTATGCGGTCAACGACTACGACGGCGCGCGCCGCCTCATGCACCGCACGACGGTCGCGGGCGAGCGGCCGATCGGCGCGGGCGGCGCGCCATGATCCTGGTCGGTCAGTACGACTCTCCCTATGTCCGGCGCGTCGCGATCTCGCTGCGCGTGTTGGGCTTCGAGTACCGGCACGACACGCGCTCGGTCTTCGCGGATTTCGACGCCATGCGGCGGGTCAATCCGCTGGGACGGATTCCCTCGCTGGTGCTGGATAGCGGCGAGACGCTGATCGATTCCGCGGCGATCCTCGATTGGCTCGACGAGGAGGTCGGGCCCGAGCGCGCGCTGCTGCCGCGCTCCGGCGCCGGTCGCCGCCGCGCGCTCCGCCTGATCGCGCTCGCGACGGGCGCCATCGACAAGGCAGGCGCCGCCACCTACGAGCGCGTGATCCGCCCGGCGGCCTACCGTTTTCCCGATTGGATCAAGCGCTGCCGCACGCAAGCCGCGGGTGCGATCCAGGCACTCGGCGCCGAGCCCTGGCCCGATGACGCGCCGCTCGACCAAGCGCACATCACGACCGCCTGCATGATCCGCTATGTGCGGATGGCCGACCCCGAACTGCTGCCGGTAGGCCGGTTTCCCGCGCTCGACGCGCTGGCCGAGCGCGCGGAGGCACGGCCGGAATTCCGGGCAACCTTTCCGGCGGAGTA
>DASZHJ010000316.1:0-6101 GCA_035938015.1 Allostellaceae bacterium
GCCGGCGTATGGTTCAGATGTGCCGCTATAGCGGCCGCGCCCACGCGGTCTACGAAACGGCCGAGGATGTCCCGCCGACCCCCTCGGAAATCGGCCGGCGCCTGGCGGCGGACACCACCATCACCCACGTCGCCGTCGTCCACTGCGAGACCACATCCGGGATCCTCAATCCGGTGGCGGAGGTCGCGGCCGTCGTCGCCAAGCACGAGCGCCGGCTGCTGATCGATGCGATGAGTGCATTCGGCGCCCTGCCGCTCGACGCGCGGGAGATCCGCTTCGACGCCCTGGCGGCTTCCGCCAACAAATGCCTCGAAGGTGTGCCGGGCATCGGTTTCGTGATCGCGCGCGGGGCGGCGCTTACGGAGTGCGAGGGCAACGCACCCGCGCTCAGCCTCGACCTTCACGACCAGTGGCGGGCCATGGAACGCACGGGACAATGGCGTTTCACCCCACCCACGCATGTGCTCGCTGCCTTCGCTTCCGCGCTCGAGCAGCACGAGGCGGAGGGCGGCACCGCTGGTCGAGGCGCGCGGTATCGCCGAAACTGCGGGATCCTGATCGAGGGGCTTCGCGGCCTCGGCTTCGAGACCCTGCTGCCGGAACATCTGCAGGCGCCGATCATCGTGACCGTGCACATGCCCGCCGATCCGCGCTTTCAGTTCGAGCGCTTCTACGACAGCCTGCGCGAGAAAGGCTATGTGATCTATCCGGGAAAACTCACGGTCGCGGACACCTTCCGGATCGGCTGCATCGGCGCGCTCGGCGAATCCCAGATGCGTGGCGCGCTCGAGGCGATCAGGCGTACTCTCGCGGAACTCGGCGTCACGCAATGCGGCCGCGCCGTGCCTGCCCGCGCGGCCTCCGCCTAGGGAGTATGCCCATGCAGAAGCCACTGGCGATCAACGGCCGGACCTATGCTTGGCCCAAGCAGCCCGTCGTCGTGATTTGCGTCGACGGCAGCGAGCCCGATTACACCGAAAAGGCAATGGCGGCCGGGGCCATGCCCTGGCTGGCGGCCGCGCTCACGCGCGGCAGCGAGCGGATCGCCGATTGCGTGATCCCGAGCTTCACGAATCCCAACAACCTCTCGATCGTGACGGGCGTGCCGCCCTCCGTGCACGGCATCGCCGGAAATTATTTCTATGACCGCGACGCGGATGCCGAGGTCATGATGAACGACCCGCGCTATCTCCGCTGCGGAACCATCCTGGCGGCTTTCAGCCAAGCCGGCGCCAAGGTTGCGGTGGTCACCGCAAAGGACAAGCTCAGGAAGCTGCTGGGCCACCGCATGGAAGGCATATGCTTCTCCGCGGAGAAGGCGGACGAGGCGAGTGAATCCGAGAACGGCATCGCAGGTGTCCTCGGTCTCGTGGGCCTGCCGCTGCCGTCGGTTTATAGCGCGGGGCTCAGCGAGTTCGTGTTTGCCGCGGGCGTCAAGCTGATGGCGACGCGCCGGCCGGATATCATGTATCTCTCCACCACCGATTACGTCCAGCACAAGCACGCGCCAGGCACAGCGGAGGCAAACCGGTTCTACGGCATGATGGACCGCTACCTCCGCGAGCTCGATGCCATGGGCGCACTGATCGCGCTCACCGCCGATCACGGCATGAACGGCAAGACCGACGGCCAGGGCCGGCCGAACGTGATCTACCTGCAGGACCTGCTCGACGAATGGTTGGGCGCGGGCAAGAGCCGCGTGATCCTGCCGATCACGGATCCCTACGTGGTACATCACGGCGCGCTTGGATCTTTCGCCACGATTTACCTCGAGGCCGGCGTCGACCAGGCCGCGATCCTCGCGCGCATCGCGGGCATTCCCGGCATGGAGACGGTGCTCGACCGCGCCGCGGGCTGCCGCGCCTTCGAGCTGCCCGAGGATCGCGAGGGCGACCTGATCGCCGTCTCGGGACGCCACACCGCGATCGGTACCGGTCGCGCGCGGCACGATTTATCCGGTCTCGACGCACCGCTGCGCTCGCACGGCGGCGTCGCGGAGCAGCGGGTGCCCCTCATCTTCAATCGCCCCGTGCGCGATTGGCCACACGGCCGGCTCCGCAACTTTGACGCGTTCGATATCGCGCTCAACCGCGTGCAGTGAGAGCCATTTCATGAGCTCATCGACAACCGTCAACCGGACCTCCGTCGCGCCCCGCGAGGAGGCCATGCGCATCGCCGGGGAGAGGATAAAGCGGCCGCGCGTCATCGAGGTCCTCAATCCCTATACCGAGGACCTCGTCGGCACCGTGCCTCGGGCGGATGCCGAGGACGTGCGGCGCGCCTTCGAGTTTGCCGCCCAGTACCAGGCGAGCCTCACGCGCAACGAGCGCGCGGAGATCCTCCGAAGAACCGCGGATATTCTGGTCGCCCGCAAGGAAGAAATTTCCGACCTTATTACCGCGGAGTCGGGCCTCTGCAAGAAGGACACGCTCTACGAGGTGGGTCGCGCCTACGACGTGTTCCTGCTCTCGGCACAGCTCACGCTGGTTGACGACTCCCAGACCTTCTCCTGCGATATCACGCCGCACGGCAAGCGGCGTCGGATCCACACGCTGCGCGAGCCGCTGAAGGCGATCAGCGCCATCACGCCCTTCAACCACCCGCTCAATCAGGTGGCGCACAAGGTGGCGCCCTCGATCGCCACCAACAACAAGATGGTCCTGAAGCCCTCGGAGAAAACGCCGCTCACCGCGCTGATGCTCGCGGATATTCTCTACGAGGCCGGGTTGCCGGCACCGATGTTTCAGGTCGTGACGGGCGATCCCCGCGAGATCGCGGACGAGCTCATCACCAACGAGAATGTCGAGCTCGTCACTTTCACCGGCGGCGTGGCGGCCGGCAAGTACATCGCCGAGCATCTGGGGTATCGGCGTTGCGTGCTGGAGCTCGGTGGCAACGATCCCCTGATCGTCATGGAGGACGCCGACCTCGAGGAAGCTGCCATGCTCGCCGCCGCTGGCTCCTACAAGAACTCGGGCCAGCGGTGCACCGCCGTGAAGCGCATCCTGGTGCAAGAAGTCGTGGTGGATCGGTTCACGGAGTTACTTGTCGAAAAGACGCGGGCTGTCAAATACGGCGATCCCCTGGATCCCAAGACCGATATGGGTACCGTGATCGACGAGCCTGCGGCGATCCGTATCGAGCGGCGGGTGGACGATGCGATCGCGAAGGGCGCAAGGCTGCTCTGCGGGCATAAGCGAACGGGCGCGCTCTATGCACCCACGGTGCTCGATGGCGTTCCGCCCGATTGCGAGCTCGTACGCGAGGAGACGTTCGGTCCGGTCTCGCCGATCCTGTCGTTCCGCGATATCGACGAAGCGATCCGGCTGTCAAATTCCACGGCCTATGGTCTCTCCTCCGGCGTCTGCACCAACCGTCTCGACTACATCACGCGCTTCGTCCGCGACCTCAAGGTCGGCACCGTCAACATCCGCGAGGTCCCCGGCTATCGCATCGAGATGTCGCCCTTCGGGGGCGTCAAGGATTCCGGCCTCGGTTACAAGGAGGGCGTGCTCGAGGCGATGAAAAGCTTCACCAACGTAAAAACCTTTTCATTGCCGTGGCTCTAGGACGGGATCGCCCACCGGCGCAATCGGAGGGTGACGTCAACCGATCGAGCCGGCGCGCCGAGTGGGCCGCGCGCCATCGCCATCCCGCGCTCGATGCGCTGCTGGAGGAAGACGCTCGCTATTTCCTCCATCAATCGGTCTCGACCCCCTGTCTCTCAGCGATCCACAAGGCCGAAGGCATCTGGATCGAGGATCTGGCTGGCCGGCGCTACATGGATTTCCACGGTAACAATGTCCATCACATCGGCTATGGCCATCCTCGGCTGATCGCTGCGATCAAGGCACAGTTGGACGAGCTCTCCTTTACGCCCCGCCGCTTCACGTCCGAGCCCGCGGTGGCGCTGGCGCGCAAGCTCGCGGCGATCGCGCCCGGCAATCTCCGGAAAGTGCTCTTCACGACGGGCGGCTCGGATGCGGTCGAGGTGGCGCTGAAGCTCGCACGCGTCGCCACCGGCCGGCACAAGACGCTCTCCTTCTGGGATGCCTTCCACGGCGCGGGATTCGGTGCCGCCAGCGTCGGCGGCGAGCAGTTGTTCCGCTCGGGTCCGATCGGGCCGCTGCTGAGCGGCGCCGAGCACGTGGCGCCTTTCGCGTGCTATCGCTGCGCCTACGGCTATCCCGAGCGCGACGGCAAGCCGGATCTCGCGCTCTGTCGCACGGCCTGCGCCAGTTACGTATCCTATGTGCTGGCGCGCGAGGGCGATGTCGCGGCGGTGATCGCCGAGCCCGCCCGGGCGGTGCCCTATCTGGCGCCGCCCGGCTATTGGCAGGCGGTGCGCGAAGCCTGCAACCGCCACGGCACGCTCCTGATCTTCGACGAAATTCCAACCGGCCTCGGCAAGACCGGCCGCATGTTCGCCTGCGATCACGACGGCGTCGTCCCCGACATCCTGGTCCTCGGCAAGGCGCTGGGCGGCGGGGTTTTGCCGATCGCCGCCGCGATCTGCCGGCCCGAGCTCGACATCGCCGGCGATTGGGCTCTCGGCCATTACACTCACGAGAAGAACCCCGTCACGGCTCGCGCCGCGCTTGCCACCATCGAGATTATCGAGTCCGAGGGACTCGCCGAGAACGCGCGGACCGTGGGGATGCGCGCGCTGGCTCGCCTGGAGGACATGAAGTCCCGATACTCCATCATTGGAGACGTGCGCGGCCGGGGCTTCCTCATCGGCGTGGAGCTGGTGCGCGATCGCGCGGGAAAGGAGCCCGCGAGCGATGCGGCGGAAGCCGTGCTGTACCGCTGTCTGGAGCGTGGCTTGAGCTTCAAGACAACGATGGGAAACGTGCTCACCCTGACGCCGCCCCTGATCACCACCGCCACTCAGATGGATGACGCGCTCGCGATCCTGGAAGAGGCGATCTCCGACACTGCGCGCGACGCGGGTCACTCGTAAAGAGCATGGCACCTTCGGTTGGCCTGGATCCCCTCGTCATCGCGCTGGTGCTTCTGGCGGCGGTGCTGCACGCAAGCTGGAACGCGGTTCTCAAAGTGGCGTCCGATCGGGTCACGACCAGCGCGGTGATGAACCTGACCGGCCTTGCCGTCGGCGGTCTCCTGGCGTTTTGCGTGGCACCGCCCGCACCCCCGAGCTGGATCTTCATCCTGCTTTCGGTCGCAATTCATTTCGCCTATTTCGTATTCCTGCTGGGATCCTACCGCTACGGTGATCTAAGCCAGGTCTATCCGCTCGCTCGCGGCGTGGCGCCGCTTATCGTGGCATTCGTGTCGCCTTGGCTCATCGGCGAGCATCTGAGCCGGGTGCAGCTCGCCGGGGTCATCTTGCTCTGTCTCGGCATCCTGAGTCTCGCCTTCAACCGGATGCGCTTGCGCGAGCTGGTGGAGTGGAGGCCGGTCGTGATGGCGCTCGCCACCGGCGTCAGCATCGCGGCTTACACGGTCGTCGACGGCCTCGGCGTTCGCGTCTCCGGCAGTCCCGGCGGATACATTGCCTGGCTCTTCATGCTGGACGGCATCAGCATGGCGGCGGTGGCGGCCTATCTCCGTGGCCGCGGTCTTGGATCGGCTGTCCGGTCGATCTGGAAGCCGGCCGTGCTCGGTGGGCTCGTTTCGATGCTTGCCTACGGCATCGTGATCTGGTGTTACAGCCTCGGCGCCATCGCGCCGATCGCGGCGCTGCGCGAGACCAGCGTGGTGATCGCGGCCGCCATCGGCACCATGCTGCTGCGCGAGCCGTTCGGCCGGTGGCGGATCGCCGCGGCAACGTTCTGCGCCATCGGGATCGTCGCGATCAACCTGCCGGTGCGGTAGTCTGCAAGCCGGGACTTCGCGAGCGACCGATCATGACCAAGCGCCGGCGCAAGAACATTCTCCTGGTGACGTTCGATCAGTGGCGGGCGGACTGCCTCTCTGCGGTCGGTCACCCCTGCCTCGAGACGCCGAACCTGGATGCGCTCGCGGCCGACGGCATGCTGTTTCGCCGGCACTATACCCAGGCCTCGCCCTGCGGGCCCGCGCGCGCCTCGCTGCTGACCGGGCTCTACGCGCATAATCATCGCTCCGTCCGGAACGGC
>DASZHJ010000317.1:0-12059 GCA_035938015.1 Allostellaceae bacterium
CGTAGATCCGGTCCATCTCCAGTGGCATCTCGCCGAACCAGACCACGTGCGGGCGGAGCCCGCCGGGCTCGCGGCATCGCCCGCAGTCGAGCTCGATGCTGAGGTCGCCAAGTTCGGCGTCGAGCGCGCCGCAATGGGCGCAGCGCGTCTTCAGGAGCTCGCCGTGCATGTGGACGAGGTTGCGGCTGCCGGCGCGCTCGTGCAAGTCGTCGATGTTCTGCGTCACCAAAAACACCTCACCGGGCCAGCGCTGCTCCAGCTCGGCGAGCGCGCTGTGCGCCGCGTTGGGCTGCACGTTCGAACTGCGCAAGCCGCGCCGCCGCTCGTTGTAGAAGGCGTGCACGCGAGCCGGATCGCGCTCGAAGGCCTCGGGCGTTGCCACGTCCTCGATCCGCACCTTCGCCCAGAGACCGTCCTTGTCGCGAAAAGTATCGAGACCGGATTCCTTGGAAATGCCGGCGCCAGTGAGGATCACGATCGAGGGGTGAGCCATGGCGCCCGAAGTCACCCGGCTCGGCCGCCGGTGTCAAGCGCGGCGCTCCGCTATTTTGGCTTGGTCGCTTCCTTGAGGTAGGCGATCACGTCGGCGCGGTCCTGCTCGTTGGGCAATCCCGTGAAGGTCATGCGCGTGCCCGGCACGTAAGCCTGCGGCCCGCTCAGGAACTGGTTCAGCGTGGTCTCCGACCAGGTGATGCCGGAATTCCGCATCGCCGTCGAATAGGGGTAGCCCGCGATGCTGCCCGCCTGGCGGCCGAACAAGCCGAGGTGCCGCGGGCCCACGAGATCGTGCTCGATGGAATGGCAAAGCTGGCAGCGCTGGTAGATCTGCGCGCCGTGTACGGGGTCGCCCGTCGCCGCGTGTGCCACTGACGCCACGAGCGTCGAAATCGCGAGCACGCCGGCCGCGGCGAGAAGTCTCTGGGTCATGGGAAACCTCTCGAGACGGCGGGCGGAGCGCCCGGGGGAAGAGCGCTCCGCCCTGTCGCTCAGGAGATGAACGCAGCGGGGACGGGGTTCTCTCCGAGCGCGTTCCTGAGGATCGCCCAGTGCATGGTCTCGTCGCCGAGGATGCTGGCGGCGTATTTCGCGAGGTCCTTGCTCATGAAGGCCGGCACGGCGCCGAGATAAGCCGAGGCCGCGCCCTGCTCGAGGTTGGCCGCGAATTTAAGCACGTCCGCCTGGCTCTTGAGGCTCGCGGTGGGGAAGGCGTAATCGGCCGGGCGCTTCGCCATCACGGGCGTGCCGCCCATCTTGGAGATCGTGCTGGTGAGGATCTCCGCGTGCTTCTTGTGATCGCCCTGGAACTGCACGGCGAGGTCGAGCACGGGCTTCTGCAAGAGGCCGCTCTCGGCGCCCACCTGGTAGGCGGCGATCGCCTGATACTCGAGGCCGAGCGCGGTGTTCAGGATGGCGACGTCGTCGTTCGGATTGGCCGCCGCCATCATCGGCTTGTTGGAGGCGGCCATGCTCTCGCAGCCCGCCAGCATGGCGATCGCCAGGCCCGAGAGCGTCGCCGTGCCGGCGCCGCGCACGAAACCGCGCCGCGTGGTCGAGACATCGTTCAAACGCAGGATCCTCGAAGTCATGACTGCTCCCTCTGGTTCTGGCGCTCCCGTCCCCAGGGGCAGGAGCCGCGGATGGGGTCGCCGGATCACTCCGGCGGCGAGACCTTCGGGCCTCACAGTCGGTCTTTACGGATGGGCCGAGGATTTGGATGCAGCGCCCGACGACAGCCGCCGCCTGCTCAGTTGGCGAGCACCTTGCCTTGGAACACCACCGGGCCGGTCGGGAGTCCCGTGGGCGAGCCGCCCTCGGGCTCCAGGCTGACGGCGAGGACGGTGCCAGCCGGCGTTAGCGTGCTCGCGGGCACCAGGAGCGGCTTGCCCGGCGTCGCCGAGACCAAGCCCAACGGCTTGGGCGGCCCGCCCGCGATCGCCCAGAGCTCGAAGCTCTTCTGGGCCTCGAGGCTCTGCGGCCCGAGGGGCGCCACCGCGACGTCCTCGCCGCGCTCGCCGCGAGTGGCGATGAAGGCGGGCGTGCCCGTGGCGTCCACAAGCACGGCGACCACCCTTGGCGCGCGCGCAGGCCCGGGACCGATTGCGATGTAGAGCACCAAAGCGGCGGCGACGGCAGCCGCGGCGCCCGCGAAGCCGCGCCAGAAGGCCAAGGATTGCAGCAGGCCGGTGCGCTGCGAGGGCGTCGGGAATGATCGTTGCAGAGTGCCTTGCTCGACCGCGCGCCAGATGCGGCGGGGCGGTGCCACCGGTGGCGCGGTCTGATCGATCGGCGCCAGGCGCTCCCGCCAGTCCGCCACCAGCCGCGCGAGCTCGGCATCGCCCGCCATCAGCCGCTCGAAGCGCGCGCGTGCGCGCGTCGGCAGCAGGCCCATGGCGTACTCACCGGCCAGAAGGTCGCGGAGCTTGGGATCGCGGTAGTTCATCCGTCGAGACACCGCTTGAGCCGCTCGAGGCTGCGCCGGACCCAGCTCTTGACCGTGCCGATGGGCGTGGTCAGGCGCTTGGCCAACTCCTCGTGCGTATAACCGTAGGCGTAGGCGAGCAGTACCGCGCGCCGCGGCTGCTCCTCGAGCTCGCCCAGGCACTTCTGCAGCGCCGCCAGACTGGCGCCACGGTCGCTCGCGTCGGTGGCGGCGGCGGTGAGCGCTAGCAAGTCTTCCTCGCTGCCCACGCGATCCTCCAGGTGAGCACGGCGGCGTCGCCGGTCGATCGCGCGGTGACGCAGGACGGTGACGAGCCAGGTCATCACAGAGCCGCGCCCGGGGTCGAAGCTCGCCGCCCGGTCCCACACCGCCACGAAGGCTTCCTGCAGCACGTCTTCCGCCTCCTCTCTCTGACGGAGGATTCGCAGGGCGATGCCAAATAGTTGCGGCGCCGTCCGATCATAGAGCGCGGCGAAGGCGGCGCGCTCGCGGCGCACCACGCCCCGCATGAGCTCCTGAAGCTCATCCGCGCCGGCGTCGGACACCATGGAAGGCGTTAGAATCCAAGCCGGTCGAGCCAGGCCTTGAGCACCCGCGGTCCCCGCTCCTCGAGGCGCGGGCCGAGCCGGCGCGTCTCGCGCCTGAGCTTGACCAGATCGACGCCGCGGGTGCTCGCAATCTCCAAGGCGTGGCCCACGAACCAGCGCTCCAGGCCGCGCGTGGTCGCCTCGATATGGAATTGCAGGCCAAGCGCATGCTGGCGCCAAGAAAAGGCTTGATTGGCGTAGAGCCGCGTGGAGGCCAGCAACTCGGATTCTCGCGGCAGATCGAAGGTATCGCCGTGCCAATGCAGCACCGCCGTGCGCGCGCCCAGCTCGGCGAGGGCGGACTTGCTGCCGGCGTCGGTGAGCGTGAGCGGGCTCCAGCCCAGCTCTTTGCGCTTCCCATGGTAAACGCGAGCGCCGAGAGCCTTCGCCATGATCTGGGCGCCAAGGCAAAGGCCAAGCACGGGGCGGCCGGCCTTGAGTCGGCGCTCGACGACGGCGATCTCGCCCTTGAGGAAAGGATACTCCGTGGTTTCGTAAACGCCGATCGGCCCGCCCAGCACGATCAGCAAATCGGCGTCGATCAGGTCGCGCGCGCCGAGATCGTCGAGGCCGGCGTCGCGGTAGGCGACGGCGAAGCCCCGCTCGCGCAATACGGAGGCAAAGCTGCCGAGGTCCTCGAACGGGACGTGCCGGATCGCAAGCGCGGTACCTGGCCCCATCCCGCCTTCTTAGCGGCGCCGCACGCCGCTGAAAAGCCCTCGCGGGAGCGGCACCCTCAGAGCACGCCCAGCATCTCGCCGACCAGCGGATGGCGCACGATGTCGCGCTCGTTCAGGCGCACCACCGCAATATCCGGGATCACCTCCAGCCTGCGTGCGATCTCGGCCAGGCCCGAGAGGCCATCCAGCAGGTCGCTCTGATCGGGATCGCCGGTCACCACCATGGTGGAGTGCCAGCCGAGCCGGGTCAGCACCATCTTGATCTGCGGGTAGGTGCAGTTCTGCGCCTCGTCGACCACCACGAAAGCGTTGTTGAGCGTGCGGCCGCGCATATAGGCGACAGGCGCGATCTCGATGGCGCCCTCGGTCATGAGCTGGCGCACGCGCTTCCCGCCGAGCCGCTCGTTGAGCGCGTCATAGAGCGGGCGGAGGTAGGGTGCGAGCTTGTCGATAAGGTCGCCCGGCAGAAAGCCCAGATTCTCGCCGGCCTCGACCGCGGGCCGGGTCAGCACGATGCGGCCGACGCGCCCCGCCTCCAGCGCCTCGACCGCCGCGGTGATGGCGAGATAGGTCTTGCCGGTGCCCGCAGGCCCGAGCGTGAGGGTCAGATGATGCGACTCGATCGCCGCCACGAGCGCGCGCTGGTTCTCGCTCTGTGGCCGGACGGTGCGCACATAGCTTTGCTCGCGTCCGCGCTCACGCTCGCCCGTGAGCGGATGCCAGCCCGGCCGGAACAGTGGCTCGACGCTGGCCTCGGGCAGACGGGCATGAGCGATATCGCGCGAACGCTTGGCCATGTGCGGGATCCCTCCTGACTGTTGAAACACGATTGCCAAAACGCAAAACGCCCCCGGGCGGGACCGGAGGCGCTCGAAATCGGTGGGACGGTGCGAAAGCCCGGGCGGACCACTCGAGGATCCGGCACGCTCAACAGGGATCGCGTACGACTCGTCACGTCAAAACGCTAACGCGATTCGCGGCGACTGTCACCAGATATTGCGAATTATTACAGATCTCTTACCAAATCTTGTTGAGACGCCGCACGAGCCTCGCTCCGAAACGGGCGCGACAGCAAGGCCTCGATGGCGGCATCGATGGCGGCGCCGCGGTGCAGGATCGCATCGACCGCCGCCACGATCGGCATGTCGATACCGAGTCGTTGCGCGAGCGCGGCGGCCGCTGCGGCAGAGGTGACGCCCTCCGCGACGGAGCGCCGCGCCGCCAGGATGTCGGCGAGGCGCTTGCCTTCGCCGAGCGCCACGCCGAGCGAGTGGTTGCGCGACTGCAGGCTGGTGCAGGTGAGCGTGAGGTCGCCGAGCCCCGAGAGACCCATCAAGGTCTCCGCGCGGCCGCCCTTTGCGAGCGCCAGTCGTGCCATCTCGGCAAGACCGCGCGTGATCAGCGCCGCGCGCGCGTTGTCGCCGAGCTTGCGCCCGACCACGATGCCGCAGGCAATGGCGATCACGTTCTTGATCGCGCCGCCGATCTGCGCGCCCGCGACGTCGTCGGTGTAGTAGGGGCGGAAGGCTCGGCTGCCGAGACACTGAATGAGGCGCTGGCCCAGCGCGGCATCGGACGCCGCGAGCGTGATCGCGGTCGGATGTCCCGCCGCCACTTCGGTGGCGAAGGTCGGACCCGACAACAGCGCGACCGGTGCGTGCGGCAAGGCTTCCGCGAGCGCCTCGCTCAGGAGCGCGCCGGTGCGTTCCTCGATGCCCTTCGCACAAACGACGACGGGCGTGCCGGGTTTGAGATGCGACGCAAGAGCGCCGGCAACGGCGCGCAAGTGTTGTGCCGGAACCGCGAGCAGCAGCAGGTCACGCGCGGCCGCCTCGGCGAGCTCGCCGGTGGCCCCGAGCCGTGGATCGAGCGCGGCGTCCGGCAGGAAGAGCGTGTTCTCGTGCCGGCTGTTGATGGCCGCGACCACCTCCGGCTCGCGCGCCCAAAGCATCGGAACGCGCCCGGCACGGAGCGCGACCAATCCCAGCGCCGTGCCCCAGGCGCCGCCGCCGATGATGCCGATGCTCTGCATGGAATGGACGTCGCTCTGATGACTCGCCCGAGGCGATCAAGCCTGATTCGCAAGACCGGCGCAAGCGCGGGCCCATGACAGCGCACAAACTGCTTGTGATCACGGCCGTGCGCCGAGCCGGAGGCCGATGCGGCTCTTGTCGGCGCCCCACAGCACCAGCGCGGGGCGATCCGCAATGGAGCCGCGCGGAACCAGGCCAAACTCGGGGACCGCACGGCTGTCCTCGGAATGGTCGCGGTTGTCGCCGAGGACGAAATACCGTCCCGCCTGCACCGTAACCTCCTCGGTATTCTCGATCGGCGCGTCGGGATCGGCGACTTCGACGGCGTAGCGCGTCTCGTTTGGGAGCGTCTCCATGAAGCGCGCGCGTTGGCTCGCCTCTCCGGCATCACCGGCATGAATGGCGCTCTCGATCCAGTCGCGGCGGACCGGCTCGCCGTTCAGATAGAGTTGGGACGCCTGGAGCTGCACGCGGTCACCCGGCAGGCCGACTACCCGCTTGACGAACACCACCCCCGGATGGCTCGCCAGCGCGAGAACCACAAGATCGCCGCGCTCGGGATCTCTGCTGCAGTAGTACCGCCGCTCGGACCAGAGCCAATCGCCCTGCTGGATGGTCGGCTCCATCGTGCCCGAGGAGATCCTGTAGACACGCGAGAAGACCGCAGGCGTATCCGATGCGCAGCCGCCGCGGTCGCCAATGGTCAGCCAACCCGCGAACACCGCGGCGGCGGAAAAGGCCACGCCGGCGACGAGCGCGGGGATCCGGAATTTCGCTCGGGCGTGCTCGCGCGGAGTTTCCGTCATCGGCGCAGGTTAGGCCTTCACGCCGGCGCCGGTCGCCTTCGGTGCCGTGGGATCGAGCGGCCAACGGGGTCGTGGCGCGAAGTCGAGGCCGTCGACGAGGCCGGCCTTGAGTCGCTCGAGCGCGGCCCAGGCGATCATCGCGCCGTTGTCGGTGCAGAGCTCCGGCGGCGGCGCCACGAAGACGAGATCGTGGCCCGCCGCAAGGCTCGAGAGCGAGGCGCGCAGCGCGCGGTTGGCGGCAACGCCGCCGGCGACCACAAGATGCGAGCCCGTCGGGTGCTGACCGTGGAATCTCTCGATCGCATGCGTCGTGCGCTCCACCAGGCTATCGGAGATCGCCGCCTGCAGGCTCGCGGACAAATCCGCCACATCCTGCTCGGAAAGCGCGCTGGTGCCGCCGCGCGCGACCACGATCTCGCGCAGCGCGGTCTTGAGACCGGAGAAGGAGAAGTCGCATCCGGGCCGACCTCTGAGCGGGCGGGGCAGGGGGAAGCGCGTGGGATCGCCCTTGGCCGCCGCGCCCTCGATGGCGGGCCCACCGGGAAAACCCAGTCCCAGCAGTTTCGCGCCTTTGTCGAAGCATTCGCCGGCGGCGTCGTCGACGGTGGTGCCAAGGCGGCGGTAGCGGCCGACGCCCTCCACGACCAGCAGCTGGCAGTGTCCGCCGGAGACCAGCAACAGGAGAAAGGGAAACGGCACGTCGTCGGTGAGCCGCGCCGTGAGCGCGTGGCCTTCGAGGTGGTTGACCGCGAGAAACGGCAGCTCGCGGGCGAGCGCCACGGATTTGGCCAGCATCACGCCCACCATGACGCCGCCGATGAGGCCGGGACCTCCGGTCGCGGCGATGCCGTCGAGCGCGTCCCAGCCGACGCCGGCGGCGGAGAGCGCTCGGCCGACCAAACGATCGAGATGGCCGAGATGGGCGCGCGCCGCCACTTCCGGCACGATGCCGCCGAAGCGCTGGTGCTCGGCGAGTTGGGACAGCACCAGGTTTGCGCGGATGCGCGGGTGCCCGTCGCCCACGATCGCGACCGCGGTCTCGTCGCAGCTGGTTTCGATGCCCAGGACCTGCATGGCGGCGGACCTTAACGGCGGCCGAACCGCGCGGCAATGCGGCTCGCGCGCCGCTCTTCCCTTGCGCCAGACGAGCGAATAAAGAGAGGCCATGACGACGCCTCTCCTGCGGATCGGTACGCGCGGCAGCCCCCTGGCGCTGATTCAGGCCGAGGCCGTCAGGCAGCGTCTCGCCGCCGCTCATCACGAGCTCGGCGTGCCCGGCGCCCTCGAGGTCGTGACGATCCGAACCACCGGCGATCTCGTGCGCGACCGGACGCTGGCGGCGATCGGGGGCAAGGGCCTCTTCACCAAGGAGATCGAGGCGGCGCTGCTGGCGGGCGAGATCGACCTGGCCGTGCATTCGCTCAAGGACATGGCGACCCAGCTGCCGGACGGGCTCGGCATCGCCTGTCATTTGCCGCGGGCGGACCCGCGCGACGCCTTCGTCTCTGCGCGCGCGAAGCGGCTCATCGACCTGCCCCGGGGCGCCGTCGTCGGATCTTCCGCGCTCCGCCGCCAAGCACAGATCCTGCGCGCGCGGCCAGACCTTCGCGTGGTGGCGCTGCGCGGCAACGTCGAGACGCGGCTCGGAAAGGTGAGCGACGGCAAGGTCGATGCGACGCTGTTGGCGGTCGCGGGCTTAGCCCGCCTCGGCCTCGAAAGCCGCATCACCGAGATCCTATCCACGGAGCTGATGCTGCCAGCGCCGGCTCAAGGCACCATCGCGGTGGAAGTCCGGGCGGGAGATGACCGCGTGCTCCGGTATCTGGCGCCGCTCGACGACGGCGCGACTGCCGCGCGCTCGACGTCGGAGCGCGCGTTGCTCGCGGCTCTCGACGGGTCCTGCCGCACGCCGATCGCGGCTCTCGCGGAGATCGATGCCGACGGCCGCCTCAGTTTGCAGGCGCGCATCATCCGACCGGACGGCACGCAATGCCACGAAGGTCGGCTGAGCGGTGCCGTTGTGGATGCCGCCCGCATCGGCCGCGAGGTCGGCGCGCGACTCCGGGCCGAGGCGGGGCCGGGCTTCTTCGATCTGCCGATACCCGAGGGAACCCCGGTGTGAGAGTGCTGATCACCCGACCGCGTCCGGCCGCGACGGCGCTCGCGGCGCAGCTCACAGCGCTGGGACACGGGGCCCTCGTCGAGCCATTGCTGACGATCATCGAGGAGCCGGATGCTCGCCCGCGGCTCTCCCACGCACTGGATGGCGTCCAAGCCGTGCTGTTCACCAGCACGAATGGCGTGGCGAGCTTCGCCGCCGCGAGCGAGCGCCGTGACCTCCGGGTCTTTGCGGTGGGCGATGGCACGGCGGCGGCGGCGCGGCACGCGGGCTTCGCCGAGACCGAGAGCGCCCAGGGAGACGTCGAAGCCCTCGCGACGCTGGTGGCGGCTAGGCTGGACCCATGCAAGGGCGCGCTCCTGCATGCCAGTGGACATGCGGTGGCGGGAGATCTTGCGGGGCGCCTCGCTCGCCTGGGGTTCGCGGTCCGATCGGTGCCGCTCTACCACGCGATCGCCGCCGGCGCTTTGAGCGCTCCAACCTTGGCTGCAGTCAGAGCAGGCAAAATCGATGCGGCGCTTTTTTTCTCTCCTCGCACCGCCGCCACCTTTGTTAGGCTCGCGCGCGCCGCGGGGATTGAGCGGAACTGCATGAGAATGGCGAGCGTGGCGCTCAGCGCCGCGGTGGCGGTCGAGCTGAAGGAGCTGAGCTGGCGGCAAGTTCTGGTGGCCGAAGCACCGACGGAGGCCGGAGTACTGAAAGGCCTCGACGGACTCGAGGCGGAACCGCGCAGAGCGGGAGCGCCAAATCCATGAGCGACGGCCGCGGCGAGAACGAGCCTGCGGGCACAAGCATGGGTGCCGGACCCACGGTGATCGATGTGACTCCGACGCCGGGCTCCGAGCCACAAATCGAACCGAAAACGCAACCGAAAGGCCACCGCGGCGGTGCGGCGATATCGGCTCTGGCGACGCTGGTGCTGGCGCTGGCGACGTCGCCCTATTGGGCGCCGCCCGTCGCGTCGGTGCTGCCGTGGGGCGGCGCGCCCGAGGCGCAACCCGCGTCCGCCGACACGACGGCACTCCAAGCGAAGCTGAACACGCTCGAGGCGCGCCTCGCGGACCTGGGCCAAGCGCAGCAGCGGGCCGCCGCGGTGGAGCAGCGCGTCACCCAACTGGAGCAGCGTCCGGCGCCGGCACCCAATCCGCGGGACGCCCAGCAAGCGGCGCAGCAAACGCAGGCGCTGGGCGCGCTCGGGGATCGCCTCGCCACCCTCGAGCAGCGCATCGCCACGCTCGCGGCCGCTGCGAGCTCGCAGACCGCCGCCGACGCGACCAAGGGCCTGCAGTCCGAGATCCAGGCTCTTTCCCAAAAACTCGACGAGCAGTCGCAGCTGCTGGCGAAGCTCCAAAACCAGGACGCGGCCGGCGCCGATCGCACGGACGCGGCGCTCGTGGTGATCGTCGGCCAGTTGCGGTCGGCGCTCGCGACCTCGCGCCCTTACGCGGCCGAGCTCCAGGCCGCGGAAGCCTTGGCCAAGGACCGGCCCGACACGTTGGCCGAGCTGCACAAGCTCGATGGCCGCGCCCAGCAGGGCGTGCAGACGCTGGCAATGCTCACGCAACGCTTTCCCGCTCTCGCGCACGGCGCGCCTCAAGCGACCGCACCTGCGTCTGCTGATGGGAGCTGGCGCGCCCGCGCGCTGGCGAAACTCGAGGGCCTCGTCACGGTGCGCCGAGCCGGCGAGCCCCGCGCAAATGAACCCGATGGCACCGGTGGCGCCCTCGCGGCCGCCGATGCAGCATTGAAGAATGGCGACCTCGCGGCCGCGGTGGTGGCGATGCGGCGAGCCGATCTACCCGCATCGCCTGCCACGGCATCCTGGATCGAGGATGCTCAGGCACGGCTCGACGCCGAGGCGGCTCTGGCCGCTGCCGACGCTGCGCTCATGAAGCGTTTCCTTGCCGAGCCTGCTGCGGGAGCCAAGCCGTGATCCGGCTCCTGCTGGCGCTGTTGGTGATCGCGGGTCTGGTCGCGATCGCTGTCCTGTTCGCGGACGAGCCGGGCAGGCTGTCGCTGGAGTGGGGCGGCTGGCAGGTCGAGACCAGCGTCGCCCTCCTGGTACTCGCGGTGGTGATGGCGATCGCGCTGATCCTCGTGCTCCTGCGCCTCCTCGGCGCGATCTTCCGCGGGCCCGGTGCTTTCCTGAGATCGCGGCGCGAGCGGCGGCGGCGCGAGGGCTACAAGGCGCTGACCCAAGGCATGGTGGCGGTTGCTGCGGGGGAGGCGGACGAGGCCCGGCGCCTCGCCCGCAAGGCCGACGTGCTCCTGGCGGAGCCGCCCCTCACGCTGCTGCTGCAGGCACAATCGGCACAGCTCGACGGCGACGAGCGGGCGGCGCGCAACTACTTCCTGGCGATGCTGGAGCGGCCCGAGACGGAGTTCCTGGGCGTGCGGGGCTTGTTGACGCAGGCGCTCAAGACCGGCAACGAGGCCGAGGCGCTCGAGCTCGCCGAGCGCGCGCGATCGCTTCGACCGAAGACCGGCTGGGCCCTCACCGCTCTCGGTGAACTCCAGGCTCGCGCCGGACAATGGAAAGAGGCCGAGGCGACGCTGGCTCAGGCCTTAAAGCGCAAGGCGCTGACGCCCGCCGAGGCGCGGCGCGCGCAGGCGGCGCTGCTGCTGGAGCGCAGCCGCGCGGCGGCCGCCGCCGGCGATGCCCGCGGTGCGCTCGACCTCGCCGACCGCGCGCAAGATGCAGATCCGAGCCTCGCGCCGGCGGCCGCGTGGCGCGCGGGCTTGCTGAGCGAGGCCGGGCGCGCGCGACAAGCCCAGCGCGTGATCGAGGCGGCCTGGCGCGTGGCACCCGAGCCCGCGCTCGCCGAGATCTACGCCACCTTGGTGCCCGACGAGACGCCGCTACAGCGCATGCAGCGCGTCCAGCACCTGGCGGCAGCCAATCCCGACCACATCGAATCGCATCTCGTGCTCGCGGAGGCGGCGCTTCGGGCGCGGCTTTGGGGCGAAGCCCGCCGGCATCTCGCGCGCGCGGGCCTGCAGGCGGAGGCCGATGCCGCGGCGCCACTGCCGCCCGCGCGTGCGAGCCGGCTCATGGCCGAAGTCGAGGAGGCCGAGAACCACGACAGCGCGCGTGCCCGCTTCTGGCTGTCGCGCGCGGCGGCGGCAGCGGCGCTCGAGCCCACCTATGTCTGCGGCAAGTGCGGCGCGGAGGCGGCACGCTGGGTCTCCGTCTGTCCGGGCTGCCGTGCGTTCGCGAGCTTCGAGTGGCGGGCTCCGGCGCACGGGCCGCGCGAGCAGCTCGCGGTCCTGGCGCCGCCGGTGGCAGCGCCCGCCACCACAACGACGGCGCTGGTGTCGATGACGCCCGCCGAGAGCGCGGCCCCCGTCGCGCTGGCGCCTTTGTTGACGGCGGCCAAGCCCGGGCGCTAAGGTC
>DASZHJ010000318.1:0-4471 GCA_035938015.1 Allostellaceae bacterium
AGGCTCTTCGCCTTGGCGTCCTGGAGCGCGATCTCGACGGCGCTGATCACGTGGCGCGCGGCGCCTTGCAGCGACCAGTAGTCGCAAAGGCTCCTCAAGCGACGCACCGCGCCCGGGATATCGAAACCGTCGAGCCCCAACAACTGGGGCCGGCAGAGATCGACGATCGCGGTGAAGACCCGCGGCGCGAAGACCGCGAGATAGCCCTCGCCGAGCCCGGTCACGCCGTTCTCGAGCGTGACCTCGACCATGCCGATGGTGCGCTTCGCCCCGTTCGGGAAGCATTCCTTGATCTCGGGATCGTCGGGATCGGCATAGGGCGAGCTCAACAGGACCGAGCGCACGCTCCGGATCTTCGGCATCAGCCTCTACTCCCTGTCCGGTTCAGCGAACGCGCGATCCAAGGAAGATTCACCACAGAGACACAGAGGCTTGGAGTTGCGGCGCCTCTCTGTGCCCTCTGTGTCTCTGTGACGAATCTTGCTTCGATCGTTGACCGCAAACGAAACCGTGGATGCGCGGGACAAGCCCGCGCATGACCAGTGAGGGACGATCGGTCTGGGTCATGTGCGGGTCCGCCGGATGGAGATGTGCCAGGGGATGATCAGGCGCTCGGCGAGCGTGATCGTGCCGAAGAGCGCGAGGCCGATCGCGGTCAGGAAGAATATGCCCGCGAAGGCGAGCTCGGGGCGCATGTTCCCGGTGGTGATCTGGATGTAGAAGCCAAGGCCCTGATCCGATCCGATGAACTCGGCGATAGCGGCGCCCACGGTGGCGTTGAGGCCAGCGTATTTGAAACCCACGAAGCATTGCGGCATCGCCGCCGGCAGCCGGATCTTAAGGAAGGTCCGCCAACGGCTGGCGCCGGTCGAGTAGCTGAAGCGCGTGAGCTCCTCGCTCAGCGAGTTGAAGGCCAGGATGGCGTTGAGCACGATCGGGAAGAAGCAGACCAGGAACACGATGATCACCTTCGGCAAGAGGCCGAAGCCCAGCCACGAGATGAAGAGCGGGGCAAAGGCGATCTTGGGCACCATCTCGATGCAGACCAGGAACGGATAGATGGTCCGCCTGAGGATCGAGGAGAAGGCGATCGCAAGCCCGATCGGCAACGCCACCACGGCAGCAACGGCGTAGCCGAGCACGGTCTCCAGGCCCGTCACATAGGTGTACTGGATGAGCCGGCCCATGTCGGCCCAGGCCTTGGTCACGATCATGGAGGGCGGGGTCAGGATGTAGAGCGGGATCTTGAAGAGGACGATCGACCATTCCCAGAACAGGAAGAAGCCCACGAAGAATGCGACGAACATCCAGGACTGGCCGAGCCAGCGCCAGAGCCGGTCGAGCGCGAGCCCGCGCTCAGAGGACGCCATAGCCATGGAAGATCTCCTGGATATCCTTCACGTGCGCGATGAACTCCGGCGAGCTCTTCACCGCGAGGTCGCGCGGAAACGGCAGCTCGACCGGAATGAGGGTGTCGATCTTGCCCGGGCGCGGCGTGATCACCGCGACCTCGGTCGAGAGCTGCACCGCCTCCTCGATCGAGTGCGTCACGAACACCACCGTGGGCCGGCTCCGCATCCAGAGCCGCTGCAGGTCGGCCCTGATGTGCTCGCGGGTCATGGCATCGAGCTTCCCCAGGGGCTCGTCGAGCAGGACGATCTTGGGATCGTGGATCATCGCCTGGCAGAAGGCCGCGCGCTGCTGCATGCCGCCCGAGAGCTCGAAGGGAAACCGCTCGGCGAATTCCTCGAGGTCGACCGATTTGAGGAGCGCCGTCACCCGCGCGCGCATCGCGCCGAGCGGAATGCCGCGCATCTCCAGCTGCAGCTCGACATTGCCGCGCACCGTGCGCCAGGGCACCAGCGTGCTGTCCTGGAACATGATGCCGATGTCGGTCTGCGGACCGCGGACCTCCCTGCCGTTGACCAGGATCGAGCCCGCGCTCGGCTCGAGCAATCCCGCGATCATCAGCATCAGGGTCGACTTGCCGCAGCCCGAGGGCCCCAGGAACGAGACGAACCGGCCCTCGCCGATCGCGAGGTCGACCGGCCCGAAGGCGTGCACGGCCGCGTCGCCCTTGCCGAAGACCTTGCTGACGCCCCGCAATTCGATGAGATCCGTCAAACCACCGCGGCCTTCGTGACGGATGGAAGGCGGAGGGCTCCGCCTTCCATCCCCTGGCATCAGCCTATCAGTTCACGAACTCGTTCGTGTAGAAGGACTTCGCGTCGGCCTTCGGATCGAGGTCGTTGTACTTCTTCATGAGCGCGACCATGTCCTCCCAATCGGAGGCGACGTTGAGGCCGAGCTTCTTCTCCTTGTTGGCGGGCGAGATCAGCACGCCGATGGTGACGTCGAGCACGGCGCGCGCCTGCGCCTTGCCCTGATCCTCGTTCATGGTGCCGCCGACGATATCGGCCATCGCGGCGATGGCGGCATCGGGGTTCTTGGCCGTCTCGGCATAGGCCTTGAGCGTCGCCGCCATGAAGCGCTTCACCAGGTCCGGCTTGTTCTTGACCATGTCCTTGGTCGTGACGATGCAATAGCCCACCTGGTTGACGCCATAGTCGGAGTAGGGGAACCCCAGCGGCGCGGCACCGCCCGCCGTCTTGATCTCCGCGGGCTTGTCGTCGAGGCCGCCGAGCATGCCGACGGTCTCGCCGGCACCCTGCAGATAGCTCGAGACCAGCGCCCCCTCGGCGACGTTCACCAGCGTGATGTCGCTGTCGGCGAGCCCGGCGTTCTTCACCACGATCGGAAAGAAGGTGTTCACGCCGGCATTCGCGGTGGTCAGGATCTTCTTGCCCTTGAGGTCCTTGACGCTCTTGACGCCGGTGTCGGGACGTACCAGCACGGCATCGGTGCCCATCGCGTCGATGACGCCGACCGAGACCAGCGGGGCACCCTTGGAGGCGAGATTGACCATGGAGCCGCAGGAGCCGTAGGCGAACTGGCTGTCGCCGTTGGCGACCAGCCGGTGCGCGGAGCCCGAGCCGTTCCCGGAGCGAATGTCGAGATTGATCCCGGCATCTCGGTAGTAGCCCTTGTCCTTGCCGTAGGCGAAGCCCGCATGCGAGCCGTAATACATCCAGTTCAACCTGAGCCGGACATCGTCCGCGGCATGCGCCGTGGTCGCCGCTCCCACCACCGCGACGATCGCCGCGCCGGCCAGGACTTTACTGAACCCTTTCATGGACGCCTCCTTCTTGCTGCCTGCTGCGAGTCCTCTATTTCCGTGCCGGCCGCGCCTCGCCGCCGATGCGCGGAGCGCCGATCTGGCGCAGCATGGCGAGCGCGGCCGCGCGATAATTCTGGCGAATGTCCCGCGTCGGCGGGCGGCAGCGGCTCGACGGCAGCCCCACCAGCTCCATGCAGAGCTTGTCGAGATAGCCGTCGCCGCTGGTGTAATTCTTCTCGATCTCGACCCAGAGCTTGTAGAAGGGCATCGCCTCCTTGACGAGCATGCGGGCGATCTCGGGAAAGTTCCCGGCCTTCACCTCGTCGATCAGCTTGATGCCCCACTCCGGCCAGAAGTTGCAGTTGTGCACCTCGAAGGCGCGCGCGCCCAGCGCCGGCATGGCGCTCTGCGCGAAGTAGAGATTGTTGTCGATGATCGTGAAGCGGTCGGAGAAATGCGAGACCACGTCCTCGAACTCCATCGCGTCCGTGCGCGGCGTCGCCCATTTGAGCCCGACGATGTTCGGGATCGCCGCCAGGCGCTCGATCATGCCGAAGGAGAGGTTCTGGCTGGTCCAGAAGGTGTTGTAGACGATGATGCCGAGCTCGGGCTCCGCTTCCGCCGCCGCCCGCACATAAGCCTCGAAATCGCCCTCAGTGTGCGTGAAATAGAACGGGCAGGACACCTGGATGAAGGTGGCGCCCAGTTTCTTCGCGGCCTTCGCGAGCCGGACCAGCTCGAGCGTGCTGGTGGTCTGCGCGCCCATCGCGACGGGAACCGCGCCGTCGACCTCGGAGATCACGATCGAGGCGACCCGCGCGCGCTCCTCGAAACTCATGGTGGAGAAGTCGCCGGCGGCGCCGCCCGCGAGCAGCGTGGCGTAGTCGGAGGTGAGACCCGCATCGAGCAGGAAGCGCACGTAGGATCGGAGCGCGCGCTCGTTGACGGGCAGGCCGTCCACGTCCTCGAACGGCGTCGGCACCGTGACGTAGCAGCCCTCGAGCAGTTTTTTCAGGCGATCCGGACTCACGCGAACGTCACCCCCGATCGGAGCCTCGCACCCGCAGAGGGCTCCGAGTTGATGCTTTCGGCAATGAATTATACTTTTCCGGCAAGCATCAGGGAGCCTGATCCCGTGGCAGCAGTCTCGGTATCGAGCGAGCGAAGTCCGGTTCCGCAGTTCAATTTCATCCTGCAGCCGGAATTCCCGCTGAACGCGCTGATCCTCGCGAGCGACGCGCTCCGGATCGCCAACCAGAACTCGGGCCGGCGGTTCTTCTCCTGGTGCTTCGT
>DASZHJ010000319.1:0-5022 GCA_035938015.1 Allostellaceae bacterium
GGTAACGCGCGTCCGAGCGCTTACTCCTGCGCCACCAGGTCCCGCATCTGCCGCGCCGTGCGCAGGACATGGCGACCCTTCATGGGTGCGTCGAGGAAGCGGTTGAGCGCGGCAGCGATGAGCGGCGCCTTGTCCGGCAACGCCGCGATCAGCGCCTCGCCCGCGAGCAATGTCTTGATCAGGTGCACGGAGATGATGAAGCGATCGCGGCCGTGGTCGAAGAGGCCGGAGGTTCGCTGAGCCAGGAATTCGCCGCCGTCGCTGACCGCGTAGGGCCGGACGTCCAGGTCGGGATCGACATAGCCGTTGTTGCGGCCGATGAAGCAGGCGAGCTGCAGCAGCGCATTGGGCCAGAGCTGCGGCCGGACCGCGACCGCGGTGCGCGCGGCATCCGCGAAGGTGAGCGCGTGCGTGAAGTCGAGCCAGCCGACATTGTCGGCAAGCGCGGCATCGATCCGGGTCAGCACGCGAGCGTCCACGTGCAGCAGGATCCAGGCGGAGGCCTCCACCAGGACGGCGAAGATCGCCTCGGGCGTGTACCGCGCGCTCCAGGCCGCCACCACGGCCATCGCGGACTTCGGCGACTTGCCGCGGAGCGCCGCGGCCTCGAGCGGCGGCGCCTTGGCGGAGGCCGCCCGTCCCCATGCGCCATGGTGCGCGGCGTAGTCGCGAAACTCCGGCAAGCGGTCCTCGCGCGCCGCGTAGATCAGGCTGCGCACCAGCATCGACAGCAGCGGCTCGGCGGATGCCGCACCCAAGCGGCGCGCGAGCTCGACGGTCTTCACGGCATAAATCAAGGAGTGGCCGAAGTCGGCGTAGTGCGCCAAGCCAGCGGCCACCAGGGTCGGCAGCAGATCGCTCGGCGACAATCCCTCGGCGAGCCCGCCGCGGAGCAGGGCGATCGCGGTTGCCTCGTCCTCGGCCTCGATCGCCGCGAGGAACCGCGCCTCGTCCCAGGGCGCGCGGCCGGCCGCGAATGGGTATCGCTCAGGCCCGCGCACGTCGTCCGCGAAGTGGCCGAGGATCTCGCCGAGCGCCGCCAGCTTCTCGTCGGCGCCGGTTTGCGCGCGGTCGTAAAGCGCGAGCCAGCCGGGCGCGCCCGCGACCGCATGCGTGGTGCCGAATTCCAACCGGTCCGCCGCCCAATCGACGGCTGAGCGGATCGCATCCACGGGGTCGGCGGAGATCTGCGCCAGCCGCGCGACCTCGCGCACCAGACGCTGCTGGTCGACGTCCTCGAGCGCCTTGGGCAAAGCCGCCAGCACCTTCGCCCGGATCGCCTCGGGGTCGGGCGCCGCGATGTCGAGCCAGACGCGTCCCTCGCGGATCTCCACGGGGACATGCGGCAGCCGGTCGCCGCCGACCAGCGTCTTGCCGGAGGCAAGATCGAATTTCCAGTTGTGCCAATTGCAGGTGAGCACATGGCCTTCGGTGAGCACGCCTTCGCTCAGCGGATAGCCCTCGTGCGGACAGCGGTTGGTGCAGGCGAAGATGCCTTTCGGCGTGCGCATGACCAGCACCTGCCGGCCCTCGTGCCGGACCACCGCCTTCCCCTTGGCCTCGAGCTCAACCGCCGAGAGCGCGTCGATCCAGGTCATGAGTCACCTCCTTGCGCGATCCTCGCCGCTTGGGCGATGCCGCGCGCGTGATGCGATAGGCGCAGCGCCGAGCACCGGCGAGGATGTGCTCGACCCGCTCCACCACGGCATCCCCGCCCAACGCGTCGCGGAAGATGTCCAATTCGGAGCGGCAGAAGCCCTGGCAGGCGGCGGCCGCGGTGCAAATGGGGCAGTGATGCTCCAGCAACAGAAACCCGTCACCGTCCCTGCGCCATTCCGCCATGTAGCCCTCGCGGGCCCGAAGCTCCGCAAGCCCCGCCACGCGCGCCGCCAAGGTCCGGGCGCCCTCGAGGGCCGCTCGGTAGCCGCGGCGGATCTCGCGCTGGCGGCCGCGGATGATGCGATCGAGCGCGGCCTCGCCGAGCGTGCCTCGGATGGACTCGATGAGCTGCACGGTGAGCTCGGCATGGGTATCGGGAAAGCGCGCGTGTCCCGCGGGCGTCAGGCTCCAGAACAGGGACGGCCGCCCGACGCCGCCGCTCAGGGATTCGGATCGGATGAGCCCGGCGTCGGCGAGCCGCAGCAGCTGCTGGCGCGCCGCTTCCGCGGTGACGCCGAGGGTCCGGCCGAGATCCCCGGCCCGCTGCGGCCCCCGCCGCTTGATGATGCCGAGCAGCCGATCGGCGCTCGAGGGCAGACGGCGATGCTTTTCCAAGCTCATGCTTGGAGAATAGCGCGGGGCCGGGATTTAGCAAGGGTGGGCTTGGGAAATCAGCGGTCCAGGGCGATCCCAGCTTAGACAAGCATTGTGCGTCCTTCGACGCGCTCGCTGCGCTCGCTTGCTCAGGATAAGGGGCCTTCTTTGCGCACACCACTCCCCCTCATCCTGAGCAAGGGCCGGGAGGCCCGCGTCGAAGGACGCACCGACTCCGCCCTTTTGGGATCGTGCTACGGCCGGGCCGGCAGCGGATAGTCCTCGAGATAGCGCCGGTAGTCGTCCTCGACGTCGATCTGCAGGCTCGCGAGCAGGCGCACCACGCCGCAGTAGAAGGCGATGGTCATCACGAGGTCGACCAGACGCTCGGGGTCGAAATGCCGGCGGAGCGCCTCGAAACTCGCGTCGGAGACGGCGAGCTCGGAGGTCATTTCCCGCGCGGCTTTCAGCACGAGCTTGGCGGGAGCGTCGAGGCCGGTGGGCCGGCCCTCGGTCTCCTCGATCATGGCGCGAATGTCCGCGTCGGTGACGCCGAACTCGCGGCCGATCTTGATGTGGTGAGAATACTCGTAGGGCGATCTCGCGAGGTAGCCGACCTGGAGGATCGCCAGTTCGCGCAGCCGCGGGTCGAGCCGGCTCTCGTGCCGAATAAATCGACCGAGACCGAGGAAGGCGCGGGCGCCCTTGGGACTGTGCGCGAGCGCCCGATGCAGCGTGATGTCGCGCGCGAGCAGGTCCTGGTCCGCGGCGGCGAGATCGGATTTCTGCAAGTAGGGCACGCGCGCCATGGAAGCTCCCGAGGTTAGAGTGGACTCACTGCGGATCGGGCGCGCGGGCGGGGCCGACGAGCGTGGCGCCGCCATCCACCACCAAGGTCTGGCCGGTGATATAGCGCGCGTGGCTCGAGAGCAGAAAACGCACGGCGTGGCCCACGTCCCAACCGGTACCCTCGAGGCCGAGCACCGAGGCTTTGCGCCGCTGGTCGCGCGCCGCGGCGCTCATGCCCTGCGCATAGACCATCGGCGTATACATCGGGCCCGGCGCCACGCAGTTGACGCGGATGCCGTCCTTGCCGTGGTCGACCGCCATCGCGCGGGTGAGCGCGATCACCGCGCCCTTGGAGGTCGTGTAGGCGGAGAGGCCGCGCGGACGCAGCGCCGAGATCGAGGAGATGTTGACGATGGCGCCGCCGCCGGCGGTGTCGATCATCGCGGGGATCGCGTGGCGGGAGGCCAGGTACATGGTCTCGACATTGATCTGCATGACCCGGCGCCAGGTCGGCGGATCGGTCTCGAGCACGCTGCCGCGTGCGCCGATGCCCACGTTGTTGTCGAGAAAATCCAAGCGCCCGAACCGCTCGACGGCGGTGGCCACCATCGCCTCCGCCTGCACCTCCTCGGAGATGTCGGCGGCAAAAGCCACGGCGGTGCCGCCCTCCTCCGCGATCATCGCGACCGTGCGCTCGGCGAGCGCGATGTCGCGATCCACCACCAGGACGCTGGTGCCCGCGCGCGCCAGCAGGATCGCGGCGGCGCGGCCATTGCCGATGCCGTCACCCGCGGCGCCGCCTCCGGTGACGATGGCGACCTTGCCGGCAAGGCCGCGATCGTCCTTCGATTCCGCACTGTCGCTCATGGTCTCACCTCAGGGCAGGCCCGCGCCGGGCACATCGACGCGGGCGAACTCGATCCGGCCGTCGCGCTTCTCGGCCATGGCAGGACCAGTGCCGGAGCTGGTGCAGATGAAGAGGGTGCGGCGATCGGCGCCGCCGAGCATGCACGCGTAAGCGCCTTGCTCGCCGGTGGAGATCGTGCGCTCGACGCGACCGCCCTCGAAGACACGGATCACGCGATTGCCGCGGGCGTCAGCGACCCAGATCGCGCCCTCGGCATCGAGGCAAATGCCGTCGGGATAGCTGTCCTCGAATTGCGCGAACACCCGGCGCTTGGCGAGCGCGCCGCCCGGGCCGAGATCGAAGGCCGTGAGCCGCTTCGCCAGCGTCTCGCCGACCACGAGGCACTTGCCGTCCGGCGTGATCACCGTGCCATTCGGGAAGAACAGATCCTCGGCGACGCGCGCGACCGTGCCGTCGGGATCGACGCGCGCGAGGCAGGTCCGGCGCTCGGCCTCGCCGGCGTGACGATCGAAGCCGAAGTTTCCGACATAGGCGCGGCCGGCGCCGTCGACCACCATGTCGTTGCAGGGGCCGGTCGCCAGCGCCGAGAGATCGGCGACCAGGCGGAGCTTGCCGCCCTCGAGCCGCATCAGGCGCCGGTCGAGCATGGAGACGATCAGCAGCGCGCCTTCGGGCGTCCAGCCCAGGCCGGATGGCCGTTGCGGCACCTCGGCAACGGTCTCCGCGCGACCGTCGAGGCCGACGCGCATCACGCGATAGCTGTAGAAATCCGAGAACCAGAGCTTGCCGTCGCGCCAGCGCGGAGCTTCCGGGAAGGTCAAGCCATCGAGCAGGATCTCGGTCGCGCTCTCGCGGCTCATTTCGACGGCTCCCGTTGATTTCCGCGCGGCGGCAATGCAAGGCTACCCGCTCGTCGCATCGGCTCGCAAGCGGGGCCGGTGCGGCAAGTTTGGGCCGGCGCTATAGTGACTCTCCTCTACCTCGCAAGGAGCGAACCATGGCGCGGAGTCTCGAGGGCAAGGTCGCGATCGTCACGGGGGCCAGCCGGGGCATCGGCGCGGGGATCGCCGAGGAGCTCGCGCGCGAGGGGGCGAGCCTGGTGCTGGCGGCGC
>DASZHJ010000320.1:0-4815 GCA_035938015.1 Allostellaceae bacterium
GCTGGAGCAGCGCTCGCCGGTCAAGAGCGGCTGGAGCGCGGACCAGCTCTTTCAGCGCCTGGCCGGCAAGGAGGACCACACCGCGAGCCTCGAGGAGCATCTGGCAATGCTGCGCGAGGCGGGCTTTCGCGCGGCGTGCCTGGAGCTGCAGCTCAACCGCGCGGTCTTCGTGGGCCGATCGGGGCGCTGATCGATGCACGACGTCGCGGCGGTCTTGTTCCGAAAGGCGCGCCTCAAGGATTTGCGCGCCATTCTGGAGCTGCTGAACGACGGCAAAGTGGGCAATGTCCTCGAGCGCATCGAGGCCCCGATGCCCCGGTTCTACACCGACGCCTTTGCCGCCATGGAAGCCGATCCCAACCAGCTGCTCCTGGTCGGCGAGATCGCCGCCCGGGTCGTCGCCACCCTGCAGCTGACCTTCATACCGGGCGTCGCCCATCAGGGCGCCTGGCGCGCCCAGGTCGAGGCGGTACGGGTCGCTCGGGATATGCGCGGACAGCGGATCGGCGAGGCCATGATGCGGCACGTGATTGCCCTCGCGAAAGAGCGGGGCTGCGCGCTGGTGCAGCTCACTACCAACAAGGCGCGGGACGACGCCCAGCGCTTCTACCGCCGGCTCGGCTTCACCGCGAGCCATGAAGGGATGAAGCTGAGGCTCCAATAGCCGTTCGTTTGCCAGCCGGCGAAGGTGCCCCTATATCTTGCGCCATGGGCGAGACACTCAAGAACCTGGTCGGACTCGATCGGACCGAGCTTGCCGCCGAGATGGCGGCATTCGGCGCCGAGCCGTTCCGCGCGCGGCAGCTCTGGCATTGGATTTACCACCGAGGCGCCACCAGCTTCGACGCGATGACCTCGCTCTCGAAGGCGTTCCGCGCGACGCTCGGGGAGCGCTACGCCGTGGCGCGACCCGCGGTCTCGCGCGCGCTCGCCTCTGTCGACGGCACGCAAAAATGGCTGCTGCGCTTCGCCGATGGCCAAGAGGTCGAGAGCGTGCACATTCCCGAGGAGGACCGCGGCACGCTCTGTGTCTCTTCCCAGGTCGGCTGTACGCTCACCTGCAAGTTCTGCCATACCGGCACGCAACGTCTGGTGCGCAATCTCGAGGCGGCCGAGATCGTGGGCCAGGTGATGATCGCCCGCGACGCGCTCGGCGAATGGCCCTCGCCCACCGAGGATCGCCAGATCACCAACATCGTCATGATGGGGATGGGCGAGCCGCTCTACAATTTCGAGAGCGTCGCGAAAGCGCTGAAGATCGTGATGGACCACGAGGGCCTCTCGATCTCCCGGCGCAAGATCACGCTGTCGACTGCGGGCGTGGTGCCGATGATCCGCCGCTGCGGCGCGGAGCTCGGCGTCAACCTCGCGATCTCCCTCCATGCCGTCCGGGACGAGCTCAGGGACGTGCTGGTGCCGCTCAACAAAAAATATCCGATCGCCGAGCTCTTGGACGCCTGCCGGACATATCCGGGCTCCAGCAACGCGCGGCGCATCACCTTCGAGTACGTGATGCTGAAGGGGGTCAACGACACGCCTGTCGAGGCTCGCGAGCTGGTGCGGCTGCTCGCGGGCATTCCCGCCAAGGTGAACCTGATCCCGTTCAACCCCTGGCCGGGCGCCCCCTTCGAGTGCTCGAGCGACGAGGCAATCGCCGCTTTCGCCGACATCGTCAACGCCGCCGGCTACTCCTCTCCGGTGCGCACGCCGCGCGGCCGCGACATCCTCGCCGCCTGCGGCCAGCTCAAATCCGAGAGCGTCAAGCTCCGCAAGAGCGAGGTGCTGAAGCTGCAGGCGGCAGCCGGCGCCGCCTAGGTCGCGGGCTTAGGGATGGCTGCCGCGACCTGAGCGAGCGGCCGGCCGCTCGCATCGCAGAGTGCCGCCTGCAGCGTGCGGATGATGCCGATGAGCTCGTTGATCTCCTTCTCGCGCAAGAGATCGACCTTCTGGTGCAGCAGCTCGATCTCGAGCTCGGCCTTGAGATTGATATCGTAGTCGTGCTGCGCGGCCCGGCGATCGATTTCCGACTGCCGGTTCTGGCTCATCATGAGGATGGGCGCCGTGTAGGCCGCCTGGAACGAGAGCGCGAGATTCAGCAGGATGAACGGATAGGGATCCCACTGCTGAACCCACGCCGTGACGTTGAGCCCCATCCAGATCACCAACAACACGCTCTGGACGATGATGAAGCGCCAAGACCCCACCACGCGCGCGACGCCGTCGGAGACGCGGGCGCCCAGAGGAAGGTCATGTCCGCCCTTGGCTTTCCGGTGCACTCGGCGGTGCCGGCGCAACTCCACGAGCCGTGTGAGCTCGTCGGCTTCCATCGAATGTGCGGGATGAGCTTGCATCGGTGGCTCCTGAGTGATGGCTCTTCGGTCAAAGAATCTTCAACACCGCCTCGGGCGGGCGCCCAAGGGCGGCGCGGTTGCCCTTGACCACGATCGGCCGCTCGATGGCGATCGGGTGCTTTACCATACCGGCGATGAGCTGCGCGTCGCTAAGCTCGGATTCGCCGAGGCCCGCCTCCTTGGCTTCCTTCTTGCGCAGAAGCTCGCGCGGACGGAGGCCCAGTTTCGCCAACAATTGCTTCAGTTCCACGGCAGTTGGCGGCGTCTTTAGGTACTCGACGACCTGCGGCTTCACGCCCTTCTTCTCCAGCAAGGCGAGCGTCTGGCGCGACGTATTGCAGCGGGGATTGTGATAGATGGTGACGGTCATGCGTCGTCCTCCTCGCGGAATTCGCCGGTGATTTTGAGGCCCTCGATCCAAGTTTCCCCGTCCCGCTTGATCACCGTCAAGGGCGCGATGCTCGCATGCTCGGCGAGCGCCGCTGCCAGGCGCTCGGAGTGGGTGACCAGCCAGATCTGCGTGCGTTCGCAGGCGCGGGCGATGAGCCGCGCCAGCGGCTCGAGCAGGTCCGGATGGATGCTGGTCTCGGGTTCGTTGAGCGCAATGAAGGCCGGCAGCCTATAAGCGAGCAGCGCCCCGGCCAGCGCGAGGTAGCGCAGCGTACCGTCCGAGAGCTCCCACGCCTCGAAGACGCGCCTGGGATGATCTGGAAACCGAAGCCCGAGCGATGCCGTTCGATCGGGTACGGGCACCTCGAGCGTGGCGCCGGGAAACGCGTCCTCGATGGCGCGATCGAGGTCAACCGTGTCCTCGCGGACGTGCACCAGGGTCGCGAATACAGCAGCGAGATTGGAGCCGTCGGAGGCGAGGGTCGGGCTGACGACGGCGAGACAGGGGCGCCGCAGCGGCGCCCTGAGATCTGTGCGTAACTCGTGATAAAAGCGCCAATCCAGCATCGTCGAGCGCAGCGAGTGAAGATCCGGAAACCGCGCGGGATCCTCGAGCGAGCCCAGCGCGGTCTCCGAGGCCATGAGCTCGGTGCCGAGCTCGTGGCGCACACCCTTGTCGTCGCGCGCGAACACGGCGGGGCCGCGTCGCTCCAGCAACCGATAGTTCCGGCCGCGGTGGTGGAACGTCAGGGTCTCTTCCTTGATCTGCGGCTCCAGCGGGAAGGCCGCGGCGGCCGGAGGTCGAACGCCCGCCGCGACCTCGTAGGTGTAGTCGGCACGCCCGCCCGGCAGCGTGCCGAGACCCGCCCGGAAAACCATGCGCACCGGCTTATTATGGGATCGCTCCCCGGCCCAGAGCGCGGATTCCATGCCGCCCTCGGCCGCGAGCTCGCGCGAGAGCATGCCGGCGGCCGACGCCTGCAGCAGCTGGAGCGCTCGGTAAAGATTGGTCTTGCCCACGCCGTTGGCGCCCACGAACACGCCGAGCCGTCCGACGGGAAACCGGATATTGCGCAGGGACCGGTAGCCCGCGGCGCGGAACTCGGAGAGCATGAGGGGCATGGCCTAGAATACACGGGTTCGGGGTCCGCGAATCAGAGGGCTCGTGGTCCAGTGCTCGCGGGCGCTCTTGCTTGCCCCGATCGAATCGACGCCTATACTGCCGCCGCACCGCCGCTTTGAGGGACTCCAATGAGTGGTCCGGTTAAGAAAGTCGTGCTCGCCTATTCCGGCGGCCTCGATACCTCGGTGATCCTGAAGTGGCTACAGACCACCTACGCTTGCGAGGTGGTCACCTTTACCGCCGACCTTGGCCAGGGCGAGGACCTCGAGCCGGCGCGGCGCAAAGCCGAGATGCTCGGCATCAAACAGATCTTCATCGAAGACCTGCGCGAGGAATTCGTCCGCGACTTCGTTTTCCCGATGTTTCGCGCCAATGCGCTTTACGAGGGCCAATATCTGCTCGGCACCTCCATCGCCCGGCCGCTGATCGCCAAGCGGCAGATCGAGATCGCCCGGCAGGTCGGCGCGGATGCGGTGGCGCATGGCGCGACCGGCAAGGGCAACGACCAGGTGCGCTTCGAGCTCAGCTATTCTGCGCTCGAGCCTTCGATCAAAGTGATCGCGCCGTGGCGCGAATGGGAGCTGACCTCGCGCACGAAATTGATCGAGTTCGCCGAGCGGAACCAGATTCCGATCGCCAAGGACAAGCGCGGCGAGGCGCCCTTCTCCGTCGACGCCAACCTCCTGCACATTTCCGCCGAGGGCAAGGTACTGGAGGATCCCTGGATCGAGCCGGAAGAGTTCGTCTATTCGCGCACCGTCGCGCCCGAGCAGGCACCCAACCAGCCGGAGTATGTGGAGATCGAATTCGAGCGTGGCGATCCGATCGCGGTGAATGGCGTGAAGCTTTCACCTGCTCAGCTTTTGACCAAGCTCAACGAGCTTGGCGGCAAGCACGGCATCGGCACCGACCCGGCGGGCGATCTCGATCTGGCGTTTGGCGATCAGCGGC
>DASZHJ010000321.1:0-7494 GCA_035938015.1 Allostellaceae bacterium
GCCTCCCTGGTCCTCAGGGCGGCACCCGATGCCCTCACCTTGATCGACAGCTCCGGCGTCAATCCCTACAGCACCGCCGACCGCCGGGAGCTCTCGGCCCTGGTCGCGGTCGCCGGCGCCGAGCCCATCCTCGTCATGCCGGCCGGCGGCGATGCGCTCGACGCCATCGACATCGGCCGCATCTTCCGCGACCTCGGCTGCTCCCGCATGGCGGTGACGCGGCTCGATCTCACGTATCGGCTGGGCAGCGTGCTGGCTGCGGCCGACGCGGCAAAGCTTGCCTTCGCCGAGGCCGGCATCGCGCCGGAGATCGCCGATGGAATGGTTCCCTTCAACCCCGTGGTGCTCGCGCGGCGACTGATCGCGCAGACGACGCTGAGCCCGCATCAGTCGATTCGGAAGCGAGGCGCCTCATGAGCACAGCCCCCGTCGTGGCCTTTCCGGCCGCTCAGCCCGTGAAGCGCAATATTCTCGCCGTCGCCTCCGGCAAGGGCGGCGTCGGCAAGACCTGGTTTTCGATCACGCTCGCGCACGCACTCGCGCGTGCGGGCAGCCGCTTGCTGCTGTTCGATGGAGATCTCGGTCTCGCCAATGTCGACGTCCAGCTCGGCGTGACGCCCGAGCGCGACCTTGCCAGCGTGATCGCGGGGCAGATCTCGCTCGACCGGGCCGTGACCCACTGCGCGGCCGGCTTCGACATCATCGCGGGCCGCTCGGGCTCCGGCAGTCTCGCGACGCTTTCGGCCAGCCGGCTCTTGAGCCTGCGCAACGATCTCCAGGAATTCGCGCAGGGCTACGATTGGGTCGTGCTGGACTTGGGCGCCGGCATCGAGCGCACGGTGCGGTTGCTCGCCGCGCAATCGCGCGCGTGCCTGGTGATCACCACGGACGAGCCGACCGCGATCACGGACGCCTATGCGTTCATCAAGGTCACCGCCATGGAGCGGCTCGCCGAGAATATCCAGATCGTCGTCAACATGGCGGCCAATCCGCGCGAGGGCGAGCGGACCTATCAGACCCTGCTGCGCGCGTGCCGGGAGTTCCTGAAGCTCGAGCCCAAGCTTGCGGGCGTAGTCCGCCGCGACGACCACGTCAAAGACAGCATCCGCCGGCAGTCATCGGTGCTCACGCGGCACCCGACCTGCGAGGCCGCGACCGACGTCGAGGCGATCGCGAAACGCCTGGTCGGCTCCGTCTAGCCGCGAACAGAGGAGGCGCCCATGGTCGATGGCTTGACCTTCCCGGCGGCCGCTCCCTTCGTCACCACGACCACCGCTGCCGCTTCCGCGCCAACGGTGGTGGAATTCGCCTCGCCGCCGCCACCTTCCCTGCTCGCCGCCGGCGGTGTGATCGCCGCCACGGTGGTCGGGAGCGATGGCGAGGGCGTTCTGGTCCTGCGCACGGATTACGGCACGGTGGCGCTCAAAACGCTGCTGGCCCTCGATCCCGGCGCATCGGTTCAGCTCAAGCTGTTCGCGGGTCCGCCCGCGGGCGCGGCGATCCTCTCCGCCGACGGCGCGCCGCTCGGCTTCGGCGCGCTCCGCGCCGCCGCGACACCCGGGAGCGCTCCCGCCGCGGCGCTGCAGGCGGAGGCCGCGCCCACGGTGATCGAGCTCGGCCAGACCGTGCGCGCGACCGTCGTCGCTCCCGCGGCAACGCCCGGTGCGCCCGCCGCCGGGAGCGAGCTCACGCTGCGTATTGCCTCGGGAGCGCTGCCGGGCTCGCCGGCTACGCTCGCTGCCACGGTCGTGCAGAGCGGCGGCCCGTCTACGCTGGTCGACAGCGCGCTCGGCCGGCTCGCACTCGATGCCCAGATCGATCTCGTGCCGGGATCACCGCTCACGCTCGAGCGCCTCGCCACGCCGGCGCGCGCCGGAGCCCCCGCGGCCCCCGCGTCGCCCACACTCGGCTCCGGCTGGCCCGTGCTCGACGATGCGCTCGCCGCGCTCGATCGCGCCGCGCCCGATCTCGCCGCGCAATTGCGCGCCGATCTCGCGCCCAGCGCAGCGCCGCGGCTCGCCGCCGCGCTGTTGTTTTTCATGGGCGTGCTCAAGGGCGACGCGACTTGGCCCGGCGATCCCATGGGCTTGGCACTCACGGCCGCCGGCCGCGCCGATCTTCGCGCGCGCCTCGCGAAGGACGTTGGCGACCTGCGCCAGCAGGCGACCGAGAGCGCGCAGGGCGAC
This sequence comes from Allostellaceae bacterium, assembly GCA_035938015.1. Classification (GTDB taxonomy): domain Bacteria; phylum Pseudomonadota; class Alphaproteobacteria; order ATCC43930; family CGMCC-115725; genus DASZHJ01. The sequence goes on from DASZHJ010000321.1 coordinate 2,187, forward strand.
TGGCGGATCTTCACCCTGCCGGTGCTCGACGAGGCCGCGGTGCAGCCGATCCGGCTCTATGTCCGCAATCAGCGCGACGACGGCAAGAGCGGCGGACAGAGTCCGCCAGGCTCCCGCTTCGTGCTGGATCTCGACCTGAGCCGGCTTGGGCCGTTGCAGCTCGACGGACTCGTGCGCGGAGCGCGTTTCGACCTCGTGCTCCGCAGCCACGAGCCCCTCGATCCCGCGATGAAGCTGGAGATCGGCACACTCTTCCGCAGCGCCCTTGACGGCAGCGGCCTCAACGGCGACGTGGCCTTCGTCAATACCACGCAATTCCCCGTCTCTCCGCTGAGCGCGCTTCGCCCACGGCTCGGCATCCAGATCTGAACCGGATCGGTCCGCTTGCCCCTGGCGGGCCGGCGCGCGTATCCTCGCGGCGGTTTTTCCGGGCGAGGACTGATGAAAGCCACCCCAGCAGCCTGTGCCGCCGTCGCATTGACGTTTCCGATCTCGGCCTGGGCGGACCTCAACATGCGGCCGGGGCTCTGGGAGTCCAGCATGACGGTCGGCGGCAACGCCATGCCCGTCGAGCAGAAATGCTATATGCAGAAAGACATCGACGCGCTCGACCGGTTCCAGCGCGGCGCCGCCCAGCCGGCCGAAACGCCCTGCTCGACCGCCGACTACAAGGCGCTTGGCAATACCATGACCTACACGCTCACTTGCCAATTCAATGGCAAGAAGAGCATCAGCGCGGTCACCACGACCTATGACGGCGAGCGCATCACCGGAACGATCGCCGGCATCGACGGCACGATCTCCAAACTAGTCAACATCCGCATCGGCGATTGCAGCGAGAGCTCGTTCGGCAATTAGCCGCTGGGCCCGAGGATGGCTCGGCGCCGCGCAAGGCTCGCGGCGGGCCATAGTTTCGAGGTCTCGTAATAAGCCTCGAAGGCCGGCACGCTCGCGGGCAGCGTGACCCACGGCAGCTTCGAGCGGATATAGATGTGGACGTCCGGCGGCAGCGCCGACGGATCGTCGAGCGTGCCCACGCGCAAAAACCAAAGCACGCCGCGCCGGCCATAGTCGCTGCAGATTGCGGTCCCGCATTTTGAGCACCTGAATATCTCGTGTGGACGGCCGCTATCGGTCGGGACCGGCACCGGCTCCGGCGCGCCCGAGAGCATGGTCATCCGATCCGATTCGATCAGCGCATTGAGCACGAAGGCGCTGCCGGTCTGGCGCTGGCAATCGCGGCAGTGACAGCAATGCACGAACATGGGATCGGACGTAAGACGATACCGCAGGGCGCCGCAGGCGCAGCCGCCTTCGAGAGCGTGTGTCACCGGGATCCTCCGGACTTGCAATGCGTGGAGTGTCGCGCCGCATGCGCCGAGTTTCCACCCCCCTCCCTAACCCTCCCCCTCAAGGGGGGAGGGGCTTACCGCCACTTGGGAAATTGCCCCTCCCCCCTTGAGGGGGAGGGTTGGGAGGCGGGTGGGCAGCGGCCGGACGGTGCCGTTGCTACGCGAGCTTCTGTCGCAGCACGGCGGAAACGCGCTCGGCGCCGAGCACGAGCACGAAGGTGATGATGAGGTAGAGCGAGACCTTGCGGTAGTCGAACAGGTTCATGGAGGTCAGCAGCTGGAAGCCGATGCCGCCCGCGCCGACGAAGCCGAGCACCAGGGACGAGCGGATGTTCTCGTCGAGGCGGTAGAGCGAGATGCCCAGGAAAGACGGCAGCAGGCCCGGCACGATGGCATGGGTGAAGATCTGAATATGCCGCGCGCCCGTGAGCCGCAACGCATCCACCGGCGCCATGTCCATCTGCTCGATCGTCTCGGCGAAGAGCCGGCCAAGCATCCCGACCGAATGCACCGCAAGCGCCAACCCGCCCGGGAACGGCCCGAGGCCGACGGCCGTCACGAAAAGCAGCGCCCAGACGAGATCGGGCACCGCGCGCGCAAAGCCGATGATGCCGCGCGCGATGAAATAGATCCAGCGCGCGGGCGTCACGTTGGCCGCCGCCATCAGCGCCAGCGGCACCGCCAGGACGACGCCCACGACCGTCCCGAAGATCGCGATATCCACGGTTTCGAGCGTGGGCCAGATCGCGGCGTCGAGGCGCGAGAAATCCGGCGGGGTCGCGCGCCGGATGAAATCCGCCATGCCGAAAATGCCGCTGATCAGATCTTGCGGCTTCGCATGCACCATCCAGAACGACTGCGCGACCACCAGGATCCCGATCAAGATCAGCACGATCCGAAGCGCATGCGCGGCGGGTGCGCCCCAGCCGCGCGCGGCGATCGCGAGCGGCGATCCGGTCTCGGTTCCCGTGGTCATGCGGCCTTGTCGACGTAGAGGTAGCGCACGGAGTCGCGGGGAAGCTCGGGCGGCACCTCGTCGAATATCTTACGACCGTCGCGGATGCCGACGATGCGGTCGGCATAGGAATACGCAAGTTCGACTTGATGCAGCACGCAGAGCACCGCGAGGTTTCCTTCGCGCGCGAGCCGACGGAGCAGGCGCATGATCTCCTCCGCAGCCTCGGGATCGAGGCTCGCAACGGGCTCATCCGCGAGCAGCACCCGCGGGCGCTGCGCCAGCGCGCGGGCGATCGAGACGCGCTGGGCCTGACCGCCCGAGAGCGTGCCCGCGCGCTGCTCGGCGAGCTCGGCCAGGCCGACCTCGCCGAGGCACCTCTGCGCGGCCTGCAGCTCGTCGTCCGGAAAGCCGCCCAAATTGGTGCGCCAGGAATCATGCCGCCCGAGCGAGCCCGTGGCGACGTTCGCGAGCACGCTCCGCCGCTTCACCAAGGCCGCGTGCTGCGAGATCATCGCGAGCTTCAGACGCGCGCGACGCAGTTTGTCGCCCTCGAGCCGGGTGAGCTCGGTCTCGCTCACCCAGACCTCGCCAGAGGTCGGTTTCAGCGTGCGAACGAGGCAGCGCAGCAGCGTGGTCTTGCCGCTGCCGTTGCTGCCCAGCACGGTCACGAGCTCGCCGGCCCGCACGCTGAGGTCGAAATCGGCGAGCGCGAGCTTGCCGTTCGGATATCTCAGGGCGAGCCGGCGAACGCGCAACATCGGCGGGATCAGCTCAACTTGTTGAGATCGATGTTGAGCGTCTTCACGAGATCCCGGATCAGATCGTAGGCGCCGTCGGTCTGCGGCACGAAGCGCGTGCCGCCAAGGCCCATGATCTTCCGGTCGGCTTCGGGCAGACCCGAGAGGTCCAAGGTCTGCAGTGCCTCCACGAGGCGCTTCTTGAAGCCGTCCGGCAGGCCTCCGTAGACCGAGATCGGATCGGTCGGAATCGGATCCGACTTCCACAGGAAGACCATGTCGCCGTCCTTGTAGTGGCCGCGCTGGGTGGCGGATTCCAGCTGCTCGCTGTTGAGCTCGCCCGCGTCGACCTTCTTGTTGTAGAGCGCCTCGAAGGAGGCGGTGTGGCTGCCCGCGTAAGACGCCGTGACGTCCTTGTCCGGATCGAGCCCGGCCTTGCTCATGCCATAGGCCGGGAACAGGTGGCCCGAGGTAGAGGCGGGATCGGAGAAGGCGAAGCTATGTCCCTTGATCTCCGCGACCGATTTGATCGGCGAGCCCTTGGGCACGACGATGCTCGCCCAGTAGTTGTCGGGCTTGCCCTCGGCGTTGCTGAATGCCGCCACCGCCTCGGCTTTCGCGATCTGGTGCGCGAGCACATAGCCGAGCGGCCCGAACTCGCCGATCTCGAGCTTGCCGTTGCGCATCGCCTCGATCTCGGCGTTGTAGGTGGTGGTGACGTATACCTTGACCTCGCAGCCGAGCTTGTCGGCGAGCACCTTGGCGATGTGGTCGTAGATCGGCACCAACTTGGCGGAGGTGTCGTAAGGCTCGACGCCGAAGCGGACTTCGCCGCCGTTCGGGCAGTCGGCGGCATTCGCCGCCAAGGCCGCGGGCGCAACCGCCAGCATCGAGGCGATCACACCCGCCGTCGCGGGGACCCACCGCAGGCTCTTTGTCATGCTTCCCTCCTGTGAATTTTTGGATCGAGCGGCTCCCGCACGTCCATCGGTCCGACGAGAGCGCCCGACCGCATGCTAGGTGCATGCTGATGGCGGATCTGTTGCACGGCGATGACAGTTTCATTTCGGCTGCGACGGGGGCGAGGTGTGCTTGCCGTGGCGCGCGACCGTGCCTGCCATCGACACCCACCTCACCAGCCTCTCCCCTTGCAAGCGGGCGGAGAGGAACTTCTTTTTTACGGCCGCCGCAGAGGCGCGGCGAGGTAGCAGCCGAACTCCCGCACGAAATCGACGGAGACGCGGGCATGGACTCGCCCCTGGCGGTCCAGCAACTCCGCGCGGTCGTCGAAGGGCACCACGGCGCCATGCCAGATGTTCGGGTGAATGTAGAGGCCGCGGCTGCCATCGCACCAGAACGTGACGAACCGGTCCGGCGTCACGTCGTCGCCCGGCAGCGCCAACGGCACGAGGAATCGCGCCCCGTTCACGGGATAGAAGAGCTGGCCGCCATCCGGATGATAATTCGCGCGCCAGATGAGCACGCGCTCGCGCGGCTTGCCGGGACCGCCGACGGCCGCTTCCTCCGGCCAAGTGCTCCAGCCGAAGAGATAGCTGTCGCCGACCGCGTTGTTGCGGGCATAGAGCGTCTCGCCCCGCCACTCGAATTGAAACAGGCCTTCCGCGACGCCACCCTGATCGCCGGAATTCGCGTCAACGGGCCGCCACCCCTGCGCGGGCCAACGGACGATCTCGATGGCGAAGGTCTTGGGATCGTCGACGAGCCGCCCGTAGCCCTTCAGGCTTTCGTCGCTCGCCGCCACCAGCGGCGTCTCATGCACCCGCCGCACGCCTGTCGTGGGCACGTAGGCAATGTCGCCGATGTCGATGTCCATACGACGGCCCCTGCTTTCGGATGCCCGCTTGGCCGGAGCGGTCGCCAGCATGCCGAATGCATACTTATGGCCGCTATGTTTCAGGTCTATGACAAGCAATTCCATGCAGGCTTGGCTGCGCGGCAAGCACATGCGGACTGTACCCGGCACCCGGAGGCGGGCCGCGATCGTTCAGAGCGGCTGAACTCAACGGCGCTAGGGTGAGCCTCGCCATCGAGGTGTCCCGAGGTTAGGCCGTGGCCGCGCAAATCAGATCCGCACGAAGTGTCCGTTTCAGGCGCCCGCGAGCTCCAGGCGGCGCCGGCCACGGCCGGGTATCGCGGCGCCGTCGACTATCGGGGCGGAAGGGGGGCGCGAGGCCGCTTTCTATCGACCGAACCCAAATTTTCGGCAAAAATACGAGCGCAGTCAGCGGCTTAGGTTTCGG
>DASZHJ010000322.1:0-5814 GCA_035938015.1 Allostellaceae bacterium
GCTCCGCGACGAAGCGGGCCCGACGGCCATCGAGTACGGCCTCATCGCCGCTCTCATCGCAGTCGTGACGATCGCTGGTCTGACCACGCTCGGCACGACCTTGAACGCCCGCTACAACGCGATCGCCACGAAGGTCGGCGCCTAAGCCGTCCCTGGCCCGGCCGGCCACACGGCCGGCTGGTTACCGTCCGCGACGGAAGGGACGGCTCCTCGAGAGCCGTCCCTTTCCTCCTGCGGTAGGTCACATCGGAGAAGCCGATCCCATGACCGCTCCCGCTTCAGAAGTCGTCGCGCTCGCCGTCCTCGTTGCCGCCCTGCTCGGCGCTGCCATCTCCGACATACGGCGATACCTGATCCCCAATCGCTACCCCGCGGCGATTACCCTCGCCTATTTCCTTTTTGCGACGAGCCATCCGCTCGACCAGGCCCTCTGGGGCCTGGCGGCAGGCGTTGCGGCATTCGTCATCTGCGCCCTGCTGTTCGCCGCTGGCATCATCGGCGGCGGTGACGCCAAATTGCTTGCGGCCACCATGTTTTGGGCCGGCCCTTCGCTGGCTCCGGCGTTTCTGATGTACACGGTGTTGGCCGGCGGCGCGCTCGCGCTTGCGTGGCTGACGCCGTTCCGCCGCCTCATGCCCGCCGCGCCTCAAACCACGCAGCCGGGAGCGGAACCCGGTGTTCTCCCGAGCGGCCCGCGCTCGCGCCTCCATCAACCGACGCCTTACGGCGCGGCCATCGCAGCGGGCGGTTTCTACGTCGTCGCCTTGCGCGCGTTCAGCTGAGTCACAGGAGACTCCCCGATGTCCATGCGCCGAATACTCTTCCTGCTTATCGCGTTGATCGCTTCCGGCAGCACCATCGTCGTCGGCCGCATGTGGCTGCAGAGCCAGAAGCCGGCAACGATGGTCGTCGAGAAGGCGCCGGAGCCGACGGTTCCGATGGTTCTTGTCGCCAAGGGTAACGTCCCCGCGGGCTTCTTCCTGCGGCCGGAAAACCTGAGGTGGGAGCGCTGGCCGGAGCAGGGCATCGCGCCGAGCTACGTCCTCAATACGAAGCGCAAGATAGAGGACTACGTCGGCGCGGTCGTGCGCGTGAGTCTCAGCGACGGCGAGCCGATCACCGATACCCGCGTTGTGAAACCGGGCGACCGTGGCTTCCTTGCGGCGGTGCTGACCCCAGGCGCTCGCGCCATCACGGTCAACCTCACGCCCAGCTCGGGCCTCGCGGGGCTGGTGTTCCCCGGCGACCGGGTCGATCTGGTGGCATCCTTCAAGGTCGAATTCGAGGGCAAGCAGGACGGTAATACCCATCTGCCCCACTGGGCGAGCGAGACCGTGGAAAGCAATCTCCGCATGCTCGCGGTCGATCAGCGGGTCGACGATCAGAACAAGGAGATCGTGGTCGCCAAGACCGCGACGCTCGAGGTCACGCCCAAGCAAGCCGAGGTGATCGCCATCGTCTCCGAAATGGGCAAGTTCTCGCTCAGCCTGCGCAGCATGGCGCAGGAGGACGAGCCTGCGGTCTCCGACAAGGATCTCAATTCCTACACCTGGGACAACGAGGCCGCGCGCATGTTGTCGCCGCCCGGCAGCAGCGGCGGGAACGGCAAGACCGTGACCATCGTGCGGGGCGGCGACGTCAAGGAAGTTGAAATGCCAAGGAGCATGCGATGAGCGGAACCTTCTCTCAACCGCGCCTGCGTTCGCGCATCCTGGCGATCCTCGCTGGTTTCGCGCTTCTGACATTCGCTTGCGCTCCCGCGGGCGCAGCACCCAAGGTGATAGCGCCCGCCGGTGCCGCGCTTCAGATCGAGGTCAGCAAGGGTCGCCTGATCCGCCTCGATCAGCCGGCCGCCAGTGTGTTCGTCGCCGATCCCGATATCGCCGACGTGCAGGTGAAGTCGCCCTCGCTCGTTTACGTCTTCGGCAAGGCAGCCGGCGAAACCACGCTCTATGCCGTGGGCGACGGCGACCAGGTCCTGCTCAACGCCACGGTCGTGGTGCGCCACAACATCGGCCGGCTAGAGCAGGCGATCCATGAGCTGGATCCAAGAAGCGCGGTCAGCGTGAGCACGGTCGACGACCAGCTGGTGCTGGAAGGCACGGTGTTCTCGGCCGCGGAGGGCGAGGACATCCGCCGTCTCGCCGCCCGTTTCGTCGCCGATCCGAAACAGCTCCTCAACAAGATGCGCGTGAATGCGCCGAACCAGGTCAACATCCGCGTCCGCATCGCGGAGATGTCCCGGGAGACCGTGAAGCAATTCGGCTTCAACTGGCAGGCGGCCTTCGGCATCGGCAACTTCGTGCTGGGTATCGCCACCGGCCATAGCTTCCTCGACGCGGCCGGGAACTTCATCTCTCGCGCCCCTGGGCAGCTCACCAGCGACACGGTCAACAACGGCGCGTTCGGCTTCCATGCCGGCCGCACCGACGTCAACGCTCTGCTCGACGCGCTCGAGAACCACGGGCTGATCAATGTGCTCGCCGAGCCTAATCTGAGCGCCGTCTCGGGCGAGCCCGCGAGCTTCCTCGCCGGCGGCGAGTTCCCGATCCCGGTGCCGCAGGGCAACGGCACGATCAGCATCGAGTTCAAGAAGTTCGGCGTCAGCCTGAGCTTCGTCGCCACGCTCACCGACGGGAACCGCATCAATCTGCACGTCCTGCCCGAGGTCAGCCAGCTGTCCACCACCGGCGCGATTCAGGTCTCGAACATCACCATTCCCGCGCTGACCACGCGCCGCGCGGAGACCACCATCGAGCTTTCCAGCGGCCAGAGCTTCGCGATCGCCGGACTGCTGCAGAACAACATCACGCAGAACCTCGACAAGTTCCCGTGGCTCGGCGATGTGCCGGTGCTCGGCTCTCTATTCCGCTCGACCGCGTTCCAGCATGACGAATCCGAGCTGGTGGTAATCGTGACTCCCTATGTCGTGCGTCCGACCGACACGGCAAATCGGCTGCTGGCGCCGTCCGACGGCTACGCACCTCCGAGCGACGGCCGGCAAGTCCTGAACGGCGACGTGGCGCGGCCGCAACAGCAGAAGCAGGGTGCAGCGCCTGCAACACGCTCCGGCACCGGCCTGATCGGGCCGGCCGGCTTCGATCTCGATTGAGCGAGGTGAGACCCATGAAGGCCCGACTGATCCTCTGCCTCGCACTCGCCTGCGGCGCGCTGCAGGCCTGCGATTCCCCCGGCGAATGGTCGCCCGCCGAGGCCCCGAAGCAATTGCGCGTCGACTTCCAACGGCTGACGCACACCGCGGGATTTGCGCCGAGCTCGACGCAGTTGGCGCCGAGCGAGCAGCAGAGCCTGAGCACCTTCCTGCAGACCGCTCAGGTAACGACCGATGATCCGGTCTATCTCGAAGCGGTCGCCGGCGACCGGCTCGGCGCCTCGCGCATCGGCGCGCTGGCGCGCGATCTCACTCGAAAGGGCTATTCCGTCGCAAGCTTGCCGGCCGCGGCCGACGCGGTGCCGCCCAACACGCTCCTCGTGGTGGTCGAGCGCTACGTGGTGACGCCGCCGGACTGCCCCAACTGGACCAAGTCGCAGAGCGGCGACCACGACAATGCTACCTCGAGCAATTTCGGCTGCTCGAGCATCACCAATCTCGGTCTGATGGTGGCCGACCCCCGGGATCTCGTGATCGCGCGTCAGCTCGGTCCGGCAAGCGCCGCGCAGGCGGGCTTGGCGATCCAGCGCTACAGGGCCGGCCAGACCTCGCCGCTGCCCACCGACAGCACGAGCTCTACCTACAATGTCACGGTCAATCAGAGCGGCGGCAGCAGCGGCGGGTCCAACCCGGGACAATAGCAATGGCGGATGTTGCCGAAGCGCATGATCGGGAGGCCGCGGGATCGCTGAACTTCCTCGCCTGCATAGGCGACGAGGTGACGCGCGAGACCGTGAGCCGCGTTGTATCGCATCTTGGCGCTCTCGAGGCCAAGGTGCGTGCCGGCGACCTTGCGTCCGTTCGCAAGGCACTCGATCCGAAGGCGCCGCCCGATCTCATGTTGCTGGACATCTCCGGCAGCGCCGATCCTGTCGCGGCGCTCGACGAGATCATGCAGCTCTGCCCCCGCTCGACGCGAGTCCTGGTGATCGGCTCCGTCAACGACGTGAGCCTTTATCGCGCGCTGACCGCGTTGGGCGTGATCGACTATCTGGTGAAGCCGGTCTCGGGCGAGGTGCTCCATGACGCGCTCGCCGCTCTGTTGGACGACCGCGGTCCCGACGGCGGTGGCGCTCTGCAAACTCGTGTCACCGCCTTCCTCGGCACGCGCGGCGGCATCGGCACCACGACCATCGCCGTCGCCACCGCCTGGTATTTCGTGCACGAGTTCCATCAGCGCGCCGCGCTGATCGATCTCGATCTGCATTTCGGCACGCTGGCCCTGGGGCTCGACCTGGAGCCCGGACGCGGGCTGCGCGAGGCGCTGGAGCATCCCGAGCGCATCGACAGCCTGCTCCTTTCCTCGGCCATGAGCAGCGCGGGCGACCGATTGAAGGTCCTTGCCGGCGAGGAGTCTCTCGACGAGACCATGCGTTTCCATGCCGACGGCTTCGGCCCGCTGTTCGAGCTTCTGGCCAACGATTTCGACCAGCTGGTGATCGATTTGCCGCGCGCGCTCGACGAAGGGTCGAGACACGTGATCTCCAACAGCGACACCTTCGTCCTGGTCACAGACCTGTCGCTCGCGGGATTGAGGGATGCGCTGCGCATCATGGATCTCGCCAAGCGGATCGGCAGCAAGGCGAGCCCGATCGTGGCAGCGAGCCAAGTCGGCGCCCCGCACCGTGGCGAGATAAGCCAGCGGGAGTTCGAGCGCGGACTCGGGCAGAGCGTCGATCACGTGATTTCCTACGATCCCAAGGCCGCGGCGGCGATGGCGCGACAAGGCAAGGCGATGCCGGCGGCTGCCCGCACCAGCAAGGCGGCCGAGGAAATCCTGACGTTGGCGCAGCGCCTGTCCGGCCGTGAGACCGCGAAAAAGCGGTCGATCCTCGGCCGACTCTGGAAGTGAGGTTATATGTTCGGCCGCCGCAACAGCGAGAATCCGACCCAGGCACGGATTTCCGCGCTCAACGCGCGACGCGAGCAGCGGCCGCTCGCGGTGGCCGCGGAGCGATCTGAGGCGACCTCCAAAACCAAGCTCAACGAAACCACGCTCGAGGCCGCGCGCCTGCTGGTACAGCCAGCGATCGACGAGGCTTTCGAGTCCGCCAGTCTCCAGGGGAAAACCCGCGCGGAGCTCGCGCGCCAAGTCGAGGAGATTCTGCGCCGCACACTCGACGAGAACCACGTCGCGCTGTCGCCGCTGCAGTTGCGCGATCTCATCACGCTCCTGGTGAATCAGCTGCTCGATGCCGGGCGGAGCCAGGCCCAGGCGACGCGCGCCGGAGAATCCGTGGCGCGCAACCCGTCGATCTCCGCGGTGAGCCGCGCCACCATCGACGATGCGATTCCCAAGATCTATCCACTGGTCATGGAGCGGATCGACACCGAGGTCGCAGCCAAGCTCAAGCGCGAGGAGCTCTCGCGTCAATTGGCGGGGGTGGTCGCGGAAGTCCTGACCGAGCAGCGCATTCAGCTGAATCAGACCGAGCAACGCGACCTCGTCACCGTCCTGCTCAACGACATGCTGGGCTTCGGCCCGCTCGAGCCGCTGCTCGCGGACGACTCGGTCAACGACATCATGGTGAACGGGGCCAAGCAGGTCTTCGTCGAGCGCAAGGGCAAGCTCGAGATGACGGACGTAACGTTCCGCGACGATCCACACGTAATGTCGATCGCGACCCGTATCGTCACCATGA
>DASZHJ010000323.1:0-1632 GCA_035938015.1 Allostellaceae bacterium
CATGAAGAGCGGCTTCCAGGTCCGGCGCGCCGAGGCGATCGCGAGGCTGCCGGAGTTCGAGGCGCTGCGCGAGGCCGGCAAGGCGATCAAGAACCACACGCTGGAAAATCTCGATTTCTATCTCGAAGCCTTCGAGGCCAAAGTCACCGCGCGGGGCGGACAGGTGCATTGGTGCCGCACGCCCGCCGAGGCGCGGGACAAGGTGTTGGGGATCTGCCAGCGCCTCGGCGCCAAGACCGTGACCAAAGGCAAGTCGATGATCGCCGAGGAGATCGCGCTCAACGATTTCCTTGAGGCCAATCAGATCGTGCCGGTGGAGACCGATCTCGGCGAGTACATCATCCAACTGCGCAAGGAGCCGCCGAGTCACATCATCGCGCCTGCCGTCCATCTGGTGAAGGAGCAAGTCGCCGACACGTTTCGCGCCAGCCACAGAGAGCTCGATCCCGCGCGCCAACTCGCGGACGCCCGAACGCTCTGCGACGAGGCGCGCTCGGTGTTGCGGCAGAAATTCCTGCGCGCCGATGTCGGGATCACCGGCGCCAATTTCCTGATCGCCGAGACGGGCACCAGCGTGATCGTCACCAACGAGGGCAACGGCGACCTCACGCAGACGCTCACCAAGGCGCACATCGTGCTGGCGAGCCTGGAGAAGGTGGTGCCGACGCTGGAGGACGCCGCCACGATCCTCCGCCTCCTCGCACGCTCCGCCACCGGACAGGAGTTCTCGACCTACACCACCTTCTCGACGGGCCCGCGGCGGCCCGAGGACACCGACGGCCCCGGCGAGTACCACGTGGTGTTGCTCGACAACGGCCGCAGCGCCATGCTCGGGACCGAGTTCCAGGACATGCTCCGCTGCATCCGCTGCGCGGCCTGCCTCAACCATTGCCCGGTATATGCCGCGGTCGGCGGCCATGCCTATGGCTGGGTCTATCCGGGGCCGATGGGCTCGGTGCTGACGCCCAGTCTTATCGGTGTGCAGGAGGCGGGGCATCTGCCCAATGCCTCGACCTTCTGCGGACGCTGCGAGAGCGTCTGCCCCATGAAGATCCCGCTGCCCAAGATGATGCGGCATTGGCGCGAGCGCGAGTACGACCAAAAACTCTCGCCGGCGCCCTATCGCGCGGGGCTCTCGCTCTGGGCCTTTTTCGCACGCCGGCCCGCGCTCTATCACGCGATGACAGGGATCGCGACGCGCGTGCTCGGCGTGGTTGGCCGCCGGCGCGGCCGCTTCCGGACATTGCCGCTCGCGTCAGGCTGGACCCAAGTGCGCGACATGCCCGCCCCCGAAGGCCGCAGCTTCCAGAGCCTGTGGGCGGAGCGGCAAAGAGGTGCGCGTCCTTCGACTCGCGCTGCTTCGCAGCGCGGCTCAGGATAAGGGGCATTGATGCTGAAATACTCCAGACCACCTGATCCTGAGCCGGTCCCGCAGGGGCCGAGTCGAAGGACGCACGATAAATCTGCCACGGGAAGCCGGTGACCAACGGGCGCGAGCAGATCCTCGGAAGCATCCGGAAATCGCTGAAGCGTGGGCCGGTGACGGAGCCGCGCGCCGCGGAGCTCAGGGCGAAGCTAGACGCGCACGCCCGCAATATCATCCCGCAACGCGCGGCGGGGCTCGATCCTGCG
>DASZHJ010000324.1:0-10210 GCA_035938015.1 Allostellaceae bacterium
GCTCAATTCGGGCTTCATGATCGCGCAGGTGACCGCGGCGGCGCTCGCCTCGGAGAACAAATCGTTGGCGCATCCCGCCAGCGTCGACAGCCTGCCGACCTCGGCCAATCAAGAGGATCACGTCTCCATGGCGACCTTCGCCGCGCGCAGGCTCGGCGAGATGGCCGACAACACCGCGGGGATCGTGGCGATCGAGCTGTTGGCGGCGGCACAAGGCATCGAGTTTCACGCGCCGCTCGAGACGTCGGCAACGCTCGCAAAGGCCAAGTCCCTGATTCGCGCGGTCGTGCCGCCCTACGATCGCGACCGCGCTTTCGCGCCCGACATCGCGGCGACGAAGCGGCTGATCGCGGAGGGTGCGTTCGCGCGGTTCATCCCTTCGGAGACGCTGCCCAGCTTCGGCAGTTGAGACAAATTTGCGTCGATCGTGGCGCTCGCAACTCAAGCTGCGGCGAACCAGGCTCGACCTTCGACGTAAAACCCGAATATCATGGCGCTCGCGAAATAGAGCGGTGTCGTTGATGGCCAGGAATTCCAATCCCTACCTCGCGCTCGGCGTGCGTCCGATCATCAATTGCTGCGCGGTGCGTACGCTCTATGGCGGCAGTCTCATGCTGCCGCAGGTCAAGGAAGCCATGGCCGAGGCTTCGCGCCAGTTCGTCAATCTTGACGAGCTCATGGAGGCGGCGGGCCAGCGGCTCGCGGAATTGACGCAGGCGGAATGGGGCATGGTCACGTGCGGCAGCGCCGCCGCCATGGCACTCGCGACCGCCGCCTGCATTGCCGGCAACGACCCCGTGAAGATGCTGCGGCTGCCCTTCACCGACGGCATGGTCAATCGCGTGATCATGCTGCGCAACCAGCGATTCGCCTATGACCAAGCGATCCGCATGGCGGGGGCACACGTGGTGGAGATCGGCACTCGCGCCGAGCTCGACGCCGCACTCGCCGAGCCCGTCGCGATGATCGCGGTGCTCGGCAATGTGGAGGCGAAGTCCGCGGTCCGGCTCGAGGAGCTGGTAGCGGTGGCGCGGCCGCGTGGCATCCCCGTGATGGTGGACGCCGCCTCCGAGCAGTTGGAGCGGCCGAGCCCCTACCTCGCTCGCGGCGCCGATCTTGTCGTCTACAGCGGCGGAAAGTATTTGCGGGGCCCGCAAACGAGCGGTTTGTTGCTGGGCTCGAAAGTGCTGCTCCAGGCCGCCTGGCGCAACGCCTCGCCGCATCAGTCGCTGGGACGACCCATGAAGGTGTCCAAGGAGGACGTGATCGGCTGCCTCGCCGCTGTCGAGCATTGGTTCGAAACGCGCGATGCCGCGGCTGAGCTGCGGCGCTGGCGCGCGGACTTGCAGACGATCGCGGACCGAGTCGCGCGCATCGCCGACGCCGTCACCGACGTGATCGAGCCCGCGGGCGTCGAGAAGGTGCCGAAGCTTCGGATTCTCTGGGACACCAAGCGGATTCCGATCGACGGCGATGGCCTGCGGCGCCGGCTGCTCGAGGGCGCGCCTCGCATCATGCTGGACGATACCGCGACCAGCGCCGACACGATCGTGATCGACCCCTTCGCGCTCCAGCCCGGCGAGGCCGAGGCGGTTGGCGTCGCGATCGCCCTGGCGCTCACCCATGCGAGCCGCGAGAAGCCCAGGACGCCAGAGCCGCCGGTCGCCGCCGAGATCACGGGAGAATGGGATCTGCGGGTCAAGTTCCTACGCGGCGAGCGGGCGCACCGCTTGCTGATCGAGCAGCGCGGCAGCGAGATCTCCGGACACCAGCACTCTCCGGATTTCGATAGCCCGGTGGTGGGTCGACTCACGCCGGAGGGCGTCGACTTCTCCTTCGACTACCGCTACGAGGGCAGCCGGATCTCCTATCGATTTCTTGGCCAAGCGAATGGCCGGATCATGACCGGCACCGTCGTGCTCGGCGCGGTCACGGACCATCATCAGGGCACCGTGAACCTGAGCCAGTTCGGCGGCGGAGACTGGCAAGCGAGCCGGGTCGTGCCGTCACAGCCGGGGTTGCCATGAAGATTACATCCCTTAGAACGCGCATCGTCGAGCTGCCCGCGGACGAACCGCTGGCGGACGCGCCGGAGAACCCGCAGGGCAAGCGGCCCTTCGTCACCCTCGAGCTCGGCACCGACGGCGGTGTCGAGGGCCTTGGCGTCACGTTCTTCGGCGGTGCCCTCACCGGCTCGCTCAAACGTGCGGTGGACGAGCTCGGGGCGTTGATCGTCGGCGATGATCCGCTCCGCCCCGAGGCGATCGTGCGCAAGCTTCGCGACGCCGCAGGTTATGCCGGGCCCGCGGGCGTGTTCACGTTGGCGTTCTCCGCCATCGACATGGCGCTTTGGGACATCAAGGCCAAGGCCGCGAATCTTCCGCTCTGGAAGCTGCTCGGCGGCGCGCGAGAGCGTGTGCCGACTTATGCGAGCGGTGCACTGATGCGGGGGCTTCCGCTCGATCGCGCCGCCACCGCCGCGCGTCGGCTGGTCGAGACGGGCTTTCGCGAAGTGAAGATGCAGCTGGCGCTGCCGGGCGAAACCTCGCCCGAGCGCGAGATCGAGCGCGCCCGTGTCATTCGCGAGAGCGTTGGTTCCGACGTCACGCTGATGGTCGACATCAACCAGCGCTGGCGGCCCGAGCAAGCGATGGATATCGGCCGGCGACTGGAGGGTTTCAACCTCGGCTGGCTCGAAGACGTGACGGTGGCCGACGACTTCGCGGGCCTCGCGCGCGTCGCGGCGGCCTTGTCCACACCGGTCACCGGCGGCGAATACCTCTGGGGCATCGCGCCGTTCCGGCACATGCTGGAGGCGCGCTCGGTCGATATCGTGATGATCGATCTCGTGCGCGTCGGCGGCATCACGCAATGGCTCAAGGTCGCCGGCATGGCCGAGGCTTTCAATCTGCCCGTGGTCAGCCATTTGATTCCAGAGGTGCACATACACCTCATCGGCGCGATCCCGAACGGGCTCACCGTCGAATACATGCCCTGGCTGATGCGGCTCTTCGAGGAGGTCCCACGGCCCGTGAAGGGCGAGCTCGCCATGCCCTCCGCGCCTGGCCTCGGCCTCAAATTCGACCAAGCCGCGCTCAAGCACTTTGCCGTGGCGTGAGCCATCCATGAGCATCCGAGGCAAGGCCTATATCGCCGGGATTTTCGAGCACCCCACGCGGAAGGCCGAGGACAAATCGCTGGCGCAACTGCACGCCGAAGTCGCCAAGGGCGCGCTCGAGGACGCCGGCTTGGCGAAGCAGGACGTCGACGCCTACTTCTGCGCGGGCGACGCGCCGGGCCTCGGCCCGCTCTCGATGGTGGATTACCTCGGGCTCAGGGTCCGTCACGTCGATTCGACGGATACCGGCGGCTCCTCCTATGTGCTGCATGTGGGTCACGCCGCCGAGGCGATCGCCGCCGGCAAATGCCGCGTGGCGCTGATCACGCTGGCGGGCCGGCCACGCGCGATGGGCCAGGCGACGGGCACCCAGCCGCGCAATCTCGGCATGGCCACGCCCGACGCCGCGTTCGAGTTTCCCTTTGGGCCCACCACCGCCAACCTTTATGCGATGTGCGCCATGCGGCACATGCACGAGTTCGGCACCACCAGCGAGCAGCTCGCCTGGATCAAGGTCGCGGCCTCCCATCACGCGCAGCACAACCCGCATGCCATGCTGCCGAACGTCGTCACGGTCGAGGAGGTCGTGAACTCGCCGATGATTGCCGATCCGCTGCATCGGCTCGATTGCTGCGTGATCAGCGACGGCGGCGGCGCCATCGTGGTGACGCATCCCGATGTCGCCAAAAGCCTGAAGCGGCCGCGCGTGAAGCTGCGCGGCGCCGGCGAGGCGCTGAAGCACCAGATGGGAGGGCGCATCGACCTGACCTATTCCGGCGCCGCCTGGTCGGGACCGGCGGCCTTCGCGGAAGCCGGCCTGAAGCCGACGGACATCAAGTACGCGTCGATCTACGACAGCTTCACCATCACGGTGCTCATGCAGCTCGAGGATCTGGGCTTCTGCGAGAAGGGCCAGGGCGGGCGCTTCGTCGCCGACGGGAACCTGATCTCCGGCGTGGGCAAGCTGCCCTTCAACACCGACGGCGGCGGGCTCTGCAACAACCACCCCGCCAACCGCGGCGGTCTCACCAAAGTGCTCGAGGCCGTGCGCCAGCTCCGCGGCGAGGCGCATCCCAAGGTGCAGGTGAAGAATTGCGACCTCGCGCTCGCCCATGGCACTGGCGGCCAGCTGGCCACCCGGCACGGCAGCGCCACCGTGATCCTGGAGCGGGAGTAAGGCATGATCGCGCAAGACCGAGAGCTCCCGCCGCCGGAGCCCAATCCCGAGACCCGGCCGTTCTGGGATGCCGCGGCCCAGGGAAAATTGCTTCTCAAGCGCTGCGCGACCTGCGGCGAGCGTCACTACTATCCGCGCGCGATCTGCCCCTTCTGCTTCAGCGACAAGACGGAATGGGAGCCGGCCTCGGGCGCGGGCAAGATCTATTCCTTCAGCGTGATGCGGCGCGCCACGGTGCCCTATGCGATCGCCTACGTGACCCTCTCAGAGGGCGTCAGCATGCTCACCAACATCGTCGACTGCGACCTCGACAAGATCCGCATCGGCCAGGACGTGCGCCTGGTGTTCAAGCCTACCGACGGCGGCCCGCCAGTGCCGATGTTCACACCGGTGTAGCGTCACCCGGGAACGGTGGCTTCGCGAGCGGCGTGGCGGCCACGCGATCGCCCGCAATGTCGACGACATAGCGCCCGCTCAGCAGGAAGTCGCGGGTCACTGGCGCGTCGCCGCGCACGTATCCCATCACGAGAGCGCGGCCGAGCCTCGCACTGTAGCCAGCGGAGGTGATCTCGCCCACGGGCTTGCCGTCGCGCAGGATGCCCTCGCCGCCCCACGGGAATGCGGCGGGATCCTCCAGCACGAAGAGGCCGAGGCGCTTCCCCGGGCCGCGCTCCTGCTGGCGCAAGAGCGCCTCCCGGCCGATGAAGTCCGTGCCCTTCCCGGGCTTGACGGCGTGCATCAGTCCCGCCTCGAGCGGCGTCTCGTCGGGGCCGAGCTCGGCACCGAACGCACGGCGGCCCGCTTCGATCCGGAGCGCATCGATCGCGTAGTAGCCGGCGTCCTTGAGGCCGAGCTCCGTCCCGGCATCCATGAGCGCGTCGTAGACCCCCGCGACGAATTCCGTGGGAATGTACAGCTCGAAGCCGGGACCGCCGACGTAGCTCATGCGCGCCGCGCGCCCGCGTGCGAAGCCCAGGTCGATTTCCGCGGTCGCGCCCGGCGGCAGCCCCGCTTCGGAGAGGTCGTCGGGCGACACCCGCGCGAGCAGCGCCGCCGCCTCGGGACCCATCACCGAGAGAACCGAGCACGCCGAGGTCACGTCGGTGAGGATCGCGACCGCCTCGCCGATATGGCGACCGATCCAATCGCGATCGCGCGTCGCCTGCGCCGTGCCCGTGATGAGCAGGAAAGCCGCCTCGCCGAGCCGGATGATCGTGAGATCGCTCTCGAAGCCGCCGCGCGCGTTCAGCATGGCCGTGTAGACCATGCGGCCCGGGGCCACGTTCACGTCGTTGGCGCAGAGGCGCTGCAGCACCGGGAGCGCGTCGCGCCCCTGCAGCAGCAGCTTCGCGAAGGAGGTCTGGTCGAAGACCGCGACAGTCTCGCGGGTGGCGCGCTGCTCCTCGAGGCTGTAGGAGAGCCACTCGGGCCGGCCGTAACTGTAGGGAATCTCGCCCGCACCGGGCGCGAAATAATTGGCGCGCTCCCAGCCCATGCGCGCGCCGAAGCGCGCGCCCTTCGCCGCAAGCCGATCGTAGAGCGGCGAGCGACGCATCGGCCGAACCGATTTGAGCTCGTAACGCGGCCAACGCATGGCGTAGTGCAGACCCAGCGTCTCGACCGTGCGCGCGCGCAAATGGGCGCGGTTGCCGTGGAAGCCCGCGAATCGACGGATGTCGACGTCCCCTAAATCGACGCTGGGCTCGCCGCCGACGATCCATTCCGCGAGCAATCGGCCGGCGCCGCCGGCGTTGGCGATGCCGGCCGAATTGAACCCAGCAGCGACGAAGAGACCGCGGCACTCCGGCGCCTCGCCCAGGATGAAATTGCCGTCGGGCGTGAAGCTCTCGGGACCGTTCAGGAGCTGGCGCACCTCCGCGGTCTCCAGGCAGGGCGTGCGATGGATCGCAGCCTTCATCAGCGGCTCGAACTGATCCCAATCCTCGGGCAGCAGCTGGAACTCGAAGCCCTCGGGGATGCCGCCCATGCCCCAGGGCTTCGCCACCGGCTCGAAGCCGCCCATGAGCAGGCCGCCGACTTCCTCCTTGTAGTAGATGAACCCGTCGGGATCGCGCATCACCGGCAGGTCCGGCGTCACGCCGGGGATCCGCTTGGTCACGATGTAGAAATGCTCCGCCGAATGCAGCGGAACCGTGACGCCGGCCTTGCGCCCGAGGTCGCGCGACCACTGGCCCGCGCAGAGCGCCACGGTCTCGCAGGCGATATTTCCTGCTGTCGTCTCGAGCCCGATCACGCGGCCATCCTTCCGCGTGAAGTCCGTGACCCGCACGCCCTCGGCAATGCGCGCGCCGCCCGCGCGGGCGCCTTTCGTGAGCGCCTGCGTCAGGTCCGCCGGGTTCGCCTTGCCGTCGCCGGGCAGCCAGACCGCGGCCAGGAGATCGTCGGTGCGCATCAGCGGCCAGAGGCGTTCCGCTTCCGCGGGCGAGATGAGCTCGATCTCGACGCCGAAGCTGCGGGCGCGTGCCACGGTTCGCTTGAGCTCGATCACGCGCTCGGGCGTGCTCGCGACATTGACGCTGCCGCAGGCCTTCCAGCCCGTGGCTTGGCCGGTCTCCGCCTCGAGCGTCCGGTAGAGCTCGATGCCGTAGCGGCTCATGCGGGTCATGGTGCGCGTCGGCCGCATCTGGCCAACGAGACCCGCCGCGTGCCAGGTGGTTCCGCTGGTGACCCGCCCCTGCTCCAACACCAGCACGTCGCGGCGGCCGAGCTTGGTCAGATGATAGGCGAGGCTGCACCCGATGATGCCGCCTCCGACAATCACGATCTCGGCCTGCGCCGGTAGACCCTCGGCCATTTCGGTCGCCTTCGTTGAAGCCCCCGCATCTCGATCCTACTTCGAGGCGGTGCGGCCTCGAAGGCCTCGTTTTTCTGGCCTCGCCCATGGCGCTATGAGACAGTGAGACGTTGTCCGCAGCAGGGGGTGGCGCTTGAAAACCGAGGAACCGATCCGCATCCGTAACCAGGCCGAGGCGCGGCGGCTCATCGAGAGCCGGGACATTCCCTACGTGAAGCTCGGTGTCACCGATATCGACGGCATCCTTCGCGGCAAATACGTGAACCGCGCGAAGTTTCTCTCGGCGCTCGAGAAGGGTTTCGGGTTCTGCGACGTCATTGTGGGCTGGGACAGCAACGACCAGCTCTACGACAACGTGAAATACACGGGCTGGCACACGGCCTATCCCGATGCGCCGGTGCGGGTAGTCCCGGAGACCGCGCGCCTCATTCCCTTCGAAGGGGACTTGCCGTTCTTCCTGTGCGAGCTGGCGCCGCCCGCCGAGGCGATCTGCCCGCGAGGCCTCCTGAAGCGCGTGTTGAAGCGGGCGGAGGATATGGGGTTCCTTGCATCCTCGGCCTTCGAGTACGAGTTCTTCCTGTTCGAGGAGACGCCACATTCCGTGCGGGAGAAGGGCTATCGCAATCTCAAGAACATCACGCCCGGACATTTCGGCTATTCCGTGCTGCGGAGCTCGGTGCTGGCGGAGCTCTATCACGACCTGCTCGAGACCTGTCAGAAGATGGACATGGCGATCGAGGGTCTGCACACCGAGACCGGCGCAGGCGTGATCGAGGCCGCGATCGCCGTCGACGAGGCGCTGCGCGCCGCCGACAAGGCGGTGCTGTTCAAGACTTTCACCAAGGTGATGGCTCAGCGGCGCGGATTGATGGCGACCTTCATGGCGAAATGGTCGAACCAGTGGCCTGGCCAGAGCGGCCACATCCACGTCTCGCTGCGTCGGACCGACGGCGGGTCCGCCTTTCACGACGAGGCCGCGCCCCATTACATGAGCGAGACCATGAGGCATTTCCTGGGCGGTCAGCAGAAGCTGATGCCGGAGCTGCTGGGCATGATCGCGGCGACCGTGAATTCCTACTCTCGGCTGGTGCCGGGCTACTGGGCGCCGACCACGGCCACCTGGGGCGTGGAGAACCGCACCACGGCGCTGCGGGTCATTCCAGGCTCGCCCAGCTCGCAGCGCGTCGAGTACCGCATCGCCGCCGCCGACACGAATCCTTATATCGCGCTCGCCGCCGCGCTCGGCAGTGGGCTCTGGGGCATCGAGCACAAGATCGAGCCCACCGAGCGCGTCACCGGGAACGCCTACGCGCTGCCGCCCGATCCGGAGCTCGGTCTGCCCGCGACGCTTTGGGAAGCGGCGCAACGCCTCAAGGCCTCGAAGGCCGCGCGCACGCTGTTCGGCGACGAGTTCGTCGACCACTACGCCGCAACACGCGAGTGGGAAGAGCGCGAGTTCCGCAAGCACGTCACCGATTGGGAGCTCGCGCGCTACTTCGAGATCATCTGACCATCGACTCACATAAACTCGAAAGTCCGACACATGCTGCAAGGCAATTGGAACTACCCGACCTCGGTCAAATTCGGCGCCGGCCGCATCCGCGAGCTGCCCGATGTCGTCAAGGCCGCCGGCATCAAGCGACCGCTGCTGGTCACCGATCCGGGCCTGGCCAAGCTTCCCATGGTGACGAGCGCGGTTCGCGCCAACGAGGCGGCGGGCTTGCCGACCGCCGTCTTCAGCGACATCAAGCCGAACCCGGTCGAGCGGAACATCGAAGACGGGCTCAAGGCATTCCGCAGCGGAAAGCACGACGGCGTCATTGCGTTCGGTGGCGGCAGCGCGCTCGACGCGGGCAAGGCGATCGCCTTCCTCTCGGGCCAGACGCGGCCGATCTGGGATTTCGAGGACGTCGGCGACAATTGGACGCGGGCGGATCCCGCGGGCATCCGGCCCACGGTCGCGGTTCCGACTACGTCAGGCACCGGCTCGGAGGTCGGCCGCGTCTCCGTGGTGGGCGACGAGGTCAATCGCAAGAAGCGGCTGATCTTCCACCCGCGTATCATGCCGGTGACGGTGATCGAGGATCCCGAGCTGACGATCGGATTGCCGGCGCACATCACGGCGGCGACCGGCATGGACGCGCTCGCTCATGCGTTCGAGGCCTATTGCGTGCCCGTCTACCACCCGATGGCCGACGGCGTGGCGCTCGAGGGCATGCGGCTCATCAAGGAATGGCTACCGGTCGTCACCCACGACGGCAAGAACATCGACGGGCGCGGCCACATGATGGCGGCAGCGACCATGGGAGCGACCGCGTTCCAGAAGGGCCTCGGCGCCATCCATTCGCTCTCGCATACCGTGGGCGCGCTCTACGACAAGCACCACGGGCTGCTCAATGCTGTGTTCTTCCCCTATGTGATCGTGTTCAACCGCTCGGCCATCGGCGACAAAATGACCCATCTGGCGCGCTTCCTGGGCCTGCCCAAGCCCGGGTTCGAGGGCGTGCTCGATTGGGTGATGGAGCTGCGCAAGACGATCGGCATTCCCCATTCGCTCGCCGAGCTCAATGTCGACGACAGCAAGCTCGACAAGATGGTGGCGGATGCCGTCGCCGATCCCACCGCGCCCACCAATCCCCTGCCCCTCGACGCCGGCTCCGCGCGCAGGCTCTATCAGCAAGCGCTGGAGGGCAGGCTCGCCTGACTAGGATCGCGGCCACCGGCCCGGCCGGTCGAGGACGCCGCCGGGACCGAGATGGTAGCGCGTCAGCGTGCGATCCTGGCTCCGCATGCGCCACGACAGGAGTCTCTGCGCGTAGGACAGCACGCGGGCTCGATAGGCGTGATCGCCCGCCCGATCCTCGAGCTCGCGGGGATCGCGCTCGAGGTCGAAGAAGAGCGGCGGCAATGCGGCGAAGTGCACGTACTTGTACCGCTCGTCCCGGATCACCGCGAGATTGCAGGCCTCGGGATGCAGATCGAGGGCGATCTCCGCCGCGGGCTCGCGGAGATCGCGGAAGTCGTATTCCCAGTGGGCTTCGTGCCGCCAATCCGCGGGCGTCTCACCGCGTAGCCACGGCATCAGAGACTGGCCGTCGCA
>DASZHJ010000325.1:0-1739 GCA_035938015.1 Allostellaceae bacterium
TCTTGTCGATCATGTCTCGGTCCGGCGATTTCGCGGTAAAAAGCCCGCGGCGCGGCGCCTGTCAACGCCCACACCCGAACGGACGCAGCAACGAAATTCCGCGTGACATCCTCGCCGGCCAGCCAGAAAGTCCCGACGCGCTCCATCATCCTGCTCGCGGTCGCAGGCTTTGCGAGCCAGGCGATGGTCCGGGTGACCGATTCGCTGTTGCCGCAGATCGCCGCCGATTTCGGCACCACGGTGGGCGAAGCCTCCATCGTGGTCGCCGCCTATGCCGTCAGCCACGGCACGATCCAGCTCATCATCGGCCCGGTCGGCGACCGCTTCGGCAAATATCGCACTGTCACGTTGATGTGCGCGCTCGCCTCGATACTGGTGGCGCTCTGCGGCACCGTGCACTCGCTCTCCGCGCTCGCCCTCGCGCGCTTGGCCTCGGGCGCGGCCGCCGGCTGGATCATCCCGCTGTCCATGGCCTATGTGGGAGACGTGACGCCCTATGAGCGCCGCCAGCCCGTGCTCGCGCGCTATCTCTCAGGCCAGATTTTCGGCCAGCTCTTCGGCCAAGCGGCGGGCGGCGTTCTCGGAGACCTGTTCGGTTGGCGCGACGTCTTCTTCGTGCTGGCGGGCCTATTCGCGCTCGCCACCTCGGGCCTCGTGTTCGAGCTTCTGACCAATCCGCGCACCCGCGCGGGCGGCCACGGCGGCGAAGCCTCGCGCGGTTTCATCGCCGACTATGTTGCTGTGTTCTCCAACCCGTGGGCGCGCTTCGTCATTCTCGCCGTGTTCATCGAGGCGAGCGTCGGCTGGGGGGCCTTCGCCTATGTCGGCGCCGATCTGCATCTGCGCTTCTCCCTCACCTTCAGCGCGATCGGGCTAATCGTCGGAACGTTCGGGATCGGGGGCTTGCTCTATGCCGCCTCCGTTCAGCAGCTGGTGAACCGTTTCGGACAAGCGGGGCTCGCAATTTTCGGCGGGGTGCTATTGGGTCTCGCCTACGCGACGCTCGCGCTCGGCGCCGGTTGGTGGCTCACGCCCATCGCGGTCACCGCCATCGGACTCGGCTTCTACGCGCTCCACAACACGCTGCAGACCAATGCCACGCAGATGACGCCGCAGGCGCGTGGCACCGCGGTCGCGATCTTCTCTTCGGCGATCTATTTCGGCCAGACGCTGGGGGTGGCCGTGGGTGCGTTCGTGTTCGACCGCTTCACGGCGGTGCCGCTGTTCATCGCGACCGCCGTCGCGCTGCCGGCGCTGGCCTGGTGGTTCGCGGCAAAACTGCGACGCCACACCGCGGACGACCGCCAGCACGCGGACATCGGCAGAGCGTAGTCGGTCTCGCCGCCTCCGCCGTCTGGCTTCAGCCTCGCCCGCGCGACACGCGTTCGATTTCGGCGCGCACCAGGCGCTCGACCATCTCGGGAAGATTCTCGTCGAGCCAGGTCTTGAGCATCGGCCGCAGCAGTTCGCTGACCACCTCCTCGAGGGTACGACCGTTGCGCGCCTGCGCCGTGCGCGCCAGCGCATCGAAAGCGGCATCAACCGCGGCGGTGGTCGCGGCAGAGAGCAGGCCGCGCTCCTCGATGGCGGCACGCGGCGCATCGAGCGTGGGGGCCGGTTCGGACGCAGCTGCCGCCTCGGTCCGCGGCGACCCAGCGGGCGGTTGGCGCGGCGTGCCGCGCAGATGGGCCAGCATCGAATCGATCTCCTCCTCCGTCATCGGCGGCGTGGACGCAGCG
>DASZHJ010000326.1:0-16191 GCA_035938015.1 Allostellaceae bacterium
GCCGTGTACGTCGCCCCACCCGTCTCCGCCAGCACCTTCGTGATCGCCGCCGTCAGCGACGTCTTCCCATGGTCCACGTGACCAATCGTCCCGATGTTGCAATGCGGCTTGTTCCGCTCAAACTTCGCCTTCGCCATGGGTCAGTCTCCCGCTTGTCCTTGTCCTTCTGGGGGTATCGCGTCAGGCCATCTTGGCGCGGACTTCGTCCGCCACCGCCTGTGGCACTTGCTCGTAGTGATCGAAATGCATGGTGTACTGCGCTCGCCCCTGACTCATGGAGCGCAGCGTGTTGACGTAGCCGAACATGTTGGCGAGCGGCACCATGGCGTTGATCACCTCGGCGTTGCCGCGCTGATCCTGGCCGGTGATCCGGCCGCGCCGGCTGTTCAAGTCGCCGATCACGTCGCCCATGTAGTCGCGCGGCGTCACCACCTCGACCCGCATGACGGGCTCCAGGAGCTTCGGTCCGGCTTTCTGCATGCCTTCCTTGAAGGCCGCGCGCGCCGCGATCTCGAAGGCGAGTGCGCTTGAATCGACGTCGTGATAGGCGCCGTCGTAGAGCGTGGCCTTGAAGTCGATCACCGGGAAGCCCGCGAGCACGCCGCTGTCGATCGAGCCCCTGAGGCCCTTCTCGACGCCGGGGATGTATTCCCTGGGTACCGTGCCGCCCGTCACGTCGTTCTCGAACTGGTAACCCGAGCCCGGCGGTAGCGGCTCGAAGATGATCTTGACCCGCGCATACTGACCCGAGCCGCCGGTCTGCTTCTTGTGGGTGTAATCGACATCCGCCTTGCGCGAGATGGTTTCGCGATAGGCGACCTGCGGCGCGCCGATGTTTGCCTCGACCTTGAACTCGCGCTTCATGCGGTCGACGATGATCTCGAGGTGAAGCTCACCCATGCCCTTGATGATGGTCTGCCCGCTCTCGTGATCGACCGCGACGCGGAAGGACGGATCCTCGGTCGCGAGCCGGGCCAGCGCCTGGCCCATCTTCTCCTGATCCGCCTTGGTCTTGGGCTCGACCGCGATCTCGATGACGGGATCGGGGAACTCCATCTTCTCCAGCACCACGGCATGGGCGGGATCGCAGAGCGTTTCGCCGGTGGTGGTGTTCTTGAGGCCCGCGAGCGCCACGATGTCGCCGGCGCGCGCCTCCTTGATATCCTCGCGATGGTTCGCATGCATCTGCAGCATGCGGCCGATGCGCTCGCGGTTGTCCTTGACCGAATTCAGCACCGAAGACCCCGCGGTCAGCACGCCGGAATAGATGCGCGCAAAGGTGAGCGAGCCCACGAAGGGGTCGGTCATGATCTTGAAGGCGAGCGCGGCGAAGGGCTCGTCGTCCGAGGCCTTGCGCGTGATCGGCTCGTCGGTCCCCATCTTCACGCCCTTGATGGCGGGGACGTCGAGGGGCGAAGGGAGGAAGTCGACGACGGCATCGAGCAGCGGCTGCACGCCCTTGTTCTTGAAGGCGGCGCCGCAGAGTATCGGCACGAAGGCGTAGGAGATCGTTCCCTTGCGGATGCACTTCTTCAGCGTCTCGACATCGGGCTCGGTGCCGGCGAGATAGGCCTCGAGTGCGACATCGTCTTGCTCGACCGCCGCCTCGACCAGCTTGTGCCGGTAGTCGGCGGCCGTCGCGCGGAACTCGTCAGAGATGTCGACCACGTCGAACTGCGCGCCCAGCGTGTCCTCTGTCCAGCGGATCTCTTTCATGTTGACGAGATCGACGACGCCCACGAAGTCGCTCTCGACGCCGATCGGCAGCTGGCAGACCAGCGGCAGCGCGCCGAGGCGATCCTTGATCATGTCGACGCAGCGCTCGAAGTTCGCGCCGATGCGGTCCATCTTGTTGACGAAGCAAATCCGCGGCACGCCGTACTTGTCGGCCTGACGCCAGACCGTCTCCGACTGCGGCTCGACACCGGCCACCGCGTCGAACACGGTGACGGCGCCGTCGAGCACGCGCAGGCTGCGCTCGACCTCGATGGTGAAGTCGACGTGGCCGGGCGTGTCGATGATGTTGACGCGATGGTCGTGCCAGAAGCAGGTGGTGGCGGCGGAGGTGATGGTGATGCCGCGCTCCTGCTCCTGCTCCATCCAGTCCATAGTGGCCGCACCCTCATGGACCTCGCCGATTTTGTAGGTACGGCCGGTGTAATAGAGCACGCGCTCGGTCGTCGTGGTCTTGCCGGCATCGATATGGGCCATGATGCCGATGTTGCGGTATCGCTCGAGGGGTGTGGTGCGGGGCATGGGGAACTCCGGAGGGCGCGGACCTGGGCCTTACCAGCGATAGTGCGAAAAGGCCTTGTTCGCGTCGGCCATACGATGCGTGTCCTCCCGCTTCTTCACGGCGGTGCCGCGATTATTCGCGGCATCGAGCAGTTCCCCCGAAAGTCTTTCTTGCATGGTGTGCTCAGAGCGGTCGCGCGCGGCCCCGATGAGCCAGCGAATCGCGAGCGCCTGGCCGCGCTCCGGCCGCACTTCGACCGGCACCTGGTAAGTGGCGCCGCCGACGCGCCGCGAGCGCACCTCAACCGCCGGCCGAACATTGGTGAGTGCGTCGTGGAAGATCCGGATCGGATCCTGGCCCGAGCGCTTTGAGATGCGCTCGAAGGCGCCGTAGACAATTGTCTCGGTCACCGATTTCTTGCCCTGATACATCAGGCAATTCATGAACTTGGTCACGACGGGATCGGCGAATTTGGCATCCGGCAGGACTTCCCGTTTGACCGCAGCGCGACGACGCGACATGGGGTTCCCTTTCCCTTACTTCGGCCGCTTGGCGCCGTACTTCGAGCGCCGCTGATGCCGATCCTTGACGCCCTGGGTGTCGAGGGTGCCGCGGATGATGTGATAGCGCACGCCGGGCAAATCCTTCACCCGGCCGCCGCGAATCATCACCACAGAGTGCTCTTGGAGGTTATGCCCGATGCCGGGGATGTAGCTCGTGACCTCGAAGCCGTTGGTGAGCCGCACGCGCGCGACCTTGCGCAGCGCCGAGTTCGGCTTTTTCGGCGTCGTGATATAGACGCGCGTGCAGACGCCGCGCTTCTGCGGGCTCGACTGCAGCGCCGGCACTTTGTTGCGCGCGGCTTGTGGCCGACGCGCGCGGCGGATGAGCTGGTTGATCGTCGGCATCGCTCGCGACCTCGTTCAAGCAATAACGCCGCGCGACGTGCCCTTTGCACCGCCGCCACGGTTTGCTGGGATGATCCCCAAAAATAATGCGCCGTCTTACAAGGGCGCCGGGCCACCGACTTCGATTACAGGGCTGCGTCTAGGATGACCTGCTACCGCCAGCCCTCTTCAAGAGTGCGCGGATACTAGTGACCGACCCCAGGGCCGTCAAGCCGTATCGCGCGGGCGAAGGCCCGGAGATTCCAGGGGAAGTTCGCCGCGAGGGTGCGGCGCGCGTCAGGCCTTGGGCCGCTCCCCGCCCTCCGGTCCATAGAAGGCAACCCAGGTCTCGAGGTCCTGGCTGAAATCCTCGAACCGGTGCTCAGCCCCCGCCGGCACGAAGATGAGATCGCCGGGCCCGAAGGGCGTGCGCTCGCCGTCCCGGAAGAACTGGCCGCGGCCATGGATGACGACATAGACCTCGTCGCGGGTGTGCGGGGTCTGCTCATCGCGGCCCCGCGGCGCATAGAACCGGATCTCCAGGCTGCCATGGGTCAGGAGCTCCGCCGAGCGCCGGCCGGCGGGGATCGGCGCCTTCCGCCCTTCGACAAGCGAAATCACGGTCTTGGCGCGGCTGGCGGTCATGGCGGCCTCCTACGGGCGAAACCCAACTCAGCCCGAGAGACTAGCCCCCTGCCACTGGCGCCGTGGAGTGTTTTCTTGTGCTCGAGACAAGGTAGGAAAAAGGGGCCGGACGAGCCGGCCCCTTCGTTCCGTTCCGTGCGCCCCAGATCAAGCGATCTTCTGGTCCGCCTCGAGCGCGGGCGGCGTGCCCGGGCTCTCGGCCGCGGCGAGCGCCGCGAGCTCGCGGTCCCGCTCGGCGGCGAGCTGGCGCCACCGCGCCATAACGCTGCCGGTGCCTGCGGGTATGAGCCGGCCCACGATGACGTTCTCCTTGAGACCGGCAAGGCCGTCGATCCGGCCGGACACCGCCGCCTCCGTGAGCACGCGCGTCGTCTCTTGGAACGACGCCGCCGAGATGAAGGAGCTGGTCTGCAGGCTCGCCTTGGTGATGCCCTGCAGCACGGGATGCGCGAGCGCAGGCTTGCCGCCCTCGCGTTCCACCTTGGCGTTCTCCTCCTCGAACTCGGCGCGGTCGATCTGCTCGCCGACCAGGAAGGTGCTGTCGCCGGCGTCCTCGATCTCCACCTTCTGCAGCATCTGCCGAACGATCACCTCGATGTGCTTGTCGTTGATGCGCACACCTTGCAGGCGATAGACCTCCTGGATCTCGTTGATGAGATAGGAGGCGAGCGCCTCCACGCCGAGCACGCGCAGGATGTCGTGCGGCACGGGATTGCCGTCCATCAGCAGATCGCCCTTGGTGACGTAGTCCCCTTCCTGGACGCTGATGTGCTTGCCCTTGGGGATCAAGTACTCGACGGCGTCCTTGCCCTCCTCGCCGGGCGTCACCACGATGCGGCGCTTGGTCTTGTAGTCCTTGCCGAACTCGACGCGGCCGTCGATCTCGCTGATGATCGCGAAATCCTTGGGCTTGCGCGCCTCGAACAGCTCCGCCACCCGAGGTAGACCTCCGGTGATGTCGCGGGTCTTGGAGGACTCCCTCGGGATACGCGCGAGCACGTCGCCGGCTTTGACATCGGCGCCGTTCTCGACCGAGAGAATCGCGTCCACCGACATGAAGTAGCGCGCCTCGAGGCCGTTCGCGAGCATCATCGCCCGGCCCTGCTTGTCGTGCAGCACGATGCGCGGCTTCAACTCGCCGCCGCGCTGCTGCTGCTTCCAGTCGATGACGACCTTGGAGGAGATGCCCGTCGCCTCGTCGATCACCTCGCGCACCGAGACGCCTTCCATCAGGTCGACGTAGCGGGCGATGCCGTCCTTGTCGGTGATGATCGGGATCGTATAGGGATCCCACTCCGCCAGCTTCTGGCCCTTCTGCACCTTGGCCTTCTCGTCCGCCAGGAGCCGCGCGCCATAGGGCACGCGGTGCCGCGCGCGCTCGCGGTTCGCCTCGTCGATCAGCACGATCTCGCAGTTCCGGCCCATCACCACCGGGATCTTCGAGGAATTGATGACGACATTGCGGTTGCGGATCTTGACCGTGGCGTCGAACGACGCCTCGACCGAGGACTGCTCGGCGCCGCGCTGCACAGCGCCGCCGATGTGGAAGGTCCGCATGGTGAGCTGCGTGCCGGGCTCGCCGATCGACTGCGCGGCGATCACGCCCACGGCCTCGCCGATATTCACCATGGTGCCGCGGGCGAGATCGCGCCCGTAGCACTTGGCGCAGACGCCGAAGCGGTTCTCGCAGGTCAGCACCGAGCGGATCGACACGCTGTCGATGCCCGAGCGCTCGATCCGCTCGATCGCCTCCTCGTCCACGAGGTCGCCTGCCTTGACCAGGAGGTCGCCGCCCACGGGATCGACGATGTCCACGGCCGCTGAGCGGCCGAGGATGCGGTCGGAGAGCGGCGAGATCACCTCGCCGCCGTCCACGACGGCGCGCATGGTGAGGCCCCGGGTGGTGCCGCAGTCCTCTTCGGTGATGATCGCGTCCTGCGCCACGTCGACGAGGCGGCGCGTCAGATAGCCGGAATTGGCCGTCTTGAGCGCGGTGTCGGCGAGGCCCTTGCGGGCGCCGTGCGTCGAGTTGAAGTACTCGAGCACGGTCAGGCCTTCCTTGAAGTTCGAGATGATCGGCGTCTCGATGATCTCGCCCGAGGGCTTGGCCATCAGGCCGCGCATGCCCGCGAGCTGCTTGATCTGCGCCGCCGAGCCGCGGGCGCCGGAATCCGACATCATCCAGACCGAGTTGATGGGCTCACCGGGCTTCATCGCCTTGATGACCTTCATCATCTCGTCGGCGACCCGCTCGGTGCAGCTCGACCAGACGTCGACCACCTTGTTGTACTTCTCGCCCTGAGTGATCAGGCCGTCGAGGTATTGCTGCTCGTACTCCTTCACCTTCTCCTGGGCCGTGGCGACGAGCTTCTCCTTGGCGGCGGGGATGATCAGGTCATCCTTGCCGAAGGAGATGCCGGCGCGGCAGGCATGCGTGAAGCCCAGCGTCATCAGCCGGTCGCAGAAGATCACCGTCTCCTTCTGACCGCAGTGGCGGTAGACGGTGTCGATGAGATTGCTGATCTCCTTCTTGGTCAGGAGCCGGTTGATCAAATCGAAGCTGACGTTGGGATTGTGCGGCAGGATCTCGGAAAGCAGCATGCGGCCGGGCGTCGTGGTGACGCGCAGCACGATGGGCTTGCCATCCTTGTCCACGGTATCGAGCCGCGCCTTGACCCGCGCGTGCAGCGACACCGCGCCCTCGTCGAGCGCGTGCTCGATCTCGCCCATGTCCGAGAAGGCCATGCCCTCGCCCGGCTCCTTGGGACGCTCCATGGTGATGTAGTAGAGGCCGAGCACGATGTCCTGCGAGGGCACGATAATCGGCTTGCCGTTGGCGGGCGACAGGATGTTGTTGGTCGACATCATCAGCACGCGCGCCTCGAGCTGAGCCTCGAGCGACAGCGGCACGTGCACGGCCATCTGGTCGCCGTCGAAGTCGGCATTGAAGGCCGTGCAGACCAGCGGATGCAGCTGGATTGCCTTGCCCTCGATCAAGATCGGCTCGAAGGCCTGGATGCCCAGGCGATGCAGCGTCGGCGCGCGGTTGAGCAGGACCGGATGCTCGCGGATCACCTCCTCGAGGATGTCCCAGACCTCCGGCCGCTCCTTCTCCACCATGCGCTTGGCGGCCTTGATGGTGCTCGCCATGCCGTAGAGCTCGAGCTTCGAGTAGATGAACGGCTTGAAGAGCTCGAGCGCCATCTTCTTGGGCAGGCCGCACTGATGCAGCTTGAGCTCCGGGCCGACCACGATCACCGACCGACCGGAATAGTCGACGCGCTTGCCCAGCAGGTTCTGCCGGAACCGCCCCTGCTTGCCCTTGAGCATGTCGGAGAGCGATTTCAGCGGCCGCTTGTTGGCGCCGGTGATGATCCGGCCGCGCCGGCCGTTGTCGAACAGCGCGTCCACCGCCTCCTGCAGCATGCGCTTCTCGTTGCGCACGATGATGTCGGGCGCGCGCAGCTCGATCAGCCGCTTCAGGCGATTGTTACGGTTGATGACGCGGCGATAGAGGTCGTTGAGGTCGGACGTGGCGAACCGGCCGCCGTCGAGCGGCACCAGGGGGCGCAGCTCCGGCGGGATCACCGGCACCACCTCGAGGATCATCCACTCGGGCCGGCTCTGCGACTGCAGGAAGGCTTCGGCCAGCTTCAGGCGCTTCACCAGTTTCTTGCGCTTGGCCTCGGAGTTGGTCTCCTTGAGCTCCACGCGCAGCCGGTCACGCTCCTCCGGCAGCTTGATCGCCGAGAGCATGGTGCGCAGCGCCTCGGCGCCGATCGAGGCGGTGAACGCCTCCTCGCCGAACTCCTCCTCGTTCAGGAGCTGGTGCAGCTTGAGCGGCGAGAGGCCGGGCTCGATCACCACATAGCTCTCGAAGTAGAGGATCTTCTCGAGGTCCTTCAGCGTCATGTCGAGCAGCAAGCCGATGCGGCTCGGCAGCGACTTCAGGAACCAGATGTGCGCCACCGGCGAGGCCAGCTCGATATGGCCCATGCGGTCGCGGCGCACCTTGGAGAGCGTCACCTCGACGCCGCACTTCTCGCAGATGATGCCGCGGTACTTCATGCGCTTGTACTTGCCGCACAAGCACTCGTAGTCCTTGATCGGCCCGAAGATGCGCGCGCAGAACAAGCCGTCGCGCTCGGGCTTGAAGGTGCGATAGTTGATCGTCTCCGGCTTCTTGATCTCGCCGAACGACCAGGAGCGGATGCGCTCCGGGCTGGCGATCGAGATCTTGATCTGATCGAAGCTCTGAGGCCCCGTCACCTGGCCGAAGATGTTCATCAACTCGTTCATGAACGATCCCTCTCTGACTTGACTGTCGATCCCGCGCCGGGATCCCTGGGCAGCGGCAGGCTTCTGCCGCCGCGCCCGTTGGTTTGCGTTGACTGCATCAGAAGCTGCGCTGCTCCAGCTCCACGTTGAGGCCGAGCGAGCGGAGCTCCTTCACCAACACGTTGAAGGATTCCGGCACGCCCGCCTCGAAGTTGTCGTCGCCGCGCACGATCGCCTCGTAGACCTTGGTACGTCCGGAGACATCGTCGGACTTCACCGTCAGCATTTCCTGCAGCGTGTAGGCGGAGCCGTAGGCCTCGAGCGCCCAGACCTCCATTTCGCCGAAGCGCTGGCCGCCGAATTGCGCCTTGCCGCCCAGCGGCTGCTGGGTGACCAGGCTGTAGGGGCCGATCGAGCGCGCGTGGATCTTGTCGTCCACCAGGTGATGAAGCTTCATCATATAGATGTAGCCGACCGTCACTTTGCGGTGGAACGACTCACCGGTGCGCCCGTCCGTGAGCGTGACTTGGCCCGAGGCATCGAGGCCCGCTTCTTTGAGCATCTCGACGATATCGTCCTCGCGCGCGCCGTCGAACACCGGGCTCGAGACGGGAATCCCGTGGGTCAGGTTGCCCGCGAGCTCGAGGAGGCCGTGGTCCTCGAGCGCCGCAATATCTTTTCGGTCAGTCGGATCCGTATAGATGTGGTTCAGGTACTTCCGAAGGTCCGCGGTCTTGGCGGACTTGCGCACCTTGTCGATGAGATCGCCGATCTGGCGCCCGAGGCCCGCCGAAGCCCAGCCGAGATGCGTCTCCAGGATCTGGCCGACGTTCATGCGGCTTGGCACGCCCAGCGGATTGAGCACGATGTCGACGGGTGTGCCGTCGTCGAGATACGGCATGTCCTCCGAGGGCACGATCTTGGAGATCACGCCCTTGTTGCCGTGTCGGCCGGCCATCTTGTCGCCGGGCTGCAGCTTGCGCTTCACCGCCACGAAGACCTTGACCATCTTCATGACGCCAGGCGGCAACTCGTCGCCGCGCTGCAGCTTCTCGACCTTGCTCTCGAAGCGCTTCTGCAGCTCGTCGATGGCCTCATCCATCTGCTTCTTCAGCGCCTCGATCACCGCCTGCTGCTCGTCGGCCTTGACGGCGAAGTGCCGCCACTGCCCCGGCGTGAACTCCGCGAGCACGGCCTCGGTGACCTTGGCCGGGCCCTTGAAGCCCTTGGGGCCGGTCTGGGCCGTGTGGCCCATCAGCAGCTCTTTGAGGCGGCCCTGGAAGCTCCGCTCGAGGATCGCCCGCTCGTCGTCGCGGTCCTTGGCGAGGCGCTCGATCTCGGCGCGCTCGATCGCGAGCGCGCGCTCGTCTTTGTCCACGCCGCGCCGAGAGAACACGCGCACCTCGACCACCGTGCCGGAAACGCCCGGCGGCAGCCGGAGCGACGTGTCGCGGACGTCCGAGGCCTTCTCGCCGAAGATCGCACGGAGCAGCTTCTCCTCCGGAGTCATCGGCGATTCGCCCTTCGGCGTCACCTTGCCGACCAGGATGTCGGTCGGCTTCACCTCGGCGCCGATGTAGACGATGCCGGCCTCGTCGAGGTTCTTCAGCGCCTCCTCGCCGACGTTCGGGATGTCGCGGGTGATCTCCTCCTGCCCGAGCTTGGTGTCGCGCGCCATCACCTCGAATTCCTCGATGTGGATCGAGGTGAAGACGTCGTCCGACACGATCCGCTCGGAGATCAGGATCGAGTCCTCGAAGTTGTAGCCGTTCCACGGCATGAAAGCGCAGAGCACGTTGCGGCCGAGCGCCAACTCGCCGAGCTGCGTCGAGGGACCGTCGGCGAGCACGTCGCCGACGTTGACCGCGTCGCCCACCCTCACCAGCGGCCGCTGGGTGATACAGGTGTTCTGGTTCGAGCGCTGGAACTTGAGCAGATTATAGATGTCCACGCCCGATGCGCTCGCCTCGGTCTCCGCGGTGGCGCGGATCACGATGCGCATGCCGTCGACCTGATCGACCACGCCCGAGCGCCGCGCGATGATGGTGACGCCGCTGTCGCGCGCCACCGTCTCCTCCATGCCGGTGCCGACCAGTGGCGCCTCGGCCTGAATGAGCGGCACCGCCTGACGCTGCATGTTCGAGCCCATGAGGGCGCGGTTGGCGTCGTCGTTCTCCAGGAATGGGATCAGCGCCGCCGCCACCGAGACGAGCTGCTTCGGCGAGACGTCGACGAACTCGATGTCTTGCGGGCGCGACATCACGAACTCGCCGCCCTTGCGGCAGGAGATCAGGTCGTCCACCAGCTTGTCCTTGTCGTCGACCTTCACGTTCGCTTGAGCGATCGTGTACTTGCCCTCGTCCATCGCCGAAAGGTAGACCGCCTCGTCCGTCACCTTGCCGTTGACGACCTTGCGGTAGGGGCTCTCGATGAAGCCGTACTGGTTCACCCGCGCGTAGGTCGCGAGGCTGTTTATGAGGCCGATGTTCGGCCCTTCCGGCGTCTCGATCGGGCAGATGCGGCCGTAGTGCGTGGGGTGCACGTCGCGCACCTCGAAGCCCGCGCGCTCGCGGGTCAGGCCGCCCGGACCCAACGCCGAGAGCCGGCGCTTGTGGGTGATCTCCGAGAGCGGGTTCGTCTGATCCATGAACTGCGAGAGCTGCGAGGAGCCGAAGAACTCCCGCACCGCCGCCGCCGCCGGCTTGGCGTTGATCAAGTCGTGCGGCATCACGGTGTCGATCTCCACCGAGCTCATGCGCTCGCGGATCGCGCGCTCCATGCGCAGGAGCCCGATGCGGTACTGGTTCTCCATGAGCTCGCCCACCGAGCGCACCCGGCGATTGCCGAGATGATCGATGTCATCGATCTCGCCGCGGCCGTCCTTGAGCTCGGTCAGCACCTTGAGAATGGCGAGGATATCGTCCTTGCGCAGCACGCGCACCTGGTCGTCGGTGGTGAGGTTGAGGCGCGAGTTCATCTTGACCCGGCCGACGGCCGAGAGGTCGTAGCGCTCTTGGTCGAAGAACAGGCCCTGGAACAGCGCCTCCGCGGTCTCCAACGTCGGCGGCTCGCCCGGACGCATGACGCGGTAGATGTCGATGAGCGCGTCCTCGCGGGTCGCGTTCTTGTCGATCGCGAGCGTGTTACGGATGTAAGGCCCGACCGCGACATTGTCGATCGCGAGCACCGGCAGCTCTTTGGCCTTGCTCTCCTCGAGCTGGATCAGGAGCGCGTCGGTGATCTCGTCGCCGGCCTCGGCGATCACCTCGCCGGTCTCCTCGTTGACGAGGTCGATCGCGAGGAAACGGCCGGCCAGCTCCTCCTTGGTGACCTGGATCTCGCGCAGGCCGTCGTCATAGAGCTTCCGCGCGCCACGGGGCGCCAACTTGCTCCCGGCCTCGGCGCGCACCTTGCCCGTCTTGGCGTCGATCAGATCGGCCGTCAGCTTGACGCCGCCGCGGTAGCGGTCGGGGTTGAAGGGCGCGGTCCAGCCCTTCTTGCCGTGGTGGAACACGGTGTGATCGAAGAAGTAGGCGAGGATCTCCTCCTTCGACATGCCCTGTGCCTCGTAGGGCTGCAGAGTCTTGCTTTCGGCCGCGCGCTCCTGTCGCAGCTTCTCCGTGAGCTTGCTATCGAGCGCCATCAACAGCGTGGTTACCGGCAGCTTGCGCCGGCGGTCGATGCGGACATAGAGGTGGTCCTTGGCGTCGAACTCGAAGTCGAGCCAGGAGCCGCGATAGGGGATCACGCGCGCCGCGAAGAGATACTTGCCCGACGAGTGCGTCTTGCCCTTGTCGTGGTCGAAGAACACGCCGGGCGAGCGATGCATCTGCGAGACGATGACGCGCTCGGTTCCGTTGATGATGAAGGTGCCGTTCTTGGTCATGAGCGGCATGTCGCCCATGTAGACGTCCTGCTCCTTGATGTCGCGGATGGAGCGCGAGCCGGTCTCCTCGTCGACATCCCAGACCACAAGGCGCAGCGTGACCTTGAGGGGCGCAGCAAACGTGATGCCGCGCTGCTGGCACTCCTCGACGTCGTATTTCGGCTCCTCGAGCTCGTAGCGCACGAACTCCAGCCGTGCCCGGTCTGCGAAGTCGCGGATCGGGAACACCGACTTGAACACCTCCTGCAAGCCAACGCTGGTGCGACGCTCAGGGGGCACGCCCATCTGCAGAAAATGGTCGTAAGAGGCCTTCTGCACTTCGATGAGGTTAGGCATCGGTGCCACCTCGGGAATGCGCCCGAAGCTCTTGCGGATGCGCTTGCGGCCCGTGAACGACTTCGTCATGGATGTTCCTCGTCAGTCAAACCAACCCCAAGGAGATCCTTGGGGACATCGCGAGCGGCCTGGCGCCGATCGGTCGCTGCTTCACTCAGTTGTTACCGTCCGCCAAACGCAAAAAGCCGGCCTGCGCGCCCAAGGGGCGCGCCCCGGCTCGAGCAAGTCGCGGATCGGGGGAACGGGCGGTTCGCTCCCGCACCTGATCCAGCGACTTGCGCCCAAGAAGCCTATTTGACCTCGACGGTCGCACCGGCGTCTTCGAGCTGCTTCTTGATTTTCGCGGCCTCGTCCTTGTTGACCCCTTCCTTGACCGGCTTGGGCGCGCCTTCGACCAGGTCCTTCGCCTCCTTGAGGCCAAGACCGGTAATCGCGCGCACCTCCTTGATGACGTTGATCTTCTTCTCGCCCACGGCGGCCAGAACGACGGAGAACTCGGTCTTCTCCGCCGCGGCTTCCGCGGCCGGGGCAGCGCCGCCACCGGCGGCCGCGGCAACGGCGATCGGAGCCGCCGCCGACACGCCCCACTTCTCCTCAAGCAGCTTCGAGAGCTCTGCCGCCTCCAGGACGGTCAAGCTCGAGAGCTCGTCTACCAACTTCGCAAGATCAGCCATTGTAGCACCTCTGGGATGGAGAAAAATACAAGTTTGTCAACGACTCGGGCCTACCCCGTCTTGGCATAGGCAGCGAACACCCGCGCGAGCTGTGCCCCCGGTGCTTGCAGCACACTGGCGATCCTGGTCGCCGGGGTCTGGAGCAGGCCGAGGAGCTTGCCGCGGAGCTGATCGAGCGACGGCATGGTGGCGAGGGCGTTGATGCCCTTGGCGTCGAGCTGCTGGGTACCGAGGCTACCCCCGATGATCAGCAGCTTTTCGTTCTTCTTGGCGAACTCGACGGCCACCTTCGCTGCTGCCACCGGATCGCGCGAAAATGCGATCGCGGTCGGCCCTTTGAACAGCGACGACAGTTGCTCGAATTTCGTGCCTTCAAGAGCGCGGCGGGCGAGCCGGTTCTTCGTCACCTTGAAGCCAGCGCCCGCCGCCCGCATCTGACGCCGCAGCGTCGTCACTTCCTCGACGGTCAAGCCGTTCTGGTGAGTGACAACGACGCATACGGTGTCGGACAGCGCTTGGTGGAGCCCTTCGACCAGCTTCGCTTTTTGTGACCGGTCCACTGCTCGTCTCCGACCTTGATGATCCGGGGCCACGGCCCCGGAGGGCCCTGGCCTTGGATCGGTTGCACGAGGGTGGTCGCCCCTCTCGAGGCTTCGCACCCGTTCGCCTGTCCCAGAAGTCCTGGCCGCTTGCGGAAATCCGCGTCGCGGTCGGGAACCCCTGTCTCATGCGGGCGCCTCCCGAAGGAGGCCTTAAGCCGGAAAACCGGCACCTGCAGTCTCGGACAGGACCGGAGCTAACCCACGGCCCTGAGAGGACCCTGGCTCGCTCCGTCGACCGCCCCGGCGCCCCTGGGGAGCGCCGCGACGGAAGCTCTTTGTGCCTCAGCCCCTTCAGGCGAGGCTCGTCAATTCCAACTTCACGCCCGGCCCCATGGTCGAGGACAGGCTCACGCGCCTGATGAAAGCCCCCTTGATCCCCGTGGGGCGCGAACGCGTGATCGCACCCACGAACGCGCGGACGTTGGCGGCGATGGCTTCCTCCGTGAAGCTCGCCTTGCCGACGCCCGCGTGGATGATCCCTGCCTTCTCGGTCCGGTACTCGACCTGGCCGCCCTTGGCGGCCTTGACCGCCTCGGTGACGTTGGGCGTCACCGTACCGAGCTTCGGGTTCGGCATCAGCCCGCGCGGCCCCAGCACTTTGCCGAGCCGGCCGACGATGCCCATCATGTCCGGGGTTGCGATGGCACGATCGAACTCTATTTGGCCCGCCTGCACCTTTTCTGCAAGGTCCTCGGCGCCCACGATGTCAGCGCCAGCCGCCTTCGCCTCGTCGGCACGCGCGCCCTTGGCGAATACCGCGATCCGCAGCGTCTTGCCAGTGCCGCTCGGCAGCATCACCGTGCCGCGCAGGTTCTGCTCGGACTTGCGCGGATCGATATTGAGGTTGAGCGAGACCTCGATGGTCTCGTCGAACTTCGCCGTGGCGCGGGTTTTTACCAGCTTCACGGCATCGCTCAGCGAATAATAGGTCTCGGAATTGAGACCCTCGCTCGCCTTCTTGAAGCGCTTTCCGATCGCCATCTTGCTTACTCCACCACCTCGAGGCCCATCGAGCGCGCAGAGCCCGCGATCATGCGGGCGGCGCCCTCGAGGTCCTTCGCGTTCAGGTCCTTCATCTTCTTCTCCGCGATCTCGCGCACCTGCTTCATGGTGACTTTCCCCACGAAGCCCTTGCTTGGCGTCTGCGAGCCCTTCTCCACGCCCGCCGCCTTCTTGAGGAAATAGCTCGCGGGCGGCGTCTTGGTGACGAAGGTGAAGCTGCGGTCGGCAAAGGCCGTGATCACCACCGGGATCGGCATGCCCGGCTCGAGATTCTGGGTCTGCGCGTTGAACGACTTGCAGAACTCCATGATGTTGAGGCCGCGCTGACCGAGCGCCGGGCCGATCGGCGGCGACGGGTTCGCCTTGCCCGCCGGCACCTCCAGCTTGATATACCCAACGACTTTCTTCGCCATGGTTAGACCTTCTCCACCTGCGAGTACTCGAGCTCCACCGGGGTCGCCCGGCCGAAGATGGAGACCGCGACCTTGATGCGCGCCTTCTCCTCGTCGACCTCCTCGACCACGCCGTTGAACGAGGTGAAGGGGCCATCCGAAACCCGCACCTGCTCGCCCACCTCGAAGGTGATCGAGGGCTTCGGCCGCTCGATCCCCTCCTGCACCTGGCGCATGATCCGCTGCGCCTCGGTTTCGGTGATCGGCACGGGCCGCCCGCGGCCGCCGCCGCCCAGGAAATTCGTCACCTTCGGCGTGTTCTTGACCAGGTGCCACGTCTCGTCGGTCAATTCCATCCTCACCAGCACGTAGCCCGGGAAGAACTTGCGCTCCGAGCTCACCTTGGCGCCGCGTTTGACCTCCACGACCTCCTCGGTCGGCACCAGCACCTGCTCGAACTGGTCGGCGAGACCCTTGGTCTCCGCCTGCTCGCGGATCGACTGCGCGACCTTCTTCTCGAAGCCGGAATAGACGTGCACGACGTACCACCGCATGGCCATGAGCTCAGGCTCCGATGCCCAGCACGAAGCGCA
The DNA here is from genome assembly GCA_035938015.1 of Allostellaceae bacterium. GTDB lineage: Bacteria > Pseudomonadota > Alphaproteobacteria > ATCC43930 > CGMCC-115725 > DASZHJ01. Next base: position 15,532 of record DASZHJ010000326.1, read on the forward strand.
CGAAGACGCCGAGCGCCTCGTCGACCAGGAAGAAGAACACCGCCACCGTCACCGCCATCAAAAACACCATCAACGTGGTCTGGGTCAGCTCTTTGCGCGTGGGCCAAGTCACGCGCGACACTTCCTGTCGCACCTGCCGGATAAATTCTGCGGGGCTGGTTCGTGCCATAGAGGGGGATTCGCTTAGGGGGCGCGACTATAACGCCCTCAGGCTGCCCTTTCCAGGATCTTGGTTTGAAGAGTCTGCCCTGTATCAGCGCGCTCGGATCTGGGCTCGGCTCCAAACGGCACCCTCGGGCGCGGGGTTCATAGCAGGCCTGCCGACGGTGTCAAGCAGAAGAGAGCACTTGCCGTTGATCAGCCTCGCCACGTTTGTCTAGATCTCAGCGCAGGATCTCAGAAGCTGGCAGGAGTGGAGGGGCTCGAACCCCCAACCCCCGGTTTTGGAGACCGGTGCTCTACCAATTGAGCTACACTCCTATCCTCGGCGCATCAATCGCTTAGCAGAAGCCTCCTGCGAACAAAAGGGGGAATTGGCTCCGATGCCTTCCCTGCTACCCGGCGACGTCACCGAACGCGGTCTGCATGACTGCGGCCGCTCTGTCGTCCGTGTTTGAAATCAGATGCGAGTAAACGTCAAGCGTGATGCTCGGCGAGCCG
>DASZHJ010000327.1:0-8398 GCA_035938015.1 Allostellaceae bacterium
GCTGATCGTAATAGAAATTCGGCGGCATGTGCCGCGGATCGTCCTCCTTGGTCGGAGTCTTGTATGGGCCCAAGTGGTTTCCGTACCACCTGGTGCCCTGAGAGAGATGGACATGCTCGAGCGCGGGCGAGGCGGCCGCGACGGTCTTTACGACGTTGAAGAACATGTTGGCGTTCGCGGACACCGTCTCACCGGGATCCGGGCGCTCGGTGATCGCCAGATAGAACAGGTGAGAGATCGTCGCGAGCGGCCCGAGTTTCGTCCGACAATCGGCGGGATCTAGAAGATCCACGACGACGTGTTTGTAGTCGCCGGGAATCCGCGGTTTGCGGCGCGAGACGGCAACCACATCCCACCCGCCCTGCTCGAGCAGGTGAGCCAGCATGTAGCCGCCGGCAAGGCCGGAGGCACCCGTGACAAGAGCGGTAGGCTTCGTCGTCGGTACGAATCGCGTCGGCGCGGTCTGGTGACTGTGCGTGCTCATTGAGGGACCCTCATGCGGTGGCGCTCGATCGGGCGCGGAGCGGACCCCCCGCGCCCGGTCAGGGATCAGTTGATGGTCTTGCCGCCGTCGACGTTGAGGATATGGCCGGTGATGAACGAGGCGTCGTCCGACGCGACGAAGACGATCGCGTTGGCAAGCTCCTCCGAGAGGCCGAGGCGGCCCATCGGAACAGTCGTCGTCAGAGCCTGCTTGTTCTCGGACGTGCGCGTGAAACGCGTCAACATGCCCGTGTCCGTGGGACCAGGCGCCACGGCGTTCACGCGGATGCCCGACTTGGCGATCTCCAGCGCCACCGACTTGGTGATGCCTTCGACGGCGTGCTTGCTGCCGACATAGATGCAGGCGCCGGCGGCACCCTCGTGCCCATATGTGGAGGAGATGTTGATGATGCTGCCGCTGCCCTGTGCTTTCATGACGCGCACTTCGTGCTTCATGCTCAGGATCACGCCGAGAACGTTCGTGTCGAAGGTCGCGGCATAGCTTTCCGCGCTCTGGTCGGTGATCGGACCGACCTGGCCTTCGGTGCCGGCGTTGTTCACGGCGACATCGAGACGGCCGAACCGTGCGACGGTCTTGTCGACGAGAGCGCGAACCTCATCCTCCTTGCGGACGTCGGCGTTGATGAACTCGGCCTGCGAGCCGAGAGAGCGCAGCTCCTTGACGAGCGCCTGGCCGGCCTCGTCGCGCCGGCCGGCAGCGACCACGTTGGCGCCCTTCCTGGCGAAGGCGAGGGCGGCGGCGCGACCGATGCCGGTGAGCGCTCCGGTGATCAGAACGACGGGCTTGTCCATCTTGCAGCTCCTCTTGAGGTATGACGTGCGGCGCATGGGTGCCCGGCCAGCGGCGCCGGTTCCGGCGCTGGGATGGGCTCTACGAGGCCGCTACGGACTGGAAACTAAGTGCTGGTGGCAGGATTGAAAAAGACTTTGTAAGATGGGGTGCATACCTTGCAGGCATGGGTACCCATGGAGCTACGACATCTTCGGTATTTCATCGCCGTGGCCGAGACGGGCAGCCTGACGGAGGCGGCCAAGGAACGGCTGCACACCTCGCAGCCCTCCCTGAGCCGGCAGATCCGGGATCTGGAGCATGAGGTCGGGGTCGAGCTGCTGAGCCGCGGTGCCCGCGGCGTGGAGTTGACCGCGTCCGGCCGGGTTTTTCTCGATCATGCCCGGCTGGCGCTGGCCCAGGTGGACGCGGCGGGCGAAACGGCCCGCCGGGCCGCCCAGCCGGCGAAGCCGACCTTTGCGCTGGGCTTCTTGACCGGGCAAGAGATGGACTGGCTCCCGCAAGCCATGCGCATCCTGCGCGACGAATTGCCCAATATCGAGGTCACGGTGAGTAGCCAGTATTCCCCGGACCTCGCGGCGGCCCTGATGCGAGGCAAGCTCGACTTGGCGTTCCTGCGCCCCGAGCCAGACGCGGTGGATCTGACGTACAAGACCGTGACCAAGGAACCCCTCGTTGTCGTCATGCCGAGCGATCACCGCCTGGCCTCGCATGAGGCCATCCGCGTGCAGGAGATCGTGGGCGAGACCTACGTCGGCATCTCGAGAACGGCCCCCGTGTTGCGCGCGCTCATCGTCGAGTATTTGAAGCGGTGCGGCATCGACATCGCGCCGGCTCACGAAGCGGACAACCTCGCGATGGCGATGTCCCTGGTGGCATCGACGCGCGCCGTGGCGCTGCTACCGGCCTACGCGCAGAATTTCCTGCCCTGGTCCGTGGTCAGCCGCCCCCTCGCCGGCGACGTGCCCACGATCGATCTCGTGATCGGCTACAGCAATGCGAACACGTCTCCGATCCTGAAGCTGTTCCTTTCGAGGACCGACGAGTTGATCGCCCGCGTGTCGCAGAAAACCCGCTGATGCGAGCGCCCTGCTGAGTCGGCTTTATTCCGGCATCGCCTCGCCCGATCCGCCGAACTCCTTGGGGAAATCCTTCAGCTTCGGCAGGCCGTCGCGCATCGGGAGCACGGTCTCGGCGTAGTTGACGTGGACGCCCGGCTTGAAGGCGAGCGTGGGCAGCGTCGCGGCGTAGACGTCGACCATGCCGAGCGGCGGATGGTTGGTCATCACGTGGCCGCCGCATTTCTTGCAGAATTGCCGCTCGCTCACCGGCGTTTTCTGGAACATGCCGATGTGCTCGGCGCCCGCGGTGACCCGGACCGCGCCGGGCTTCCAGAGCGTGAAGGCGTTGACCGGACCCGCCGACCACGAGCGGCACGACCGGCAATGACAATAGCCCATGCCTTCGGGCTCGCCGGACGCCTCGATCCGCACGGCGCCGCAGAAACACTCGCCTTTGTATGTCGCCATTCTGACCTCCTCGGGTTGGCAAGCGCGGGAATTTTACGCGGAAATGTCCGCGGCGGCGATGGCCGCGGCGAGGGCGACCGATTGCCTCACCTCGTTGTCACACGCGCCGTTGACGGCATCGCGCCCTCGATTTATCGATCTGATGGCCTGATGAAATCCATCGTCTACGCCGCCGCGCCGCCGTTCCGTTCGCGAGAGCGCGGGCCCTTGGACCTGCCGCTTCGGTGCCGATGCGGCCGCCTGCGCGGCCTTGCACGCGACGTCTCCCCCTCGAGCGGGTTCCGCTTCCTCTGTTACTGCAGGGATTGCCAGGCCTTCGCGCGTTTCCTCGATCGAGCGGACGTGCTCGACGCCGCGGGCGGAACGGACATCCTCCACATGCCGCCCGGACGCGTGACGCTCTCAGAGGGCGCGGACGCCCTGCGATGCCTGCGCCTTTCCAACAAGGTCTTGCGCTGGTACACCGACTGTTGCCGCACGCCGATTGCGAACACCCCCGCCGGAACGCGCTTTCCGGTCATCGGCCTGGTTCATTCCTTCATGGACCACGAGGCCGACAGTCGTTCCCGAGACGAGGCGCTGGGCGCGCCGCTCTGCCGCATCTTCGAACGCTCCGCCGTCGGACCGCTGCCGCCGAACGCGCCGGGTCCGCCGTCTGTCGGGCTGTTCGCCCGCCGCGCGTCAAAAATGCTCGGCTGGTGGGTGCGCGGGCTCGCTCGGCCGACGCCGTTCTTCGACGATCGGACCAAGGCTCCCCGCGCCCAGCCGCGCGCGCTCACGCAGAGCGAGCGCGCGGCTCTGACATGACCTCGTCGTTACCAGCGACGCACAAGAGCGATACTGCCCGTAGTTGCGGATCAACTCTAAGAGTTCATGATTCTCCGTTGATCCAAAATCCATAGAAATGTGACGTTGAGATTTCGTATCTACCGTGAAAGTAGCATGACCCACCCTCAAACACCCATACGATTTCTTTCGTCCAAGAAGCATCACGTGTCCACTGAGTTTCGCAGAATGCATTGATCAGAATCCATTTCCGTCCCAGTGCGGCAAATCCAACATACTGACGCTTATAATTCGCCAGGTCACGATTGACAGTCCTCGCCTCAGCTGTATCAATAGTGCTTAGGTAAGTACGAAGATCCCTTTCAAGGCGCTCAATATCCCCACCGCTCGGCGTCCAGTAAGGCGGGGACGCTGAAAGTGTGGCAAAAAAATCTGGATGAATCCTCGCTAATTCAACAGCCGTTTCTGCAGAGAATATTACTCCGGTGGTAATTATCTGATCATTCTTTGCCCACAGGACCGACCCGCTACTAATTAATAGCCCAAGCGCTCCATACATTAGTGAGATGCCGCGAGTCTTAGAGCGCATTCCGCTACCCTCCGCCAAATTTGATGCACTGTCATCGTAATCCCACCGTAATCCCCAGATATGGATTCGGCCAGCACCCGTGGCCGCAGGGGACTCGCGACGGGCGTGCGGCGGTAGTAGGCTCGGCCGCGGAAACCCCGGGGCATCGCGATGCCGATCGAAGCCGACGCGGGTTGGGAGGGGCGCGACGCCATGACCGCAACGCCACGACTTCGAGCTCGCATCGCCGTGCTGTCGGTCCTCGCGACGGCGGCGCTGCTGTGGGCGCCGCTGGCCGAGGCCGCGCCCGAATGCGTCACGCCCAATTCCGTGAGCCACCCCGGCAAGGGCCTCGAGCGGGTCTGGATCCCCGTCTTCGAGCGGCCGGACACACAGGCGTCTCCGATCTGGATCAAGATCGCCTCGCCGCTGTCGCTCATCGTGACGCGGCGCCAGGGCGGCTTCCTGCAGCTCACCACCACGGAGAGCACGGAATCGCCGTTCAAGCCGGGCATCGTGCTGGGCTGGGTGCGCGCCTCCGACGTGCAGTCGGAGCCCTACCGCAACTGCGCTTTCTGACCGCTCCTTAAGCAGGTTCACCACAGAGGCACAGAGGGCACAGAGGGGGAGTTGCGGCGAAGCCGCAGTCCTTGCTTCTTGGCGTCATGGAGGCTCAAGGGGTCACCGCCAAGGCGCCAAGGGATTCTCGCGGCTCCGCCGCAACTCCATATCTCCGTGCCCTCTGTGTCTCTGTGGTGAACCCACCTTGAGGCGGCGGAGGAACGCGCGGATGCGCGGAGCTGGGTGCGCGCCTCCGACGTGCAGTCGGAGCCCTACCGCAACTGCGCTTTCTGATTGCCGGTGGCGCCGTAGACAGACGCCGTGCGTCCTTCGACTCACGCGCTACGCGCGTGGCTCAGGATGAGGAAGATAGTTGATCGCGCAAAGAAAATCGCCTCATCCTGAGCCACGCGCATCCCTCGACGCCGCAGAGCGGCGCTCGGGATGAGAGCGCGTGAGTCGAAGGACGCACCGTTGGCAAACAGCGGGCACGCAAGTACCTTGGGACAGGCCCGGCGAGGTAGGGCGCGGCGGAGCGGGCCGCGCGAGAGGGAGCCGGCTCGGGGGAACCGCGATGACACTCGATCGCTCCAATCCGGCGACACTGGGCGTGCTCGGCCTGCTGTCGGGCGGCGTGGCCTGGGGGCTGATCATGCTCACCGCGCTCTTGCCGAGCGGGACCGAAGTCGGGGCCGACGCGCTGCGCGTGGTTCCGGGCCTGGCCTTCGGACTGATCGTCGGCTCCCTGTGGCGCCGGCGCGGCATGGCCTCGCGCGGCGTAGTGCTGGGCTATACGCTCGCATCCGGGCTCGCCTATTTTGTTGCCGAGCAATTCGCGCTCGACATGTACGACCGGCTGTCGGGGATATTGCCGGGAGACTGGCGGCTGGTGCTGGACGGTATTCTCGCGGGCTTGATCGGGTCCTGTTTGCTGGGGGTGGCGACCGTTCCGCTGCTGCGCGTTCCCTATCCGTCCGCGCTGGGATGGCCGGTCTTCGCGGGTAGCGCCGCGGGTGCGGTGTTGCCCTTGATCAATCTCTTCGAGGGATGGGCTGGGGGCTACCTGCTGTTCTTCGTGGTGTGGCAAGGCGCTTATGCGGCGAGCCTGGCTCGCCTGCAGCCGGGTTTGGTCCCGGCCGACCAGGCGGCCTCGGTGGGGTGAGGGAGAGGCGATCATGGCGACCGTCAAGAAAGGACTCCTGACATCGCTGGGCGAGCGGTGGCGGCACCTTCGCTGGATGAAACGCGTGTTCTGGAAGCGTGAGCGGAGAGCCGCCAAGGCGTTGGCCCGCAAAGAAACGACGTAAGGCCGCCGGCCCACCGGGGAGTGCCGTGGAACGAGAGCAGGTGACCCGCAGGATGGCGGCGATCCTCGCGGCCGATGTCGCGGGATATAGCCGTCTCATGGGCGCGGACGAGGAAGGCACGCTCGCACGCCTGAAGGAGCACCGGCGCGAACTGGTCGATCCGAAAATCGCCGAGCACCGCGGCCGCATCGTCAAGACCACGGGAGACGGCATGCTGGCGGAGTTCGCGAGCGTGGTCGACGCCGTGCGCTGTGCGAGCCAGATTCAGCATGGCATGCTCGAGCGCAACGCGGACGTGCCGCCGCCGACGCGGATCGAGTTCCGCATCGGCATCAATCTCGGCGACATCATCATCGACGGCGACGACATCTTCGGCGACGGCGTCAACGTCGCGGCGCGGCTCGAGGGGCTCGCCGCACCCGGCGGCATCTGCGTCTCCCGCAAGGTCCGCGACGAGGTGCGCGACAAGCTCAATCTGTCCTTCGAGGACATGGGCGAGCAGCAGGTCAAGAACATCGCGCGGCCGGTCCGCGTCTACCGCATCGCCGCGCTCGCGGCGGCGCCGGCGAAGCTCCCGCTCGCGCTGCCGGAGAAGCCCTCGATCGCCGTGCTGCCGTTCGACAACATGAGCGGCGATCCCGAGCAGGCTTACTTCGCCGACGGCATCGTGGAGGACATCATCACGGCGCTCTCGCGCGTGCGCTGGCTGTTCGTGATCGCGCGCAACTCGAGCTTCACCTACAAGAGCCAGGCGGTCGACGTGAAGCGCGTCGGGCGCGAGCTCGGCGTGCGCTACGTGCTCGAGGGCAGCGTGCGCAAGGTCGGCAACCGCGTGCGCATCACGGGCCAGCTGGTCGACGCCGTCAGCGGCGCACACATCTGGGCCGATCGCATCGACGGCGCGCTCGACGACATCTTCGACCTGCAGGACCGCGTCACCGCCGGCATCGTGGGCACCATCGAGCCCAAGCTGCGCAACATGGAAATGGAGCGGGCGCGGCGCAAGCCGACCGAAAGCCTCGACGCCTACGACCTCTATCTGCGCGCGCTGGCGCAGTTCGACGCGAGCTACGAGGGCAACCTGGAGGCGCTGGGGCATCTCAATCGCGCGATCGCGATCGATCCGCTCTACGCGGCACCCTACGGCCTCGCGGCCTGGTGCTATCACTATCAGCGGGCGCGCGGCTGGGTCCCGCCGTCGGACCCGGCTCTCATCGACGGCATTCGCCTGGCAAAGCTCGCGGCATCGCTGGGCCAGGACGATCCGGAGACGCTCTGGATGGCCGGGCGCGTGCTCGCCGAATTGAGCGGCGACCTCGACGGCGCCATCGCGCTCATCGACCGCGCGCTCGCGCTCAATCCGAACTCCGCGAATGCCTGGCGATCGAGCGGCATGGTGCGCGCCTATCTCGGTCATACCGAGGCGGCGATCGCGCACCTGGAGCGCGCCGTGCGGCTCAATCCGCTGGACGCCGCGCCCTACCTCTCGTTGGGCTTCGCCTGGGCGCATTTCATCGCGGGGCGCTACGAGGAGGCGTCGGGCTGGGGCGACAAGGTGCTACGCGAGGAGCCCGACCTGCCGACGGCGCTGCGCATCAAGGCGGCGAGCTGCGGCCTGCTCGGGCGGCGGGAGGAGGCGCGGACATGGGCCGAGCGCCTGCTCGCGGCGGCGCCGGGCACCACGATCGCCAGCATGCGCCTGCACTACGGCCTCTCGATGAGGAAGCCCGGCTGCCTCGAGGCCTTCCTCGACGGCCTGCGCCAGGCGGGATTGCCGGAGTGAGCCCGGCTCGATGGACTCGGTGCGTCCTTCGACTCGCACCTTCGGCGCGGCTCAGGATGAGGTGGTTTTCCTTGCGCGATCAATCATCGTCCTCATCCTGAGCCACGCGCGCCTCGCGCGTGAGTCGAAGGACGCAGGATGAGGTGGTTTTCTTTGCGCGATCAATCATCGTCCTCATCCTGAGCCACGCGCCTCGCGCGTGAGTCGAAGGACGCACCACGCCCGTGCAAACGGGCGCTCAGCCTTTCGTGAGCGCGGCGTTCTTGTCGAGGAGGCGCAGGACCTCGTCGCGGCTGCGGTCAGGCGCCTCGAGGAGCGCGCGGTCGATGCCGGCTTCGCGATAGATGGCGAGCACCGCGGCGTCGGCGGGCGCGTTGAACACCGTGATCGAGAGGCTCGCGGGATCGCGCCCGGCCGCGAGCGCCGCCTGGCGCAGGCGCGCGACCGCGCTCTTGGGCTCCCACTCGCCGCGCGCGCGCGGGAACCAACCGTCGCAGAACTCGACCACGCGCTTCAAGGTGTGGTCGGTCTCGCCGCCGAGCAGGATCGGCGGATGCGGCTTCTGCTTCG
>DASZHJ010000328.1:0-1533 GCA_035938015.1 Allostellaceae bacterium
CGCGATTCGATCCACTCGCCGTCATGGGCGATGTTGACCTCGTGCAGGATCGCCCAGAGCTGGTTCTCGGTGATCCCGGGCCGGAGCGCCTCGCGCATCCGGACGATCGCGGCGTCGCAGACATCCATGGAGAGGCGCAAGGCCGCGACCTCCTCGGGCGACTTGATGAGCCGCGCCTGCTCCATGGGCTCCTGCGCGTCGACCAGCTCGAGGCCGTGCTGGGCGAGCTTGAAGGCGCCCATGGGCTCGCAGCGGTCGACCGCGAGCCGCCGGTTCTTGCCGCAGCGCGCGGCAACGAGATCGGCGATCTCCCGCGCCCACAAGCCCGCCTTCTCCTCGCAGCGCGGCCCCGCCAGGAAATAGATCCAGGGCGTGCAAAGGCGGATCTCCGAGATGGTCTCGAGCCCCTCGTTCACGTGCTTGGAGCTGTCGTACTCGAAGAGCACCACCGGACCCTCCGCGGGCACGAAGGCCCAGCGGCTTGGCGAATGCATGGTCCAGAGCATCATGTTGCGGCTGCCAGTGGCGTAGCGGATGTTGATGGGGTCGGAGAGCAAACAGGCGCCGTAGTCGCGCTTTCTGAGCTCGGCCCGCAGGCGCTCGAGCCGGTAGGCGCGCAACTTCCTCTGGTCGATGGCGGCAAGCCGGCCTGCCAGATCGAAGGCGAGCGGGGGAGCGGTGGCGCGGTCCGTGGAGCTCGTCATGGCGACCCTCTCTCTTATTCCCGGATTACTCTAGGCCAAACTGCCGTTAGGATAAATTCCGCCGCTCGCCCATCTCGCGAGGCCCGATGAGCTCCAGCGATCCGCTCCTGCAACCCTATCAGCTCAAGCACCTCCGGCTGCGCAATCGCTTCATGTCGACGGCGCATGAGCCCGCCTACACCGAGGACGGTCTGCCCAAGGAGCGCTATCGCCTCTATCACGCCGAGAAGGCGAAGGGCGGCATCGCGCTCACCATGTTCGGGGGCTCCTCGGTGGTGGCGCCCGACAGTCCGCAGGCCTTCGGCAACATCACGCTTTACAAGGACGAGGTGGTGCCGTGGCTGCGCGAGCTCGCCGACGCCGTCCACGAGCACGGCGCCGCCGTGATGATCCAGATCACGCATCTGGGCCGCCGCACCTCCTGGAGCAAGGGCGATTGGCTCCCCGTGGTGGCGCCGAGCCCGATCCGCGAGCCCGCGCATCGCGCGTTTCCGAAATCCGCCGAGGATTGGGACATCGCGCGCATCGTGGGCCAATACGCGGTCGCGGCCGAGCGCTGCAAGGTGGCGGGGCTCGACGGCCTGGAGATCGAGTGCTACGGCCACCTTGCCGATCAGTTCTGGTCGCCTGCCACCAACAAGCGCGAGGACGAATACGGCGGCTCGCTGGAGAACCGCCTGCGCTTCACCATGGAGGTGCTGCGGGCGGTGCGGGCTCGCGTGGGCGCCGGTTTCCTCGTGGGCGTGCGCATGGTCTGCGACGAGGATTGGGAGAAGGGCCTGACGCGCCAGGACGGCATCGAGATCGCCCGGCGGCTGGTGGCGAGCGG
>DASZHJ010000329.1:0-2194 GCA_035938015.1 Allostellaceae bacterium
ATCTTCACGGGAACGATCTCGTCCTTGAAGCGGCCGGACTTCTGTGCCGCTTCCGCGCGCGATTGCGAGCGCAACGCCAACTCGTCCTGCTGCTGGCGCGTGATCTGCCAGCGCTGCGCCACGTTCTCCGCGGTGGTGCCCATGTGGTAGCCGTTGAAGGCGTCCCAGAGCCCGTCGCGGATCATGGTGTCCACCATCTGCGCATCGCCCATCTTGGTGCCGTTGCGCAAGTGGATGCAGTGCGGCGCCTGGCTCATGCTCTCCTGGCCGCCGGCGACCACGATCTCGCTGTCGCCGGTCAGGATCGCCTGATAGCCCAGCGCCACCGTGCGCAGCCCCGAGCCGCAGAGCTGGTTCACGCCGTAGGCGGTCACCTCGTAGGGAATGCCGGCGCCGACCGCGGCCTGCCGCGCGGGGTTTTGCCCCTCGCCCGCCGCGAGGATCTGGCCGAGGATCACCTCCGAGACGTCCTTGGGCTCGACCTTCGCCCGCCGCAACACCTCCGCGATGGCGGTCTGCCCCAGAATGTGCGCGGCCACGCCGCTCAACCCGCCATTGAAGGCGCCGACGGGTGTGCGGGCGGCGCTGGCGATCACGACATCGGTCATCGGAGACTCCTCAGGTTGGACTCAGGCGCTGGCTCCCTGCCTGATAAATAATACCGCAGTGCAAAAATTAAACACGCAGCGACTTTGCTGGAGCACGTTCCGGCATGATGGGGTCGCTGCATCCTTCGACTCGGTCCCTTCGGGACCGGCTCAGGATGAGGCGATTTTCCTTGTGCGATCAATTGTCTTCCTCATCCTGAGCGACGCGCCTAGCGCGTCAGTCGAAGGACGCACGGCGCCTATCTACCCGCGCCGCTTGCGAGGGCGTTTGCGTGCGGGTTTGGGAGCTCGGCGCAGCAGCCAGTCCCTGAGCGGCTGCCAGACGACGCGCGGCGCCTCGCGCGAGACCACCATGCCGATGTGCCCGAGCGCGGGCGTCCAGGTTTCCGCCGACGGGAGCGCCGCCGCCAGGGCACGGGCGGAGCCCGGTGGCACGATGCGGTCCTGCGCCGGCACCACCACGAGCGCGGGCATGGTGCAGCGCGCGGGATCGACGATCCGGCCGGCGACGCGCCAGGTGCCCCGCGCGGTCGCGTTCTCGCCGTACCACTCCCTGAGCACGGCCTCCGCCACGGGCAAGGCCAGCGGCACGCCGTCGTTGAGCCAATCCTCGAGCGCCACGAACTCGCGCGTGCGCGGATCGGCGTCGTCGTGTTCCGCGAAGCGCGAGAATTTCCTCAGCGCCAGCAACGGGTCGAGCGCGGCAAAGAGCGTCTGCAGAACGTCGACCGGGAGCTCGCCGAGAGTACCGAACGCGGCCTTGAGCGAGGGCATGAGCGCGCCCAGGAGATGTGCCTGCTCGGCGCGCTCGGCGTGAAAGTCCCAGGGTGCCGCGAGCAGCGCCAGCGCGCTCACGCGCTTCGGCTGGCGCTCGGCCAGCGCCAGCGCGAGATTGCCGCCCATGCAGTAGCCCATGACCGCCATGGGCTCGCCCGCCGCCGTTGCCGCCACATCGAGCGCGGCCTCGAGACGGCCGGCGATGTAGTCGGTGAGCGTGAAGCGCCGCTCGAGCTCGCCGGGCGCGCCCCAGTCGACCAGCAGCGGCCGCAGGCCGTTCCCCGCGAGCCAGCGCAGCAGGCTCTTCTCCGCCATGAGATCGAGGATGTAAGCGCGGTTGACCAGCGAGGGCACCACCAGCACCGGCGCGCCCGTGCCGCCATAGTCGAGCAGCCGCGTCGCGCCGTCCTGCCAGAGAACGGAGGGATCGGCGAGATCGCGGCGATAGGGGTGATCGCGATAGCGCGCGATGCCCCGCAGGAACAGATCGGCGCGGCTCCTGAGCTCGCGCTCGACGGCTTCGGCGAGCGCCTCAACGCCGACGGCGGCGAGGCTTTTTTCGAGCTGGCTTCCCGCCGACCGCAGCTCCGGTCTCCAGGCGAGACAGCCGCTCTTCAAGAGCGGCAAGGCGGCGTGCGAGCTGGCGAAGCTGGTGATCGCCGCCGCCAGATGCAGCGGGAGCGGGCGCGGTCCGAGGCGCGGCGTGTCCATTATGCGGCGCGCCCGCGGGCGGCTGCGGCCAGCTCACCGAGGGGAACGGAAACGCCGCCAGCACCCGCGCCAAACCCTCGGCGAGCTCCGGGTGCGCG
>DASZHJ010000330.1:0-1945 GCA_035938015.1 Allostellaceae bacterium
GGATCGGCGCCGGGTCATGAAAATCCAGAATCTCAAGACGTTCATCGTAGGTAATCCGCCGCCGCGCCTCGGTGGGCGGTATTTCATTTTTCTAAAGCTGATTACCGACGACGGCATCGAAGGCGTGGGCGAGGTGTACGCCGCGACGTTCGCGCCTAAGACCATCGTCGCGATGGTCAAGGACGTGTTCGAGCACCATGTGCTCGGCGCCGACCCGTTCCGTATCGAGACGATGTGGCGCAGCGTCTACGGCCGCGGTTATTCGCTGCGGCCGGACATTTCTCTTATGGGCGTGCTCAGCGGCCTGGAGATGGCCTGCTGGGACATCATGGGAAAGGCGCTCGGGAAGCCCGTCTACGAGCTGCTGGGCGGCAGGGTGCACGAGCGGCTGCGCACCTACACCTATCTCTATCCGAGCGCCGAGGAAGGCGACGTCCATAGCGACGCCGCCGTCTATCGCGATCCCGACCTCGCCGCCGAGCGGGCCGCGGCCTATGCCGCGATGGGTTTCACAGCGGTGAAATTCGATCCGGTTGGCGGGTATTCGAATTTCGATCCGCGTCAGCCGAGCTTGGAGCGGCTCGAGCTCTCGGCGGCGTTCTGCCGGAAGATCCGCGAAGCCGTCGGCACGAAATGCGATCTCCTGTTCGGAACTCACGGCCAATTCACGGCCTCGGGCGCGATCCGGCTCGCGCGCCGGCTTGAGCCCTACGATCCCCTGTGGTTCGAGGAGCCGACGCCGCCGGAGATGCCCGAGGAAATGGCGCGTGTGGCGCGGCAGACCTCGATCCCCATCGCGACCGGCGAGCGTCTCACCACGAAATACGAATTCTCCCGCGTCCTCGACCTGCAGGCTGCCTCGATCCTGCAGATGGCGCTCGGCCGGGTCGGCGGCCTGCTCGAGGCCAAGAAGATCGCGGGCATGGCGGAAGCGCATTACGCGCAGATCGCCCCGCATCTCTATTGCGGGCCGATCGAGGGCGCCGCGAACATCCAGATCAGCGCCTGCAGCCCGAACTTCCTGATCCTCGAGAGCCTGCAGACCTGGAGCGGCTTTCACGCGCAGATCCTGAAGAAGCCGATTCGCTGGGAAGCCGGATACGTGATCCCGCCGACCGAGCCGGGCCTTGGCGTCGAGCTCGACGAGGAGGTGGCGCGGAACCACCCCTATACCGGGACCGAGCTGCATCTCGTCATGACGCCAGAGCCGATCAATCCCTAGCTTCGAAGGCGGGCAAGGAGGGCGGCATGCGCTATGGATTCATCGGCCTTGGAAATCTCGGTGCGCATCTCGCCGGGAGCCTTCTGCGCGGAGGCTTCGCGCTCACCGTCAATGATTTGAACAAGTCGGCGGCAAACCCGCTGATCGCGGCGGGAGCCCGCTGGGCCGAGTCGCCACAGGCCTGTGCCGCGGGCTCGGACGCCGTGATAACCTGCCTACCGTCGCCCGCGGCCTCGCGCTCCGTGCTGACCGGCGAGGCTGGGGTGCTCGAGGGGCTCAAGCCCGGCGGCACTTGGATCGAGATGAGCACCAACGATCGCCACGAGATCGAGGCGATCGCGGCGCTTGCGGCGAAACAGGGCATCGCCACGCTGGAAGCGCCGGTGACGGGCGGCGTCCATCGGGCCGCCTCGGGCGAGATCACCGTGCTCGTGGGCGGCGAGGCTGTGATCTTCGAGGCGCACAGACCGGCGCTTCAGGCCATGGGCGGTCAGGTCTTTCATATGGGCCCGCTCGGCAAGGCCTCGGTGATCAAGGTGATCACCAACATGCTCGCGTTCGTTCATCTGGTCGCCGCGGGCGAGGCGCTCATGCTGGCAAAGCGCGGCGGTCTCGACCTCGCCCAGGTCTTCGCGGCGATCAAGGCGAGCTCCGGCAATAGCTTCGTGCACGAGACCGAGGGCCAGCTGGTTCTCAACGGCAGCTACAACATCGGCTTTACCA
>DASZHJ010000331.1:0-4440 GCA_035938015.1 Allostellaceae bacterium
ATGGCGTTCGGCTGCAGCCGCACCAAGTCGCGGCGCATGTCGGTTGCAGAGAGCTATAAGGAGCTGGTGGACGAGGAGAGCGACAAGCTCCTCGACCAGGAGAAGGTGGTGAAGGAGGCGATCTCCGCGGTCGAGCAGAACGGCATCGTGTTCCTCGATGAGATCGACAAGATCTGCGCGCGCAGCGAGCGCCTGGGCGCGGACGTGAGCCGCGAAGGCGTGCAGCGCGACCTGCTGCCGCTCATCGAGGGCACCACGGTCGCGACCAAGCACGGGCCCGTCAAGACCGACCACGTGCTCTTCATCGCGTCCGGCGCCTTCCATCTGGCGAAGCCCTCGGACCTGCTGCCGGAGCTTCAGGGCCGCTTGCCGATCCGGGTCGAGCTCAAGCCGCTCTCCCGCGAGGACCTGCGCCGCATCCTGACCGAACCTGAGGCGAGCTTGGTCAAGCAGTATAAGGCGCTGATCCTGACCGAGGGCGTCACCCTCGACTTCACCGAGGAGGCCGTCGACGAGATCGCCACCTTGGCCGAGGAAATCAACGGCTCGGTCGAGAACATCGGCGCGCGGCGCCTGCACACAGTGATGGAGAAGCTCCTGGAGGAAGTGAGCTTCACCGCCTCCGACCAGCAGAACGGCACCGTCGTCCAGATCGACCGCGCCTACGTGCACGATCGTGTGGCGCCACTCGCCAAGAACAGCGACCTCTCCAAGTTCATTCTGTGACGCGATGGCAGCACCATCATCGTGCGTCCTTCGACTCGTCCCCTTGCGCGGCCGGCTCAGGATGAAGGGCTCTCTTTGCGGCCCATACCCTTTCCCTTCATCCTGAGCCGGGCCCGAAGGACGCACGGAGCCGCCCCAGCTAACTCCAAGCCAAGCTGAATGCCGTCTAGAAAGAAGAAGCGTAAATCCCCCCTCGATCATCTGCGCGAGATCTGCCTCGCGCTTCCCGAGGCGGAGGAGCGCGAGACCTGGGAATTGCCGACCTTCCGGGTGCGCGACAAGATCTACGCCATGTTCGTCGAGGACGAGGATGATCGTCCGGCTTTCTGGGCCAAGGCGCCGCCCGGCAACCAAACCCACCTCGTCGAGGCCGACCCCGAGCGCTTCTTCGTCCCGCCCTATGTCGGCCACAAAGGCTGGATCGGCATGCACCTCGACCGCCGCGTCGCCTGGCGCGAGGTCGCGGTCGTGGTCGAGCGCAGCTACCGGATGACTGCGCCGAAGCGACTCATTGAGAGAATGGGATAGGGGCGCCGCATCCCTCTCAGGGAACGCGCGCTCGCGACACCTTCTTCCCCGGGACCCATTTCTTCGGCTTCGGCGTCTTGGCCTTGCCGCCCGGCAATTTGGCGGCGGTGGTGGGGCCGAAGGCCGCAACGAAGGTCTGGTAGCGGCGCTTGAGCTCGGCGCGTTGCGCGGGCGTCATCTCGCGCACGCTGAGCTGGGAGAAGTCGGCGTTGCGGAGGTCGTTGTCGCCCATGAGGTGCCTCCCGGGTTCTCTGCCGGTGGATTGCCGAGCCTCGCTCGGAATGCTTAAGGGCTGCTTAACCGGCATGGGCGGCTAAGCTTTGCTCAAGGAAATTGAGCGAAACTCAGCCGACCATGGCGCGACGCAAGACACCCCGCACCCGGCGCAGCAGCCACAGCAACAGGCTGGGCAGAGCTGTCGCGGACGAGACCACGGTCACCAGCTTTTACGAAGCGGTCGCGCACTTCCGGCATCCCGTCGTCATCTTTGACCGCGAGGAGTTTCTCGTCGCCTACAACAGCGCCTATTCGGCGCTGCACTGCGACGCCGCTGGCGCCTGCATCCTGCGCAAGGGGATGCACTTTCACGAGATTGCTGAGTGGCGCCTCAAGAACGGGTTCTATATTCAGGACGCCAAGGGCGCCGCGGTGGGGAAGGCCGGGCTGGTGCGCCACTCCCAGGCGAAGGGCACTCTGCCCTACCAGCTCCGCGACGGGCGCTGGATGTACGTGGACACCTACCGCGCCCCCGATGGCAGCAATATGGGCATCTGGCTCGACATCACCGCGCTCAAGGCGGCCGAGCAGCAGAAGCTCGCGCTGGAGGCACAGCTCAACCATGCGCAGCGCCTCGATTCACTGGGTCGGCTCGCCGGCGGCCTCGCGCATGATCTCAACAATGCGCTCGTACCGGTACTCGCGCTCACCAAGCGCACACTCGGGCAACTGGGCGCCGAAAGCCGCGAGGGCCGCAGTCTGGCGATCGTGCTGCAGGGAGCGCAACGGGCGGCCGAGCTGGTTCGTCAGATTCTGGCCTTCAGCCGTAAGGACGCGCCGACGCGCCAGATCGTCCAGCCATCGGCGCTCGTGCGCAGCTCGCTCCCGATGCTCCGCGCGGGCTTGCCGAGCACCGTCAGCCTCGTGGACGCGATCGCGGACGCGCCACCGGTCTTTGCCGATCCGCGACAGCTAGAGCAGGTCTTGGCCAATCTGGTCGTTAATGCCGCGCAGGCGATCGGGAAGGGAATCGGCGCCATCACCATTGCGCTGGCGCACGAGACCGCGACGCTCGCGGCGGACCAGGGGGCAAACCCAGTGGTCAAGCTCTCGGTGAGCGACACCGGTTGCGGCATGGACAGTGCGACCCGCAAGCAGATCTTCGAGCCCTTCTTCACAACGAAGGGCGTGGGCGAGGGCACCGGCCTCGGGCTCTCTATCGTGCACGGTATCGTCACCTGCCACGGCGGCCGGATCGAGGTGACGAGTGAGCCCGGCGTGGGCACCCGCTTCGACGTCCTCTTGCCGATCGCTCCGGCGGAACTTCTGGAAGCGTCGCCCAATCGGCCGATCGCGCTACCCGCGGCGTAGAGCGGCGCGCCGGCGCGGCTGGAGCTTGGCGCCGGGCGTCGCTTTGAGGATCGTCAGCATGCGCTCGATCTCCGCGGGCGCGAGCTTGCGGATGCGCTCGGCGAGCAGGTTCGCAAGCTCGGTCGCGGGCGCCGCCAGGCCCTGGGTGTCCACGGTGACGCGCGGATGCGAAAGTCGCGCAAGCCGCAAGAGCTCGTCCGCCTCGTCCCAGATGATGTTGAGCTGGGCGCAGATCGCCACCACCATCGGATGGGCGGGTCGGCCGCGCCGCCCATGCTCGAGCGAGGAGAGATAGGCCGGCGAGACGCCCAGCGCCTCCGCCATCTGCTTCAGGGTCATGCCGCGCTCGGCGCGGATCTGGCGCAGCTTCACGCCAAAGGGCGTCATCGACGCCGCCGAAGCAGCACGTAGAGGGCGCCGGCGCCGCCGTGCTTGGGCTGCGCCCAGGAGCAGGACAGCACGCGCTGGCGCAGGTCGCTCTCGTTGAGCCAGCGCGGCACCGCGTCCCGGAGCACGCCGCGGGCATCGCCGAAGCCGCCCTTCCCGGTGATCACCAACACCGTGCGCAGGCCATCCTCGTGCCTGTCCCGGATGAAACCCGCGAGCGCGCGGTGCGCTTCCTCTTGGGTCAGTCCGTGGAGATCGAGCCGAGCCTCGACGACGAGCTGGCCGCGCCGGAATTTCTCGGCCGTGCGGCGATCGACGCCGGGCGAGTTTCCCGGCGCGAGCGGCGGAAGCGCGCTGGATTTTCTCGCCCGTGCCGGAACCGGGCGATGCGACCCCCGCACGGGTTCGAGGTTCGGCTCGGCTTCCTCGGGCTCACGGGCAGGACGCTCCGGCGCGAGCGGCGTCACGTCACGCATGCTCCGGCGCCAGAGTGCGCGGTCTTCGCGGCTTGGGCGCCGGCCGGACATTTCAGGCCTCGTCGATCAAGATGATGTGGAGCCGACGCGGTCCATGGGCGCCGAGCTCGATCTTCTGCTCGATGTCCGCGGTGCGCGAGGGTCCCGTGATGAAATTGATCGTACGCGGCGGGACCCACTCGCTGCCGTCTTTCTTCGACCGCGCGCGCAGGCGGTCGAAGCCGTCCTCGTAGGTCGCCACCACCTGATTCCTGCGCATCACCACCAAATGATGATCCGGCAGGAAATTATTCCGCGTCGGCGACTCCGGGCCCGAGGTCAGCATGAGCGTGCCGGTCTCGGCGACGGCGGCGACGCAGGCGGTGACGGCGGTCAAATCGCCGTCCTCCGCGCGGCCGCGGCGGATCTCCAGAAGCGGGCGGTCAGCCCAAGGAATGCCGTCGAGCCGCGGGTCGGGCGTCATCACGAGCTTGGAGGGCAGGTTTTTCTCCGCGAGATAGTCCGCAACCACGCCCGGCACCTCCGCCGCGGACTGGACCCGCACCACAGAGGCCTGCACGCCCTCGGCCATGCGGATGAAGAGATCGACCTGCGCCGCAGGATCGAGCCCCGCCGCGCGTTGCGGGATGATATTGCGGGCGTGCGCGTCTAGCTTCGCCCTGAGCTCCGCGGCGCGCGGCTCCGTCACCGGCCCACGCTTCAGCGATTTCCGGATGCTTCCGAGGATCTGCTCGCG
>DASZHJ010000332.1:0-12357 GCA_035938015.1 Allostellaceae bacterium
CTTGCCCGAGGGGTTGCGCCTCAACGCCGCCGGCGAGCAATTGGTGCCGGCGGCCGAGAGCGTCGAGGATGCGGTGCTGACGTTGGAGCGGCGGCGCGCGGCGGCTTCGCCGGTATTGAGCGGTACGGTGCGGGTATCGACTGGCGAGTGTGCCGCCGGGTTTCTCGCTCGCTGCCTGTCGGAACCGACCACGACGGCGCTGCCGCCCGGCATCACCCTGGAACTGGTCGAGGCGCGACAAACGGCAAACCTCGCGCGACGCGAAGCCGACATGGCGTTGCGTCATCAGCCGCCCGACAGCGGCGACTTCTACGTCTCCAAGGCAGGCACCTTCGCCTGTTCGGTCTACCGGCGTCGCGGCGCGGATGCCGCTGCATGGGTCACCTATACCGACGAGCAAGCCCACTATGCGCCGGCACGCTGGGTGCAGCGGCAGGTCGAAGAAACGGGAAAGCCGGTGGCCCTGCGCGCCTCATCGATGCTGATGCATCTGGAAGCGATCCGCGCCGGTACCGGGCGCGGCATACTGCCTTGCTATGTCGGCGACGGCCATCCCCTGCTTGAGCGGCTGACGCCGCCGATCCCGGAGATCGCCGCCGAATACTGGATCATCGTCCACCGCGACCTGCGCCGCGCCGCCTGCGTGCGCGCGGTCATCGATTGGATGAAGGCGCTGTTTGCCGAGCAGCGGGACGTGCTTGGCGGCAATCGGCTCTAAAGGAACGGAGACACCAGCGCGAGCAAGGCGCAGACGACGAATGCAATCGCCCAGGCAGGGCCAATGTTCCCACGCGTGGAGGCCTCCAAATCGGTCCTGTAATCCGTCATCGCTGTGTGGTCCGGCCCAAGAGGCCGCCTGAGGTGTTGGCCGCGCATGCAAGCCTCCTCTCAAGGGATTGCCCTTGAAGGATCATAGAGCCGAGCCAAACCGGAGCCTGTGAGCTACCTCACAGGGACACCCCCCGGCCCCAAACGCCGAAGCGCCAACGTGAGGGCCGCGCAGTCGATCAATTCGCAGCATCCGAGTCCGAATTGCACTAGCATGAACACGTTCGTGGCCGCCTTATTCCCGAAACTCGCTAGCGAATCGCGTGTGGGGCCACTAGCGTAAATGAAGACTTAACGGTTACGGTTCATTAGGGGTTGGCGTCTAGTCTCGGCGAACGGGGCCAACCGAGCTCGGCGCCGGCGCCCGAGTGTGTTTCGAGGCCAGGTGAGCGGCGTGCGCATGACGACCACGGCAGGTTACGAGGGCGAGCGCGACCAGCTCGTGGCTGTTGCCTTCGCGGCCTCGGATCTGCTGGTCGAGCTCGACGACAGCGGCACGATCACGTTCATCGCCGGCGCGGTCGACCGCATCGGAGCAAATGCCGCCCGATCGCCGGTGGGATTGCCGCTGAGCGATCTCTTCGACCCCGCCGATCGCGTCGCCGTGCGCGAGCACGCGATGCGGGTCGCCGAGGGGCATCCGATTTCGCCGCTGTTGGTGCGCCTGCGCCGCGGCGCCACCCAGACCATGCTGTTCGGCGGCTGCCGTTTGCCGCAGGAGCGCACCATCCTGTTTCTCGGCATCGGCGACGACGGGGTCCAGCGCTCGAGCGCGCTCAGCCTGATCGCCGAGACCGAGCGCGGCCTGATGAGCCGCCCGGTGTTCACCGCGCTTGCGATGCGCCGGCTGCCCGAGGACCTCGCCGGCGGGTTGCGGATCAGCTTCATCGAGGCGATCGGTTTTGCGGAGCTCGTGGGACACATACCCTCGGCGATGATGGGCGGGTTCGCCACCGCGATCGCGCGCCAGCTGCGCCTGAGCGGGTCCGGTGTCGAGGCGGTGGGCGATCTCGGGCGCGGCCGCTATGGCGTGCTGCACCGGGGAGAGATCGACGTCGCCCAGGTGCAGACCGCGGTTCTGGCGCTGGTCCACGCGATGGCGCCGAGCGCGCCCCGGCCAACGATTGCCATCGCCACCATGGAGCCGAGCCGCGATGGGCTGCACGGCCGCAAGGCCTCGCGGGTTGTGCGCTACGCGATCGAGCGTTTCGTAGCGGGCGGCGATCGCGCGGCGGCGCTGGTGATGCCGGCGACCGAGCTCGACGTGCTTTTCCCCGATACTGTCGACCGCGTGGCCGGTCTCGAGCGCATCATCGAGGATGGCATTTTCGATCTGGCCTATCAGCCCGTGGTCGATCTCAAGGACCGAACAGTGAAGCACGCCGAGGTGCTCGTGCGCTTCGCCGACGGCACCACGCCGCTCGCGGCGATCGCGGCCTCGGAAGCCGCCGGCATGATCGGCGATTTCGATCTCGCGATCTGCGCCCGTGCGATCGATCATCTGGCGGCGCGCGTGCCCGACGTGGCGACGGTGGCGGTGAACCTTTCGGGGCGATCGCTCGAGAGCCGAGGCTTTCCCGACCGGCTGTCGGCGCTCCTAGAGGCGCGCAAAGCCGACCCCGGGCGGCTCATGTTCGAGCTCACGGAGACCGTGATCCTCGGCGAGGTGGAGGCCGTCAACCGAGTGGTGCAGGATCTGCGCCAGCGCGGCTTCCGGTTCTGCCTGGACGATCTCGGCTCCGGCGCCAATTCCTTTCACTATCTGCGCAGCATTCCCGTCGACTTCGTCAAGATCGATGGTGCCTTCGGCCGAGACGCCCTCAAAAACGAGCGCGACCGTTCGTTCCTGCGCTACGTGTCAGGCTTCTGCCGAGAGAACCACATCCTCGCGATCGCCGAGATGATCGAGACCGAATCCGAAGCCGAGCAATATCGCGACCTCGGCATCGACTATGGGCAAGGCTATCTCTTCGGCCGCCCGGTCATCCATCGTCCCTAGGGCTGAGCCGGAAGGGCCGGGCCGCCGTCGGCTATTCCGCGGCGACCGAGGCGAGCGCCGAGATGAAGTCGGCGGTGCGAGCGAGGTGCGCGACCAGCAGCTCGGAGACGCGCGCGGCGTCGCGCGCGAGCGCGGCGTCCATGAGGTCGCGATGCTCGCGCTCCAGATCCCGCGCCCATACCTTGGGCGGCGTGCGGATCATCCGGTAATGGCGGTAACGCTCCATCTGGTCCGTCAGCATGCCCACGAACTTGATCAGCCAGGGCGACTTGCAGGCGCCGATGAGCGTGTCATGGAAGGCGCGGTGTCGCCGTTCCCAATCCTCGGCCGAGGCGTCGGTGGCGCGCGGGACGGGCGCCTTGGAGAGGCGGTGAAAGGCCGCGACCACGGCGGATTCCCAGCGCTCGTCGCCATTGGCGAGCGAGGCGCTGAGCGCGTCGACCTCGAGCTTTTGCCGGAGCGCCGTTACTTCCCACATTTCGTCGAGCGAGATGACGGCGGCACGGAACCCGCGCTGGCCCACGGCCGTGACGAGCTTGTCCTCGACCAGGCGCGATAACGCCTCGCGCAGTGGGCTTACGCCCAATCCATATTGCTCCTTGAGCGCATCGAAGCGCAGCGGCTGACCTGGTTGCAGCCGTCCCATCACCAAGTCCGAGCGCAAACGGCGATAGGCGACTTCGCCCAGCGTCCGCGCGCCCTCGATACCTTCTGCTGCCGCCATCGGCAGCGCGGCGCGTTTCATCCCTAGACCCCCGTTTTCTGGGCGGCTTTTGCGGCTCCGCTCTTGCATCTATCGGTAGCACGAAACGCTTGCAGGAGGCCAAACACTTGTTCGTTGAAGTTTTGGAAATTCAAGCCTCGGTCTAATCGACTCCATTTTAGATGCCGAAGCCGAATGCTCGCGACCGCCAATTTCATTTCCGTCAGAGTCGTTGCTGTCGCCAGGAAGTTCCGCAGAGCAGGACGGCGCGACCTCGCGGGAATTCACTCGGCCGACGTGTCGCTCGGCTCCTTGTCGATGCCGACAAATATTGCAGCTTTTGCGCGATCACTGCCGATGCATTGCCCACGACGTCGCGCCGGGGAATTCCGGCTTGCAAGGGTCGACTGCAGACGTTACGGTCGTCTCCGGTAATTGGCAGCGGGGAGATCCAAGACAATCTGCCGGTATTCGGCCGCGCGCTCGGGCATTGGTCGCGCGGGCGAGATGCGGATGCCGTAGAGATTGCACCGCGCGTCCATTGCCAGAGACGGCCCCAGGGGGCTGCAAGCGTTCCGATGTCGGTTCTCGCTGGCTTGCCGGCGTCGGGTTGCGTGGTGCAATGAATTGGGCGGGAGGGGCATGGTCGCCAAGCTTGCGAAGTGGGGGGCGAAGCTCTTCCCCGAGCGGCAAATTCTGGTCCGGACCGAGGGCCGGATATCATTCGTCACACTGACACGCCGCTCGCAGATCGCGGCGACTACCGGGGTGTTCCTGGGCGTTGCGGCGCTCGGGTATCTGGTGGTCGGGTACGTTCACTTCGGCCACGTGATCAGCGCCAAGCAGGCGCAGGTTGTACGGGCGGAGCTGTCGAACAGGGAATTGCGGCGCCAGCTCGCCGAACTGCAGTCGCAGCTTGCCACGGCGACCGCGGAGATCGATGGCACCCAATATCGTCTCGACATCATTGGGTCGGAGTACGGCACCCTGCAGGGATCGCTCAGCGATACCGAGCAAGCGCTGCAAGGCATCGCCGATGCGCGCACGCAGTTGATGGCCGAGCGCGACGACTTGCTGGCCCAGCTGCAGCAGGCTCAGGACGAGGCCAGCTCGAAGGCCGACTACGCCGAGCAGCTCGCCAAGAACCTAGAGCAGAACAAGACGGAGCTCAGTCAAACCGAGGCACAGCGTCGCTCGCTCAACACGCGCATCCAGCAGCTTGAGAAGGATGTGCAGGCCTCGAATGCTCGCGCGCTCGAATTCAAGACTGCGTTCGACGGCACTCAGGTAAAGCTGCAGCAAATAAGCAGCGAGCGCGAGCGACTGCAGGGCGAGCGCGAGCGTTTGGCCGCCGAGCGCGATGCTCTGAAGCAAAAGCTGCAAAGCATCGAGGCGCGCCTGTCCAAAGCCGATACCCCCAAGGCTGATACCAAGACCGCTATGAATGCAGCGTCGCTACCGAAGGAGGCCCAAGCCAAGGTCAACGGCGTGTTCGGCAGCCTCGAGGGTATGGTGGCGGCAACCGGTCTCAATGTGGAGAATTTCATCGCGCGCTTGGGCGGGCCGGCCAAGGGTGAGGGCGGTCCTTACATCGCTCTCGGCGGGCTCGACCAAGCCTCCGCCGAGGATCAGGTCGCGCGTGAGGAAACTTTGCGGAAGCTCCTGAAGGCTTTGCCGCTAGCGGCACCGCTCGGCCAGTACCAGGTCGAAAGCCCCTTCGGCGCGCGCCTCGATCCGATCAACCATCGCCAGGGGTTCCATCCCGGTGTCGATCTCACCTCCGCCTTCCGCTCGCCCGTCTATAGTACTGCTCCCGGTGTGGTGACCTATGCGGGCCCCCGAGATACCTATGGCAAGTTCGTCGAGATCGACCACGGAAACGGCATCGTCACGCATTACGCTCACTTGCACCGCGTCACCGTAGCGCGCGGCCAGAGGGTCGGCGCGCATCAGGAAGTCGGCGAGCTCGGCAGCACTGGCCGGAGCACGGGGCCGCACCTGCATTACGAGGTGGTGGTGGACGGTGAGCCGCTCGATCCCGAGAAATTCTTGGAAGTGGGGAAGAGCGTTGTTCAAGTCAAGCGGAACTAAGGAGAGGGCGTCGGCGGGATTCGGCGGTCGCGACTCTGCGCCGTCTATTCTGAGCGGCGACCTGAAGATCACCGGCGACGTGGTTGGCGGCGGTGAACTGGTGGTCGCCGGCACCGTGCATGGCGATATCGTCGCGAAAAAGATCACCGTCGCCGAGGGTGGCTCGGTGACGGGGGCAGTCGAAGCGGACACGGCGATGGTCGCGGGCACGCTCACCGGCCAGCTCAAGGCCGCGGCGGTGACGCTCGCCAGCACTGCACGCGTCGTCGCCGACATCACGCATGTCTCGCTGATGATCGAATCGGGCGCGGTATTCGAGGGTTACAGTCGCCGGGTCGATGCCATCGACCAACGCGGCGCGGCGCTCCCGCTCGCTCTGCCTGCCGGACGTCCCACCGTCACCACGATCAGCGGCGGCAAGACGACGGGCGCCAGCTCGGAACCTGCCACTCAGGGTTCCGTCACCACCGTCTCCTGAGCCCCCAGCGCGCGGCGTCTGATCAGGTCTGCGCAAGGGCAGCTAAGAAAGTCTCCCGGTCGACGTTGCCGCCCGAGGCGGTGACGGCCACGGCCTTGCCCGTGATCGGGAACTTGCCGGAGAGTACCGCCGTCAGTGCTGCGGCTCCGCCGGGCTCGACCACCAGCTTTAGATCGTAGAATGCGGCAGCCATGGCACGTCGGACTTCCGCGTCGCTGACGGCGTAGCCCGCGGTGACCAGTCGTTGATTGATAGCGAAGGTGAGCATGCCCGGCGTGGGCGCCAGCAGCGCGTCGCAGATCGAGCGCGCGTTGGGATCGTTGCTCACGCGGTCGCCCGCGATCAGCGAGCGGCGAGTGTCGTCGAAGCCCTCGGGCTCCGCGATGAAGATCTCGGTGTCCGGGCTCTCCGAGGCGATCGCGGTGGCGCAGCCCGCGGTGAGCCCGCCGCCGCCGCAGCAAACAATGACGGCGTCGAGCTCGGCGCCCAGCGCTTTCGCTTGCGCGGCGATCTCCAGACCAGCCGTGCCTTGGCCCGCGATCACCCGGGGATCGTCGTAGGGCGCGACGATGGTAGCCCCGCGCTCCCGGGCGATCTTGCCGCCGACTTCCTCCCGGCTCTCCTTGTAGCGGTCATAGAGCACGACCGCGGCGCCATAGGATTTGGTGTTGGCGATCTTGATCGCGGGTGCATCGGTGGGCATCACGATGGTGGCGGGAATGCCGAGTAGCTCCGCCGCGGCGGCAACGCCCTGAGCGTGATTGCCGGAGGAGTATGTCACGACGCCCGCGCGGCGCTGGCGCTCGTCGAACTGCACAAGCGCATTGTAGGCGCCGCGGAATTTGAATGACCCGGTCCGCTGGAGCGTCTCCGCCTTTACCAGTAGGCGGCCGCCCAGGCGCTTGTTGAGAGCCGGCGATTCGAGGAGTGGGGTCAGTACCGCCTTGCCCTTTAGCCGTTCCGCGGCGGCGCGAATATCGTCGATGGTGGGGAGATCGCCCGGTTCGGGGTTAGAGCGATTGGAGGAAGGCATCGAGGGCGCTCGTTGCTTGCGGTTCCGTGAGCGAGGGTGTGTGGCCGGTATCCGGCACAGTTACGCAGACCAAATCCGGCTTTTCAAGCGCCATGCGGTGAAACACGTCCTCCGACAGCACGTCGGAGAGCGCGCCGCGGAACGCCAGGGTAGGGATCGGTAAGAGTCCTCGAAACATCGTCCAGAGATTCGGCGTAACTTTCCGTTGATGATCGAGAGGCCTTGCAAGGTTGAGGTCCCAATCGAAATGCAGCCGGCCGTCCACGCCTTTGCGGTATGTAGCCTCTGCGTGCGTGCGCCACCACGCGTCGTCGGCCTTGGGCGCGAGATTGGGCGTCAGCACCTTCAGAAAGCGGATCGCGGCGTCCCAATCGGATTGCGGGTAGTCGACGCCGACGTATTGCAGGATGCGGGCAAGGCCGGAGTTCGCTACGTCCGGGCCAATGTCGTTGAGCACTGCGCCCGCGATGAGGGTCGGCCGGAGCACGGCAAGTCCCATCGCCAGGAGTCCGCCCAGCGACGTGCCGATGATGACGGCGCGGCCGATTCCAGTCGCGGCCAGGAGGTGCAAGATATCATTGATGTAGACGTAGGGATCGTAGTGCTGCCAGTTCGGATCGTAGGCGGAGCGGCCGCGGCCGCGGTAGTCTGGGCAGAGTACGCGGCGCTCGTCCGAAAGACGCGTCGCCAATTCCCCGAAGTCGGCGCTGTTGCGCGTGAGACCGCTCAGGCACAGCACCGGCGTCTTGGCCGAGAGCCGGTAGTAGTCGCGGTAATAGAGTGCGAGCCCGTCCTGAGCGCTGACCGTGGCCTCACGATAAGCCGGCATGAGCGCCGACTAGAGTCCCAGCAGCGTCGGCAGCACGCCAAGGTCGCGGATCTCAGCCGCGAGGATGCCCGGAAGGTTCTCGCGGGGCGCTCCCGCGCGGTTAGCCCACACGGCCGCGAAGCCGAAATGCGCGGCGCCCGCCGCGTCCCATCCATTGGACGAGACGAAGCAAACGCGCTCGGGCCGCAGCTTCAGGTGCAGCGTCACGAGCTCATAGACGGTCCGGTGCGGCTTATAGATTCCTGCCGCTTCGACGGACAGCGCTGCCTCGAGCAAATGGTCGACCTCGGCGCTCTGCATTGCGGCCGTCAGCATGGCCGGCGAGCCGTTGGAAAGGATGATCGCCGGACGCTTGGCGCGCTTCAGCGCCTCGAGTACGTGGCGCGCATCGGGGAACGCCTCGATGTGCAAAAAGAGATCCATCAGGCGGTCACGCAGCACTGCGTCCTGAATGCCGAGGCTCGCCATGGCGAAATCAAGCGCCTCGCCCGTCACCTGCCAGAAATCGGCGTGTGTCCCCATCAGGCTGCGCAGCCAGCTGTACTCGAGTTGGCGCGTACGCCAGAGCTGACCCAGCGCCTCCGCTTTGTCGCCCAGCGCGTCGCGGCAACGCTTCGAGGCCGACAGGAAATCGAACAGCGTTCCATAGGCGTCGAATACGCAGGCGGTGGTCGAGGCGAGCGGGGCGGGCATCGGCGCCTCCTCAGGAATGGGGCAGCTCGGGCGAAGCAGCTCAGCGCTTGAGATCGAGAGCCAGCGAGAAGGCGAGGTTACGGTCTCCGACGCGAAGGCGATAGACCTGCAGGTTCTCGAGCACGCGCTGGACGTAGCTGCGCGTCTCCCTGAATGGAATCCCCTCGATCCAGTCGATCACGTCGACTTCCTTGGCGCGGGGATCTCCCATGTCGTGCTCCCATTGGCTCACGCGAGCGGGGCCCGCGTTGTAGGCGGCCACCGCCAGCACGTAGGAGCCGCCGTAATGGTCGAGCATCTCCTCAAGGTAGGCACGACCGAGCGTCAGATTGTATTGGGGATCGCCGAGCAGCCGCTGCTGAGAGAACGGGATCTGCAGGTCCTTCGCGACCCGCTTGGCGGTCGCGGGCATGAGCTGCAGCATGCCGCGCGCGCCTGCGCTGCTCACGGCATTCTGATCGAAGCCGCTCTCCTGGCGCGCAATGGCGAGCACCAGCGGTCCCTCGGCGCTGCCACCCGTCGGAATCGGGGTCAGCGGATATCCGAGCGCGAGCAGCGTCACGCCGGCGTAGCTCGCGCGCCGCGCCACAGTAACCGCGAGGTCGGGCCTTGAGATTTCCCCGGAGAGCACCGCTATCAGTGCGTGCTCCCCCGGCGTCTTCGCGAGATCGCTGAGCTTCAGCATAAAGGGCTTGGCGAAATCGGCGGCTTCGGCGTCGGCGAGGCCGCGCACGATGCGCACGAGCTCCTTCTGATCGAAGGCGCCCGTCTCTTGGGCCGTGGGCCGCGGGTCTTCGAGCACTGCCGACTTCCCGTCGGCGCCGATCTGGGCGGCGGCGAGCTGGCCGTAATAGGTCGTCAGATGTTGCGCCGCGCCCGCGTACCAGCTGGCGGCGAGCTCGCGGTAGCCGAGTTCCTGGGCCGCGCGCCCCGCCCAATAGCCGCCGCGGGCCAAGCTGATAGGTCGGCTAACCTCGTTGTAGAGGTGCAGGAAATGCGTGTAGGCGTCCTTGGGGTCGCGGAGGTAGCGAAGCGAGATCCAGCCGGCGAGGAACTCGGCCTCGGCGAAGTTCGTACCGTCGGTCATGCCGTGGCGCGCCGCCAAGCGATAGGCCAGCGAGATGTTGCCGTCCTGCAGTGCATGGCGCGCGAGCATCTCGCGCTCCGCCCACCAGAGCTGCGGCCGGACCAGATCCTTGGGTGCGTGATCGAGGATGTCGATTGCCGCGTCGTACATTTCCTTGCGCCGGCGCCAGCGCATCCGCTCGAACAGGAAACCGGGATCCTTTTGCAGATTGGCCGGTACCTTCGAGACAAGCTTCTCCGCGGTTTTGGAAACGTTCGCGAGCGCGAGCCGCGCGAGCGCCTCGGCGCGGTGCCCGGGATCTACCCGTGGCAGCATCCGGTGCACCGCCTCTTCCTTGCCATCCCACGCGAGCCGGTCAAGGTGCTCGACATCGTCGACCGGACGCAGGTAGTGGCCGTAGCGCTGCAGGATCAGCTTCTCGTCGAACACATTGAAGTCGGTGGATGCCCAAACCTCCCGTATCTCCGCGACCGCGCGGTCGGTCTGGCCGTGGGCCAGAAGGTAGTCGGCCTCCCGCAGCCGGCCGATGGCGGTTACCGGCGGGAAGCGAGCGAACCAACGGCCAATTTCATCGTCGCTGGCGGTGGAGATCACTTCCTCCGCGCGCTCGCGCAAAAGGGTCTGGCTAGGCCAGTCGGGATTGCTGATCACGAACTCGGCGATGTCGCCGAAGCGCGCACCGGAGCCCTGGCGGCTCAAGTCCAGGAAACGGATCGCCTTTCCGAGGAAGGGGTCTTGCGCCTGTTGCGCCCGGGCATAGGCACCGCCCCAGTCGCCCGCGCGAATGGCGGTGAAGGCGAGGCGGTAGGCCTGGCGGTCCGCGTCCGAAAGCGCTGCGGCGTCCGCGAACCGGAGCGGCAACAGCGAGAGCGCTAAGAACAGAGCTATCCGCGCGAGCGGCCTCACGACCAGATCCTTAATTCTTTATGAACGGCCCGCAGCGGAATGATGAGGTAGGCGCGCATCTTAGCGGCGCTCACCCGCGAAAAACAAGTCGCGCGCGAAAGCCCATGGCAGGAAACGTTGCCGCCATGACCGGGGGGCGATATGGTCAGCCGAGTCGCAAGAAACTCTCATGCCGGGAGGCCGCCATGTTCAAGGGCTCGATCGTCGCGCTGATCACGCCGTTCCGGAATGGAGCCGTGGACGAGCGGAGTTTCCAAGGCTTCGTGGACTGGCAGATCAAGGAGGGTACACACGCAGTGGTCCCCTGCGGCACCACCGGCGAGTCGCCGACCCTGAGCCACGCCGAGCACAAGCGCGTGGTCGAGGCCTGCCTCGAGGTGGCGAAAGGCCGGGTGCCCGTGATCGCCGGCACGGGCTCGAACTCGACCGAGGAGGCGATTGATCTGACGCGGCACGCCAAGGAGGCGGGCGCCAATGCGGCGCTGATCGTCAATCCCTACTACAACAAGCCGACCCAGGAAGGGCTCTACCAGCATTTCAAGGCGATCCACGACGCCGTCGACTTGCCCATCATCATCTACAATATTCCCGGTCGCACCGCCGTCGACATGAGCGTCGCCACCATGGCGCGGCTTGCGAGCCTGCCGAACGTGGTCGGCGTCAAGGACGCCACCAACGATCTCGCGCGACCGTTGCGCACGCGAGAGGCGATCGGGCCCAAGTTCTGCATGCTCTCAGGCGAGGATCACACCGCGCTCGCCTTCCTGGTCCAGGGCGGCGACGGCTGCATCTCCGTCACCGCGAATGTGGCGCCGCGAGCCTGCGCCGATATGCACGGCGCCTGGCAGAAGGGCGATGTCGCTCGCGCCATGCAGATCAACCAGCGTCTCCTGCCGCTCAACGACGCGCTCTTCGCGGAGACCAGCCCCGCACCGGTCAAATTCGCGGCGTCGCTGCTCGGCAAATCCACCGCGGAGGTCCGCCTGCCGCTGGTCGAGCCTATGCCCGAGACCCAGGAAAAAGTGCGCCACGCGATGCGTCACGCGGGCGTGCTGAACTGAGGGCATGGCGCGCCCCACCGACCGCTATATCGCGCAGAACCGCAAAGCCCGGCACGATTACCTCATCGAGGAGACCATCGAGGCCGGGCTGATGCTCGCCGGCAGCGAGGTGAAGTCCCTGCGCAAGGGCGGCGTCAGCATCAACGAGGCCTATGCCGCCGAGCGCGGCGGCGAACTTTACCTCGTGAACGCCAACATTCCCGAATACGCGGCGGCGCGGATCAATCACGAGCCGCGCCGCGCTCGCAAGCTGCTGCTGCACAAGAAGGAGCTGAACCGGCTCACCGGCGCGGTCACCCGCGACGGCATGACCTTGGTGCCGCTCGGCCTCTACTTCAACGAGCGAGGCATCGCCAAGGTCGCGATCGGCCTCGCGAAGGGCAAACGCAAAGCCGACAAGCGCGCCGCGGAGAAGGAGCGTGACTGGCAGCGCGATAAAGCGAGGATCATGCGCGCGCGAGGATAGTCCGAGCGCGAGTTTTTCTTCCGGATTCGTCTTGGCTGTCCGCTCCGCCCGTTCCGGCGATCCCCACCGGTTGCGGGATATTGCTTACCAAGCGATCTCACCTCCTATATACTTTTAGTTGGTAATGGATACCCTCGGTGGCCAATCAGGGGGCCAGACATGAAGATTCAGCACGGTCGATAT
>DASZHJ010000333.1:0-9121 GCA_035938015.1 Allostellaceae bacterium
CGAGATCAAGTCGCACTACGAGCAGGCGGGACCCGCGCGCAGCAACCTGCGCTACGGCTATGTGCCCAAGCCCGGATAATTCGCCGATCTAAGCGAAAAGCGCCGCCGGAGCCTCAGGCCTCCGGCGGCGCTTCGCTTTAGGCACGCTCTCGCTATCCGCCCGGTCCGAAGCTCTGCACCAGGGAGCCCGCGACCAGGTACCAGCCGTCCACCAGCACGAAGAAGATGATCTTGAACGGCAGCGAGATCGTGACCGGTGGCAGCATCATCATGCCCATCGACATCAGGATCGAGGCCACCACCATGTCGATGATCAGGAAGGGCAGGAACAAAAGGAAGCCGATCTCGAAGGCGCGGCGAAGCTCGCTGATCATGAAGGACGGCACCAGCACGCGCAGCGGCGTATCCTTGGCTTCGGCCACCTTGTCGATCTTGGCCATGTCGGCGAAGAGCTGGAGATCCTGACTACGCACATGCTGCATCATGAAGGCGTGCAGCGGCACCAGCGCGCGCTGTGCGGCCTCGGTCTCGGTGATCTTGTCCTGCATCAGGGGTTGGAGGCCGTCGGTGTAAGAGGCCTGCAGCGTCGGGGCCATCACGAAGCCCGTCAGGAAGAGCGCCAGGCTGATCATCACCACGTTGGGGGGTGTCTGCTGGATGCCGAGCGCGTTCCTGAGGAAGGACAGCACCACGATGATGCGGGTGAAGGAGGTGACCGTGACCAGGATCGCCGGCGCCAGGCTCAGCACCGTCATCAGCAGCACGAGCTGCACGATGCGCGCGGTGGACCCGCCTTCGCCGCCCAGATCGACCGTGACGGATTGCGCGAGCGCCGCGACGGGTGCGAGCGCGGTCGCCGCGCCCGCGGCGGTTGCGAGGAGCGAGCGAACGAGCCTCACGCCTGGCTCCCTTCGACCAGCGCATGAAATTCCGATGCCGGCGCACGTTCGGCCGCGATGCCGGTCTCGATCAGCAGGTCGCCCTCGGTGCCCAGCAAGATCAAATGCTCCGCCGCATCCCGGCGCAGCAGGATGAGCCGCCGCTTGCCATCGAGCGGCAGCACCTCGAGCACGGCGAGCCGCTTCTTGCCCGCGGGCGCCACGAACCGGTTCGCCCAGCCGAAGCGGCGCACTACCCAGGCGAGCGCGCCGATCATGCCGACGACCAGGACGAGCGCGATCAGAAAGCGCAGATAGGTGTCGAGACCCATGGAGCGTGTGCGGTCGGCGTGCTCTTAGGATTGCGCTGCGTCGGCTGCGTAAGCGCCGACGGCGCGCCGGCGGGCCTCGGTCTCGGCCACGCGCTCGAGCGTCTCCCGTTGGGTCGTGAGGGCCTCGGCGAGCGCGGAGAGATCCTTGGCGAGGCGCGCGAGCTTGCGGGCGGCGCGGCCGTGATGGCGCGGCGGCAACTGGACGGCGGCGGCGCAGAGCTCGGCGACCGCGAGATCGAGCCCGCTGACATCGACGAGATGGCCCGCCTGGATGGCCGCGCGGGCGGTGCTGAGCGTGTCGGAGACGAGCTCGAGGTCGGCGGGCGCGGCGATGGTCATGGCGTGGCTCCTGTCGCGTGGGAAGGCGGGGGCTGGGAGTGCGTGCGGTTGGCGCGGTAGATGTAGACGAGGATCTCCGCGACGGCGGCGAAAGCCGCGATCGGGATCTGATTGCCGATCTCGACCGCCGCGAGCAGCTCGGCGAGATCCGCGTCCTCGCGGACCTTGATGCCGTGCTCGAAGGCGAGTGCCAGAATGCGCTCGGCGATGGCGCCTCGGCCGCTCGCGACCACCCGCGGCGCGTCCGCTTCGGCGCGGTTGTAGCGCAGCGCTACCGCGACGGCGGGCTTTTCGGCGGGCGGATGTCGCGTGGGCACCAGGGCTTCCGATCGGCGGCTAATTCGTGGCCCACCCTAGAGAAACACGCTTAACAGATGGTTGACGCGGGGTGCCGCTGCGGGCCCCCGTCTTTACTAGATGTTAAGGCAATCCGACGAGATTCAGCCGCGATGGACCTGACCCAGATCCCGCTTTTCAAGGCGATGGCGAAGAAGCTCGCGTGGCTCAGCGCGCGTCAAAACGTGCTCGCCGAGAACGTCGCCAACGCCAACACGCCGGGCTTCCGCGCGAGTGACGTGAAGCCGCTCGATTTCGGCAAGCTGCTGGGCGGGCAGGGCGGCGGACAGCTGACGCTGGTCGCGACTTCGCCCGGCCACATCGCCACACCCGCGGGCGGCGGCACGCAGAATGCGCAAAAGGTCGCGACCACTGGGCCGATCCAGCTCGAGGACCAGATGATGAAGGTCAGCGACAACGCGACCGACTACGCCTTCACCACCAGCCTCTACCAGAAGCAGATCGCGCTCATCAAAGAAGCGCTCGGGCACTAAGGAATAGCGGCTCATGGATCTCAACACCTCGATGCAGCTGGCCTTCGCCGGCATGACCGCCCAGGGGCAGCGCCTCAGGGTCATCGCCGAGAACCTCGCGAACACCGATTCGACGGCCAAGACGCCCGGCGGCGAGCCCTATCGCCGGAAAGTCGTCAGCTTCCATGCCGTGCTCGACAAGACGCTCGGAGCGAACTCCGTCGCCGCCGGCAAGCCGGTGACCGTCGCCGGCAAGCTCGAGCGCAAATACGAACCCGGCAACCCCGCGGCCGACACCGAGGGCTTCGTGCAGATGCCCAACGTCAATCCCGTGGTCGAGCTCATGGACATGCGCGACGCGCAACAGAGCTACCAGGCGAACCTCAACGTCATCGACGCCGCGAAATCGATGATCTCCCACACGCTCGACCTGCTCAGGGGATAGCGGTCGGTTCTTAGAAGGAGACTTCCGTCATGGCCGATCCGATCGCCAGCGCAGCGGCCGCTGCTTACTCCAGTGCCAGCAAGATCGCGGGCACGGGCCTCGTCGCCCGCGACGGCGCGCAGGACGGCGGCGGCTTCGGCGACCTCGTGCGCAAGGCGGCCGAGAGCGCCGTCGACACGCTGAAGCAAGGCGAGCAGGCGAGCCTCAACGGCGTCATGGGCAAGGCGGATATCGCGCAAGTCGCGGCCGCCGTCGCCAACGCCGATGCAACGCTGCAGACCATCGTCGCCGTGCGCGACCGCGTGATATCCGCCTATCAAGACATCATCAAGATGACGATCTGAGCCTGGCGTCTTCCGGCAGAACGCCATGAACGCCAACGACGTCTTCGGGATCGGCAATCAAGCGATCATGGTCGCGCTCGAGATCGGCGCGCCGGTCATGCTGCTGGCGCTGGGGGTCGGCTTGATCATCTCGATCCTGCAGGCGCTCACCCAGATCCAGGAAATGACGCTGACGTTCGTGCCGAAGATTATCGTGATCTTCGTCTCGCTCCTGGTCCTGATGCCGTTCATGCTGGGCACGCTGGTCGAATTCACCCAATCCCTATTTGCCCGCATCGTCACCGGCTGAGCCCTCGGGCCATGCTCGACCAGATCCTGCCGGCTAATCTGTTCGCGGCCGCGCTGGTGTTCGCGCGACTGGGCTCGGCGCTGATGCTGCTGCCCGGCATCGGCGAGATTTATGTCAATCCGCGGCTCCGGCTGGTGCTGGCACTCGGTATCACGCTGGTGGCGACGCCGGTGGTGGCGCCGACATTGCCGCCTTTGCCCAGCGGCACCATCGAGCTCGGGCTCCTGCTCGGCGGCGAGATCGCCGTCGGGCTGTTCCTGGGCACGATCGCGCGCATCCTGTTGGCGGCGCTCGAGGTCGCCGGCAGCATCATATCCATCAATCTCGGCCTGTCGGCCGCGCTCATTTTCAATCCGCTGCTGCAGCAGCAGGAGTCGATCACCAGCGCCTTTTACAGCGTGGCGGGCGTGCTGATCATTTTTCTCGCCGACCTGCACCACCCCATGCTGCGTGCGTTGGTGAGCAGCTACGGGGTGTTCGAGCCGGGCGCGTTGTTCCAATGGGGCGATTTTTCCGACGCCGTCGCGCGCGCGGTCACGGAGTCGTTTCGCATCGGCATCGAGATGGCGGCGCCCTTCATGATCATCGGCACGATCTTCTACGTCGCGGTCGGGCTAATCTCGCGCTTGACGCCGCAGCTGCAGATCCTGTTCGTGATCCAGCCGTTGCAGATCGTCGCGGGCCTGTTTGCCTTCGCACTGCTGCTTGCGACGGGCATGCAGTGGTTCCTCGAGCGCTTCATCGCCAGCTTCCTTGCCTTGACGGGAGCCTGATCCGTGGCGAGCGACGTCGACGACAGCCAACGCACAGAAGAGCCGTCGAGTCGCAAGCTCTCGCGCGCGCGGACCCGCGGCCAGGTCGTGCAATCCCGCGAGATCAACAATTGGTTCATGATCGGCACGGCCCTGGGTCTGGTGGCTTTCGGCGGCCCGTCCATCGCGCGCGCCATCGGCACGGCTCTCAAGCGCTATCTCGAGGCGTCTCATGCGCTCAGCGTCGAGGGTGCGCTCTGGCCGGCCGTGAGCGGCACGCTCGCGACCGTCGCCAGCGCGCTCGCGCTGCCGGTTGGGCTGCTGGTGGTGGCGGCGCTCGCGGGATCGCTGATCCAGACCGGCTTTCTGTTCGCACCCGAGAAGCTCACGCCCAAGCTCGACAACCTCTCGCCGGCCAAGGGCTTCTCGCGCATGTTCTCCGCGCGCGGCCTGATGGAGTTCGGCAAAACGCTGCTGAAGCTCGCAGTGGTGATCGCGGTCGTTGCCATGCTGATGCAGCCGGAGCTGATCCGCTTGCCGCTGACCTCCGGTCTCGATGCCGGGCAGATGCTGGCGGAGATTGCCCGCCTGATCGCTCGGCTCGGGCTCGGCGTCTTCGTCGCGCTCACTTTCATCGCCGTGCTCGACTACGGCTTCCAGCGCCTGAGCTTCTTCAAGTCGATGCGCATGTCGAAGCAAGAGGTCAAGGAAGAGTTCAAGCAGTCCGAGGGCGACCCCATGATCCGGGCACGCCTGAGGCAAATCCGCATGGACCGGGCGCGCAAGCGCATGATGGCGGCGGTGCCGACGGCCTCGGTGGTGGTGACCAACCCGACCCACGTCGCGGTGGCGCTCCGCTACGAGCTCGGCAAGGAGGGTGCGCCGTTGGTGGTCGCCAAGGGCGCCGAGCTCATCGCCCAGCGCATCCGCGAGATTGCCACCGAGCACAAGGTGCCGATCGTCGAGAATCCGCCACTCGCCCGCGCGCTCTTCGCCAGCGTCGAGGTCGACCAGCAGATCCCGCCCGAGCATTACAAGGCCGTGGCCGAGATCATCGGCTACGTCTTCCGCTTGCAGGGCAAGCTCAAGCCGAAATCCCCGGCGCTGTGAATTATGCTAAACTACACCCCAGGCCATAGCGCCAGATCAGCAGACCGCCGGAGCCGCATGGCGCTCTCGAGCCCCGTATTCGCCGTCGACGCAAAATCTCCCCGCGCCCGCGGCGAGGCCACCCTCCGGCGTTGGATATACCGGCTGGGCCTGCTGACTGCGGTGCTTTCCGCGGCGGCGCTGATCGTGGGGTTGGCCACGCTCAGCGGAATCTCGCAAGGCATAATCTTTTGGCCGGCCTCGATGCTGCTGGCGGTCATGGCGCTGCTCGCGGGCGTGTCGAGCGTGGTGGCGAATCGGGTGCATGATGTGTTGGCGCGCCGGGTCGACGTGCTCGCCCACGCGCTGGAAGCCTCGCCCAACGCGCACCTGATCCTGGGGCCGCGGGAGTCCATGGCCTATGCCAACGCGGCCTTCCGCTCGCTGTTTCCCGACGGCGAGCCGGCGCCGCTGCAGGCGATCCAAAGCCGCATCGCCGGCGATGGCGAGGCCGCCGAGGAATTTCCTCGCCTGCGCGACGAGGCTTTGGGCCACGGCCGAGCCCACGGCCGGATCGCGCTCCGCGGCGCCGCGGGCGGCACGGCCTGGTTCAACCTCGCGATCCATCCGCTGCCGGGCCGGCCGGGCTACAGCCTCTGGAGCTTCGAGGACGTCACGGCCCGCCACGAGATGGAGCACGTGATCCGCGACGAGCAAATGAAGCTCGCGGACTTCCTCGATAATGCACCGGTGGGATTCTACTCCGTCGACAGCGAAGGCCGCTTTCTGTTCGTGAACCAGGCGCTCGCCGACTGGCTCGGGCGATCGCCGGGCTCGCTGGTGGAGGAGGGCGCGCGGCTCAAGGACTTCATCGCCGGGGACATCCCCGCGGAGACCCCGCCGCATACGCCCTTCGCGGCCGATCCCGGCACGCCGCAGCGCGGCGAGGTCGCACTCAAAGGCCGCAACCGTATCGTCCAGGTCTCCATCACGCAGACCGTGGTGCAGACCGGCGAGGGGCTGCGCACCCGCTCCGTGGTGCGCGATTTGACGCCCGAGCGCGAATGGGAGGAGGCGCTCCGCCAATCCCGCCAGCGCTTTCAGCGCTTCTTCGCGGATGCGCCGGTGGGCGTGGCCTTGCTCGATCGCGAGGGCCGCTTCGACGAGGCGAACCGCGCGCTCGGCCGCTTGTTCGGTCTGCCGCCCGCCGACCTTATCGGGCGCCTCTTGGTCGATTTCCTGCCGGAGAGCGAGGCGCGGCCGGTGGCGCGCCGTCTGGCGGATGCCGCGGCGAATCCCCAAACCGCGACCGCGCCCATCGAGGTGCGGCTCAAGAGCCCTCGCGAGCGGTCCGCGACCTTGTTCGTGAGTCGGCTCGACGCGCCGGAGGCCGCCAAGGGCGGGCTCATCCTGCACTTCATCGACACCACCGAGCAGAAGAGCCTGGAGACCCAGTTCGCGCAGTCGCAGAAGATGCAGGCCGTGGGCCAGCTCGCGGGCGGCGTGGCGCATGATTTCAACAACCTGCTCACCGCGATGATCGGCTTCTGCGATCTGCTATTGCTGCGCTTCAGGCCGGGCGATCCGTCCTTCGCGGACATCATGCAGATCAAGCAGAATGCCAATCGGGCCGCGAACCTGGTGCGCCAGCTGCTGGCCTTCTCGCGACAGCAGACACTGCAACCGCGCGTGCTCAGCATCACGGACGTGCTGGCCGAGCTGTCGCACCTGCTGCGGCGGCTGATCGGCGAGAACATCGAGCTCAAGGTCGTGCACGGGCGCGACCTCGGCCTGATCAAGGTCGACCAGGGTCAGCTCGAGCAGGTGATCATCAATCTCGCGGTCAACGCGCGCGACGCCATGGCCGCGGGCGGCACGCTCACCATCCGCACCAGCAATGTCACCACCACCGCATCGGTGCGCCGCGGCCACGAGGTCATGGCGCGCGGCGACTACGTCTTGATCGAGGTAGTCGACACCGGCATCGGCATTCCCAAGGAGAACCTCGAGCGCATTTTCGAGCCGTTCTTCTCGACCAAGGAAGTTGGCTCCGGCACCGGCCTCGGCCTTTCCACGGTCTATGGCATCGTGCGCCAGACCGGCGGGTTCGTGTTCGTGGAGAGCGAACCCGGCAAGGGCGCCACCTTCGCGATATATCTGCCGCGCTTGGCCGCTGCCGATGCCGCGGCGGCCCAGCGCGTTGAGCCCAGCGAGGCGCCGCAAGGTCGCGATCTCACCGGCGCCGGCACGGTGCTGCTGGTGGAGGACGAGGATCCCGTGCGGCTGTTCAGCGCCCGCGCGCTCCGCAACAAGGGCTATCGCGTGATCGAGGCCAAGAGCGGCGAGGCCGCGCTCGAGCTCATCACCTCGGGGAAGGAGCAGATCGATCTCCTGATCACCGACGTGGTGATGCCGCGCATGGATGGGCCCGCGCTGGTCAAGCACGTGCGCGAGACGCATCCGGACATGAAGGTGATCTTCATCTCCGGCTACACCGAGGACGCCTTCAGGAAGCGGCTCGACACCGACACCCAGATCCACTTCCTGCCCAAGCCCTTCAGCCTGAAGCAGCTCGCGGGCAAGGTGAAAGAGGTGATCGTGGCGGAGGCGCCGGCGAAGTAGGGCCCGTGTGCGCGAGTGAGCGTTCGCGCTATTCGACCGCGGCGCCGGACAGTGTCTCGATCACCGGGCAGCCCGGCGTCTCGCCGGCATCGCAGCGCCGGACCGAGTTGGCGAGAGCCTTCTCCATGGCACGGAGGTCCGCAATCTTGCTCCTGACATCGGCGAGGTGTTCGGCGGCGAGCGATCGGACCTCCGCGCAGGCTCGGTTTCCCTCCGCCGCAAGCCGCAGCAGGGCGCGAACGTCCTCGAGCGCGAAGCCGAGCTCGCGGGCGCGTCGCACGAAGGCGAGCCTCCGCACGTCGTCCCGGGCATAGTCGCGGTACCGGCCGCGCCGCGCCGGCGCCGGCAGCAGCCCGATGCGCTCATAGTAACGGACCGTCTCCACGGTGCAGCCGGTTCGCCGCGAGAGTTCGCCGATCGCAATGCCGCCGCGCGGGCTCATGCCAAACCTCCCAAGAAGGGCCTTGCGTCTGTAGCCGCTAGAGACGGTAGGGTCGTAGAACGGAATTTCCAAGGAGACCGATCATGGCCGATCTTCCCGCGGATTCACAGGCCGCCCCTCGGCGCTCGCGCGGCGTGGGCGGCGTCCTGCTCACGCTCGCGGGGCTCGGCTCCGCCTTCGCGGTTGCCTCTTGCTGCGCGCTCCCGCTTTTGCTGGCAACCGCGGGCCTTGGGGCGGCGTGGCTCGGCGGCGTCGCGGAGATTGCGGCACCTTACCGCGTGCCGTTGCTCGCGATCTCGGCCGCTTCCCTCGCCGGCGGAGGCATCGAGCTGTGGCGCCAGCGGAAGCCCGGGTACTGCAGTCCCGGCGCGGTCTGCGCACGCCCGCCGGTGCGGCGAACGGCCGCGCTTGGCCTCCTACTCGGGCTGGTGATGCTCTGCCTCGGCTATACCTATGTCTGAGGCATCGATGATCCTGAGCTCGACGATCACCTGTCCCGAATGCGGCGCCGCCAAGCTGGAGACCATGCCGGTCGACGCCTGCCTGTTTTTCTACACCTGCACCGCCTGCGGAACGCGGCTCCGGCCGAAGCCGGGCGACTGCTGCGTGTTCTGCTCCTACGGCACGGTGCCGTGTCCGCCCGTCCAGAGCGCCGGTCGCGCCGGCGCGGGCTGCTGCGAGCCATCTGCGGTGGGCGAGAGCATGACGACGGGGTCCGAGACCGAATCCGGCGGCAGCATCCTCCTCCGTCTTGGCGTGACGTGGCCGATGTGGTCTGAG
>DASZHJ010000334.1:0-3332 GCA_035938015.1 Allostellaceae bacterium
ACGAGACCCGCGATGTCCACGAACTCGAGCTGCGTCGCGACGATCTTGGCGGATTTGCCCAGCTTCGCCAGCACCTCAAGGCGCGGGTCGGGTACGGCGACGCGGCCTACATTGGGCTCGATGGTGCAGAACGGATAGTTCGCCGCCTCCGCCGCAGCCGTGGCGGTGAGCGCGTTGAAGAGCGTCGACTTCCCGACATTGGGCAAGCCGACGATGCCGCAGTTAAACCCCATTGCTTTGATCGTCCGGTTTTGCGGCCGGCCGCGGCGGCTTGGGCGCCGGCGGCTTGAGGATCAGCGCAACCTTGGTCATGAAGCCGGGCACGTCGTCCCTCACCAGAAGCGGCAACGCCTCGGCGATGGAGTCTACGAGCGGAGTCACCCAGGCCATCTCCTCGGCGTCGAAATTTTGCAGGACATAGGGCAACACCAGTTCCTTGACGCCGGGGTGGCCGATCCCGAGCCGCACACGCCAGAAATCGGGCCCGATAGCGTCGTCGATGGAGCGCAGCCCGTTGTGGCCCGCCGTGCCTCCCCCGCGCTTGACGCGCAGCTTGCCGGGCGCCAGGTCGAGCTCGTCGTGAATCACCGCGATCTCGTGAGGTTCGATCTTGTAGAAGCGTGCACAGGCGCCCACGCTGTCGCCCGAAAGGTTCATGAAGGTCATGGGTTTGAGCGCGATCACCCGCTCGCCTGCAACGGTTCCCTCCGCGTAGGTGCCGGAGAATTTGGCGCGGAATGGAGCGAACTCATGGCGGCGGACAAGCTTGTCCACCGCCATGAATCCGATGTTGTGGCGATTCTTCGCGTGGCGGGGCTCGGGGTTGCCGAGCCCGACGAGAAGCCGCATGGGTGAGGGCGTGCTCCGGTTCGGCGGATCAGCCCTTGGCCGGCGCGGGTCCCTTGGCGGGAGCCGGGCCCTTTGCGGGTGCGGCGGCTCCCTTGGGTGCTGCAGCGCCCGGTGCCGCCGGTTGTGCGCCAGCCACGACGCCCGCCGCAGGTGCCGCAGCCGCGCCCTCCGCGGGTGCCCCTTCGGCCGGGATCTCGCCCGCCGCTGCCGCGGCCTCGGCTGCCGCCGCCGCCGCCTGCGCTGCGGCTTGCGCGGCCGCCAGCTCTTCGCGGACCACGGTCGGTGCGGCCACGGTCGCCACGGTGAAGTCGCGGGCGATGGTGGGCTTGGTCCCCTCGGGCAGCTTGACCCGACCGATGTGCACGCTGCCGCCGATCTCGAGGCCGTCGAGGCTCACGTCGATCTTCTCGGGGATCGCGTCGGCATTGCAGTAGAGCTCGATCTCGTGACGCACCAGGTTGACGATGCCGCCGCGTTTGATTCCGGGGGATTTCTCGGCGTCGACGATGTGGACCGGGATCGCCACGGCGATCCGTGCCCCGG
Organism: Allostellaceae bacterium; assembly: GCA_035938015.1. Classification (GTDB taxonomy): domain Bacteria; phylum Pseudomonadota; class Alphaproteobacteria; order ATCC43930; family CGMCC-115725; genus DASZHJ01. The sequence continues at coordinate 1,393 of DASZHJ010000334.1, forward strand.
CGCCGACCCGGAGGAAGTCGACATGCAGCGCGCGATCGCTCACGGGATGAAACTGCACATCGCGCGGTAGTACGCGCTCCTTGCCGCCGTTCAGCTCGATGTTGAGGAGGCGAGCGAAGAATCCAGGCTTGTGAACCTCGCGGTCGAGCTCGCCGGGATCGACGGCGATCAGTACCGGCGGCTTCTTGTCGCCATAGAGTACGCCGGGCACACGACCGTCGCGACGGGTGGCCCGGGCAGCCCCCTTTCCGGCCCGGTCCCGCGCCTCGGCGCGGATGGTGGTGAGTTCAGCCATTTCCAACTCCTCTTACGCTTACGTGACGCGGCGCCGGCGCGGAGTGCGCGGGCTTCTGCCGCGGGGAGCGCCGGCCTCCAGGGGTGCCGCGCGCCTCCGAAATGCCCGCGAGTCGCGGGCGAAGAAATTCCTCAGTCGAGCAGGCTCGAGACCGAGCGCTCCTCGCTGATGCGGCGGATGGCTTCGGCGATCAGCGGCGCGATCGAGAGCTGGCGGATATTGCGGGCAACCCGCACGGCCTCGGTCGCGAGAATGCTGTCGGTCATGACCAGCTCCTGCAACGGCGAGGCGGTGACGCGGCCGACTGCGCCGCCCGACAGCACGCCGTGGCTGACATAGGCCGAGACCGACTTCGCGCCGCGCTCGATCAGCGCCTCGGCGGCATTGCAGAGCGTGCCCGCGCTGTCGACGATGTCGTCCACCAGGATGCAGCGCCGTCCCTCGACGTCGCCGATGATGTTCATGACCTCCGAGAGGCCGGCGCGCTCGCGCCGCTTGTCAATGATGGCGAGATCGGCGTTGAGCCGCCGCGCGATGTGGCGCGCCCGCACCACGCCGCCCACGTCCGGCGACACGATCACGAGGTCGCTACCGTTGTAGCGCTCCGCGATGTCCTTGAGGAACACGGGCGCGGAGAAGAGGTTGTCCGTGGGAATGTCGAAGAAGCCCTGGATTTGCCCGGCGTGCAGATCCACGGTCAGCACGCGGTCGGCACCGGCGGCGGTGATCATGTTGGCGACCAGTTTCGCAGAGATCGGCGTGCGTCCCGCCGATTTGCGATCCTGGCGCGCGTAGCCGTAGTAGGGGATCACCGTGGTGGCGCGCCGGGTCGAGGCCCGCTTCAGTGCATCGAGAGTGACCAGCAGCTCCATGAGATTGTCGTTTGCGGGGTAGGACGTCGACTGGATCACGAACACGTCCTCTCCACGCACGTTCTCCTGGATCTCGACGAAGATCTCCATGTCCGAGAAGCGTCGAACGCTCGCCTTTGTGAGAGGCAAGTTCAGATACGCGGAAATCGCCTCGGCGAGTGGCCGATTGCTGTTGCAGGTAAGGATTTTCATCCGATCTGGCCGATTGCGGGCGGTTTGCCCAGTCGCGCCCCCGGCGGCGCGCGCGGACTGTAACAAAGCAGCCATGGCGTGTAAACCGCCGTGAGATCCGCGATTTTCCGCGGGATTCCGCGTTATTTGCTAGGTTCCGCTCCGGACCTGCTCCGCCTTCTCTATGATCGCGAGAATGCCGGGCGCTGCCGCCGCCGCAACGAAGTTGGCGACGTCACCCCATCGACCGTCGAGACTGCCCTGAGGCACGGCGTTCTCCTGCTTTACTACGCCCAGTTGCTTGCCGTCGGGCTCGATGAGCGCCCAGGTGATGGTGATGTGTTGCTGCCCATTTTGTGGGCGATCGAGCGTCACGCTACCGACGACCGAGAGAGTCTTGTTGCTCCCTGGCTCGTCCGGCAGAACGGTAAGCCGCGCCTGAGTCAACGCGGCTGTCATGGCGAGCTTCAGCGCGTCGCTGCCGTTGCCGGGTGCACCGCTCACGGGAAGCACGACGACGTGTCGGAGCGAGGCGATTTCGGCGGGTGCGATCGGCGCATCGTCTTGCAGCAGCTTCGCTACGTCCGGCGCCGCGGCGAGCG
>DASZHJ010000335.1:0-2625 GCA_035938015.1 Allostellaceae bacterium
CGCCTTACGCGACTGCCACGCAACGCCGCCGAGCCGATCGAGGACGACGTCGGCGGTCTCGGAGCCGTAGCGCGAGAGCACCTCGATGTTCTCCACCGGCACGAACAGCTTGTCGTCGCCGGCGTAGAGGATGCGCAGGCAATCATGGGGCGCGCCGGCGACGTCGAGTGTCACCAGTCCGTCGTAGCGGCCGACGCCGTGGTCGACATGCACGACCAGGTCGCCAGCGATCAGCGTCGAAATCTCCGTGATGAGCTGGTCGAGGTTGAGGCGGCGGCGGGCGGGGCGCGCGAGGCGGTCACCCAGAATGTCCTGCTCGGTCACCAGCGCGAAATCACCGGTCGCGTAACCGTTCTCCAGGCCGAGCACCAGGAGCCCTACGCCGCCGGCGGGGAGCGCGGTCAACTGCTCCCAGCGGTCGATGCGGTCGAGCTCGCTCAAACCGTGCTCGCCCAGCAGCGTCTTCAGCCGCTCGGCAGATCCCGCGCTGTAGGCGGCGATCGCGGTGCGGCGCCCCGCGCCCCGCTCCGCCTCGAGCGCATCGCGCACGGCCTCGAACACGTTGACGTTGGGGTTGGCGCGCGCCTCCGCGAAGTCACGGCCGCGGCGTCCGCCGGCGTCATAGGCGAGCGACGCCTCGGGCGGCGCCGCGAACGGCGAGAGCTGCGCCACGAGCCGCTCGTCGAGGCAGCGTTGCCACTGCGCGTTATCGAGGAAGAGCTGATCCGGCGGGACCGGCCGATAGATCGGCGCCCCGCTCTTGGCCTCCTTGCTCCGCAACAGCGATTGCCGCGCGGCGTAGAAATCGGCGATCCCCGCGAGGCGGTCGGCGCGGATCTCCTCCACCTCGTGGTCGAGGGTCACGGCGGCGCCGGGGACATAGTCGAAGATGGTCTCCAGGCTCTCGTAGTAGAACGGCAGCCAATGCTCCATCCCGGCGTAGCGGTGCCCGGCGCTGACCGCACCATAGAGCGGATCGTCGTCGGCAATAGTGCCGAACTGCTCGCGATACCGGCCGCGGAAGCGCTGGATCACCTGGGGATCCAGCAGCACCTCGCTCACGGGCTTGAGGCTTAGTTGCGGGAGCGTGCCCGTCGAGCGCTGGGAGAGCGCGTCGAACCGCCGGATGCTCTCGAGCGTGTCGCCGAAGAAATCGAGCCGGACCGGCTCGGCAGAGCCCGTGGGGAACACGTCGAGGATGCCGCCGCGCACCGCGAACTCGCCGGCCTCGCGCACGGTCTCGCTGCGCTGATAGCCGTTCTGCTGAAGATGGGAGATCAGGCGGTCGCGCGGGATGCGGCCGCCGACGCCCAGCACGAGTGAGCGTCCCTCGAAGAGCTTGCGCGGCGGCACGCGCTGGACCAGCGCATTCACGGTGGTGAGCACAATGCGCGGGCGGTCGCCCTTGGCGTCCACGAGCCGCGTCAGCGCATCGATGCGCCGGCTAGCGATCTCGGCGTTGGGCGACACACGGTCGTATGGCAAACAGTCCCACGCCGGCAGCGTGAGTACCTCGAGATCGCTGTGAAAGAACGCAAGTGCCGCCGCCATCCGCGCCATGCGGCCGTCGTCTCGGCAGACATGGAGCAGCGAGGCAACACTGCCCCGGGCCAGAAGCCCACCCAGCACGTGGGCATCGTGGCCCTCGGGCATCCCGCAGAGAGCGAGCCGGCCAGCGGATACTCGCTCGCCGGTGAAGAAGGTATCGAGATCGGTCATGCCGGTCTTGGCGCGTATTTGAAGCCGAGCAGCAGGCGCAGCACGTCGCTCTCGCGCTCCGCCGGCGGCTGGGCGCGGCCCGCGATCCAAGCCAAGAGATCGCCGTCATCCGCGGCGAGCAGCGCCTCGTAGCGGTCGACCTGGTCGGCCGTGAATCCCAGCAGGTGCCGCTCGGCGAAAGAACCCAGCAGCAGGTCCGCCTCCTTGGTGCCGCGGTGCCAGCTCCGGAACAGGAGCCGCTTGCGGCGGATGTCGAGCGCCTCGGTCATGTCTTTCGCTGTCGGATACGGGCTTAATCTGTGCCGGGGGGTTAGCGCGATCAAGCACCCTCCCGCAAGGGTGGGTCGCCATCGAGCACCCGGAGCCGCTCGGGGTTGAGCGCGCCGACCCATTTCGCCACCACGACCGTGGCGAATATGTTGCTGAAGAGATTGGTAACGGCGCGGATCTCCGCCATGAAGCGGTCGATGCCCAGCAGCAGCGCGAGACCGCCGACCGGGAGCACGTCGATCGCTGGCAGCGTGGCCGCGAGCGCCACGAATCCGCCCCCGGTGACACCCGCGGCGCCCTTCGAGGTGAACAGCATCACGAAGAGGATGGCGAGCTGCTGGCCGAGGCCGAGGTGGATGTCGGTCGCCTGCGCGATGAAGAGCACCGCCGTGCTCATGTAGATCGCGGTGCCGTCCATGTTGAAGGAGAAACCGGCGGGCAGCACGAGGCCGACGACCTCCTTGCCGCAGCCCATGGCCTCGAGCTTGACGATCGCGCGGGGGATCATCGCCTCGCCCGACGTGGCACTGAAGGCGATCAGGAGTTCGTCCTTGAAATAGCGGAGCAGCGGCCACAGGCGCAGCCCGACGAGCCGCGCGATCAGCCCGAACACGACGAGCACGAACAGGACCGAGG
>DASZHJ010000336.1:0-29780 GCA_035938015.1 Allostellaceae bacterium
CTGCGACCTGGGGTATCTCGTAACCTTGGTGACGGATGCCTGTGCCACGCAGAGCGAAGAGCGGCATCGAAGCTCGATCGCCAACAACCGCGGCTATTGCCGGCAGTCGACCACCGACGAGATGGTCGCGGAGCTCGCCGCGCTGAGGGGGTGACAGCGCGACAAAGTCCCAAGCTCGCGAAGGCTTACCCCTTCGTCACCCGAAGCATGCGACGAAGCCGGTGCGGATGGTCTCGAAGAAGACGACGGTGCCGAAATGCGCCCACATCGAGAGCGTTCCCGCCAGCGCGAGCGCGCTCACAGCGCCGCCCAGGATGAGCCATCGAGACGTCAAGGGGCTCGCGATACTCTTGTGCATGGGACGGCTCGGCGTGCCTGACGCCCGGTGAAGGGCCTTCATCGACGCGATCTCATACACGCATTCGCCCGGCGCGAACAAGTCGGCTCCGCCGGGATGAGCCGAATGATCCCGAGATTGAGTAACTTTCATTTTTCGCGATCCAGCCGCGCGCCTTAGAGTTCGCCGCCTTTCGGAGCTCATTCCGTTAGCGAGGCGGCCCATGGCCAGCGTCCATCATCCCCTCCCCCCGTCGCAATCCGGCGCCGCGGCCGGCACCTGGCGCACGCCGCTCTTGATCATGGGCTTCGGCTGCCTGATCTCGCTCATGTCCTTCGGGCCCCGCTCGTCGCTGGGATTTTTCCTGGCGCCGATGTCGGTCGCCAATCACTGGGGTCGCGACGTCTTCGCCTTCGCGCTGGCGCTGCAGAACCTGCTGTGGGGCATCGGCCAACCGGTCGCCGGCATCATTGCCGATCGGTTCGGAACCGGTCGGGTGTTCTGCGCGGGCGGGCTGATGTTCGCCGCGGGCCTCGCGCTCATGGCGCATGCCGGCAGCGCCTCGATGCTCGATGTTTCCGCGGGCGTCCTGGTCGGATTCGGTCTCTCCGGCACCTCTTTCATGGTCATTTTGGCGGCGTTCGGAAAACTGTTGCCGCCGGAGTGGCGCTCGCTCGCCTTCGGATTGGCCACGGCAGCGGGCTCGTTCGGGCAGTTCCTCTACTCGCCCCTTGCGGTCGCGCTCATGGACACGGTCGGGTGGCAGCAGACGCTCACGATCTTCGCCGTGAGCATGCTCGCCGTGCTGCCGCTGTCGCTCGCGCTGGTGACACCACAAGCCGACGGAACCAGAGAGGCCGCGCCGCAATCGCTGCGGCAAGCGCTTTCGGAGGCTTTCGCGCACCGTTCCTACGTCATGCTGGTGCTCGGTTTCTTCACCTGCGGCTTCCAGCTTGCGTTCATCACGGTGCATCTGCCCGCCTATCTGGTCGACCGCGGTCTCTCCGCGACGGTCGGCGGCTGGACGCTGGCGACGATCGGGCTCTGCAACATCATCGGATCAGTGGCGTCCGGGTGGCTCTGTGAAACCATGCCGAAGCGCTACCTGCTCTCGATCATCTACTTCACCCGCGCGGCGGCCATCCTGGCGTTCATCTCGTTCCCGGTGACGCCGATCACCTGCATCGCGTTCGGCGCGACCATCGGCGTGGTGTGGCTCTCCGCGGTGCCGCCCACCAACGGCATCATCGCCCTCATGTTCGGCACGCGCTGGCTCGGGACGCTGGCCGGCTTCGCCTTCTTCAGCCACCAGATCGGCGGGTTTCTGGGCGCGTGGCTGGGCGGCATCGTGTTCGACCGCGCCGGCTCCTACGATCCGGTGTGGTGGCTGTCGATCCTGCTCGGCGTGCTGTCGGCGCTGATCAATATGCCGATCGTCGAGAAGCCGGTTTCGCGCGCGGCCGCTTTGCCGGCGCAATGAGCCCTCGCGCGGGCGAGCGCGCGGATTTCTGGTGATCGGGCCTGGTGCCGAGCTCCGACAAGAGCCAGCGCCGGAACCGTTTCACCTCGGGCTTCTCAAAATCGGTCTGGGACGTTACCAGCCAATAGCCGCTGCCGCTCGGAATCGTCCGAGCGACCAGCGGAACGAGACGGCCGGCCGCGACATCGCCGTCGACCAATGGCCGCCGCCCCAACACCACGCCGAGGCCGCGAATTGCAGCCTCGAACGCCATTTGAACGGTGTCGACACGGAGCCCGCCATCGACGGACGCCGGGACCTCCATCTCGTTTGCCCGGAACCAGTGACTCCAGTCGGCCGAAACGGATGTGACGTGGATGAGCGGTGCCCGCGACAGCAGGTCGGCGGCGGCGGCCGGGGCGAATTGCTCCTTGAGGCCGGGGCTGCAAACCGGCACCAGCGTCTCCAAGGCCAGCAAGGTCCAGTTCGCCGCCGGTTTCTTCGCCGGCGCGGCGCGGATGGCGACGTCGAAATCGTCGAGCGTGAGATCCACCAGGCGGTGCGAGGTGTCGATGGTCAGGCGGATATCCGGACATTGAGCGGCGAAGCTTTCGAGGCGCGGCAGCAGAATTCTGTTTGCGAATGTCGGCGCGCTGCTGACCGACAGTGTCCCGGTCGCTTTCCGGCCGGGGAGCTGCGCGGTCGCCTTGGCGAGAACGCTCAGCGCCTGATTGACTAAAGGCGCGTAAATCTCGCCCGCGTCGGTCAGCCGCAGCCCCCGCGACTCCCGCGAGAAGAGCTCGACGCCGAGCCAATTCTCGAGGGTCTGAATGCCGTGGCTGACCGCGCTCGCGGTGAGGTTCAGCTCGTCCGCTGCTTTGCGGAAGCTGTTGTGACGGGCGGCAGCCTCGAAGACCCGCAGCGAGCTCAATGGCGGAAGCCGGAAGGCCATGCCCCAATCCGAATCCGTGCGTCGACGCGGAATTATAGATGCGGCTCCGGCGACCGGCCAATGCGGACCGGCACAGGGCAGCTATTCGCGCCTCACGACGGAGACTTCTTCTCGCGTCCAGGAGAGTTTTTCTCGCTTGGGCCGCCGTTCGAGATGGCCTTTGATGACTACGAGGATCGGCTCATATCGCCCAGAACCGAGTATCCCCATGATTTGCTCGAGATGCGGAACCGCGCGGCCTCCGATAGGGCCACGCCACGGCATCGATGGTAGGGGCCGAGACTGCCTGCGCTATGCTTGCTGGGGTTGCGGCTACAGCTGGACCGAGCCTGCGCGGGATCGAGACTTCCTGGATCGCCTCGCGGACGCTCCGGGCGAACTGCACTCCCATGGTCTTGAGCCAAGGCGGATCAGCATGCGGGGGAGCGCTTCGCGATGACCGATGTGCCGGCTGCGCCGGAGATCGAGTTCTGGTTCGAATTCGGCAGCAGCTACAGTTACCTCAGCGTCATGCGGATCGAGGAGGCAGCGCGACGGCACGGCGTTCGGATCGTGTGGAAGCCGTTCCTGCTGGGGCCCATCTTCCGCGCACTCGGCATGGAAAACTCGCCCTTCGTCTTGCAAAAAGCGAAAGGCGCTTATGTCTGGCAGGACATGGCGCGCCAATGCCGCAAGTACGAGCTGCGATGGGTGCGGCCCAGCACGTTTCCACGCCTTGGCGTGCTGCCCTTGCGGGTGGCATTGCTCGGAGCCGAAGCGTCCTGGATCGCGGCCTTCTGCCGTCGGGTGATGGAGCTCAACTTCGCGCTCGACCAAGACATCAACCAACCCGACCACTTGGCGCCGATATTGAGTAAGCTCGGGCTTCCCGCCACGGACATTCTGAACGAGGCCCAGGCCGAGCCCACGAAGACCCGCTTGCGGGAGCAGACGGAAGAGGCGCGTATCAGAGGAATATTCGGCGCTCCCACCTTCTTCGCGGGGACGGAGATGTTCTGGGGCAACGATCGCCTGGATGACGCTTTGCTGTTTGCTTCGGAGCAGACACCGTAACGGGTCAATCTCCGCTTTGCGGAACCACCGCACGCAGGGCCGCGATATGCGCCGGCGTGGTCGCGCAGCAGCCGCCGACGATCTGGGCACCCATATCGAGCCAGGCCTTGCCGTCCTCGGCGAGATGGGCCGGCGCGTAGGTCGTGGTATCGAGACCATGCCACTGCTGATCCGGACCGATGGGCTTGCCGGCTTGGCGATAGCCGGTGTTGGGGTAGGCGCCGATCGGGCCCGAGAAGGCCTTGCGCAACTTCGGCAGGCCGGCGGAGATGGCGGTCGGTCTGCTGCACATCAGGAGAATGGCGGCGACCTCGCGCGGCCCGAGGGCGGCGACGAGCTCTTCGTAGGTCTCGCCGGCCTGCATCCTGCCGTCCTCGGCGATGTGCCGGATGCCGATCATGACGGGGAGGCCCGTTGGCGCGACCGCGTCGATGGCGGCGACGATATCCGCGACGTAACCGATGTACTCCACCAGCAGAAAGTCGACGCCGCTTTCCTCGAGGGCACGGCTTTGCAGGGCGAACTCCCGCGGCAGATCGATCGGGTCGACCGGCGCGCGACCGCCATGGGGCGGCGCCATTCCGCCGGCGACATAAGCCCCGGGACGCAAGCGGTTGCGCGCCTCGACGGCGATCTCGCCGGCCGCCCTCGTATACTCCGCCGCCTTGTCGCCGAGGCCGACCAGGCCCAGCTTCACCGAGTTGGTCCAGAAGCTGTTCGTGGTCGCGATGTCGGCGCCCGCCCGGAAATAGTCCTCGTGGACCGCGCGCACGGTCTCGGGGGCGTCGCGCATGGCGGTCGCCGACCAGGCGCCGAGCTTCTCCGCCGTGGCACCATGGGAGACCCAGACGCCGCGCCGCTGCAGCTCCGATCCCATCGCACCATCGAGCACCAGCGGCGTTCCCGCCGCCAGGCAGTCACGAATATCGGGTCTCGCCATGGGCTATTTCCAGACCGTCTCGGCGACGCGCAAAAAATTCCCACCGAGGATGCCGCGGACGTCCGCCTCGCCGTAGCCGCGGTCGAGCAGCGCCTGGGTCAGGCGCGGCGCCTCCTCCGGCGGCACGTAGCCGGTTCCGCCGTCGGGATATTGCCGCTCCGGCCAATAATCGCGGTTACGGGTGAAGGCCTGGTTCGGCTTGTGGGCCCGCAGCACGCTGTCCATGCCGAAGCCCACGTGATCGGGGCCGACGAGGTCCACCATGTGATCGATGTGCTCCACCAGGTGCTCGACCGTGGGGCCCTTGGGCCCGAGGAAGATGCCGACGCCGGTGACGCCGATCACGCCGCCGGTCGCCGCACACGCCTTGATCTGGTCGTCCCAGATGTTGCGCTCGTGGTCCCAGAGCTTGCGGGCATTGGCGTGGCTGAAAATGACGGGCGCCTCGGACGCCTCGATCGCCTCCATGGACGTCTTGTAGGCGCAGTGCGAGCAATCGACGACCATGCCGACGCGGTTCATCTCGCGCACGACCGCGCGCCCGAAATCCGTCAGTCCGATATCCTCGTCGTGACAGCCGCCGCCGGCGAGATTGTTGCGATTGTAGGCGAACAGCATCTGGCGCACGCCGAGCCGATAATAAAGATCGACCATGCCGATATCGCCGTTGAGGGCGTTCATGCCCTCGAGATCGAAGGCAACGGCGAGCTTGGCGTCCCTGCGGGCGCAGTGGATATCGTCGACCGTCTCGACCTGCACCAGCGTCTCGGGATGCGTGCGGATCCAGTGGCGGTACTGCGATACCGCCTCGAGTGTCAGCGTCCACGGCATCACGTCATAGCCGGCATTGATCGAAAGATAGCCGATACCCGCGGCGCGCCACCGCTCCAAGCCCTCCAAGGCCGAGGCTTTCGAGTAGCCGAAGCCGCCGTGATCGTCCCAGACCAGCGCGGAGCGATGAAGCTCTGCGGCTCGCTCGGAAACCTGCCAGGTCTCGGCCGCGCTTTGCGACATAACGGTCTCCCTCTTGCCGAATTCACGCAGGGTGTACCGTCAAACAACGCCCCGCGCTAGCGCTCGATTCGAAGCTCTTGACCTCGTCAGAGATCCGCGAGCCGAACCCACGCGCCGATCAGGCCCGCGGCGACGAGTCCCGAGGCAACAGCGGTGGCGCTCGCGCTGCCCGCGAGCAGGAGCCACAATACGAGCACGAAGATGCCGACGGCGATCCCGCCGATCAGCGAGGCCGTGGATCGCTTGAGAGTGGCCACGGCTCAAGCCCGCGCGCGGCCGGCGAGCGGATCGTCGACGCCGGCGCGGACTCGCTCGAGGTTGCGCTTCACGAAGCGGGCGTCATAGCCGTTGAATACGTGACCCAAGACGCCGCGGTCGAGATCGCTCGTGCCGAACAGCCAGTCCGCAATCGGATAGGTCAGGTTCATATTGCGCGCCATCATGATGTTCTGGTTGTGGTGCGCGATGTGATGGCGGCGAATCGTGTTCATGAAGGGGATGTGGCGGATGATCCGGTCGTCCTTCACGTGACAGCCCCAATGGAAGAGCTCGTAGTTGAGATACATGCCCGTGTTGGTGCAGAGCAGGAGCCATGCGGCATTCGACGACCAGAGCCAGTCCACCACGAGGGCGCCTGCGGTGGACATCAGGATGAACACAACCAACGCATAAGGCGGGAAGAAGGTGATGCGGAAATCCTTCGTCGTGTCGATGGTGGACTCGGCGTCCGTGAAGAACTGGTGATGCGCCAGTGTATGGCGCTTGTAGATGCCCATGAAGCCCTTGACCGGCCGGTGCATGACGTAGCGATGGATCCACCACTCGAACACGTTCGCGAACAGGAAGGCCGCGGGGACGATCAGCCATTCGAGAAGCGTCGGCCGATGAATGTGGGGGATGTAGTACGACAGTGCCGCGATGCCGATCCCGTAGATCAGCGCGACATGACCGATGCCGCTGTACCAGGGCGAGACGCGCTGCCGGTAATCCGCGCGAAAGGCCGCCTGGCGCCTGGATAGGCTTGCTGTCATGGCTGAAACCTCCTCTCCGATCTTAATCGATGCCGACCGTGGCGCGCGCGAAGTCCTCGATGTAATCCACGAGGGCATCGGAGGCGCTGCCGGCAGCCTCGCCCTCGCCGCGCGCGATCGCGCGCGCGACATCGGCATGGAGCCGCGCCGCGAGCGGCATGTCCGCGGCTTCCCTGTAGTGCAGGTACCAGAATCGCCGGGACAATCCCTGCACCAGGCTCATGGCGCTGGTGGCGAACTCGTTGCGCGCCGCCGCCACGGTGAGCTCGTTGAATTCCCGGTCGAGGCGCATGAATCCCATGTCGTCATTGGCCGCCGCGGCCGTTTCCATGCCGGCGGCGATCTCCTCGAGGCGCCGGCGCTCGGCCTCGCTGGCGCGCTTGGCCGCGCGAGCGGCCACCAGCCGCTCCACCACGCGCCTGAGCTCCAGGAGCCGCAGCTGCAGCTTGATGTTGATCTCCGAGACGATGATGCCGCGATGAGGAATGATGGCGACCAGACGCTCGCGTGCGAGGCGCCACAGTGCCTCGCGGATCGGCGTCCGTCCGATGCCGAGGCGCTGACCCAGGATCGCCTCCGAGACGACCGTGCCCGGTGGGATCTTGAGCGTGACGATCTGCTCTTCGAGCGCACGATAGGCCTGCTCGGTGAGGCTCGCGCCGGGTGCGGCGGCCCGCGCCCTCTTGCGGGCGCGAGCCGGCAGCTTGGCGAGCGCGGGTCTAGCCACGGCCGAGCGCCGCATCGATATCGGCCCCGGTGAGACGCCAAGCGTTGTCGAGATGCGCCACCACCTCGCGCATGAACGCCCGATGCAGGCGCAGCGCCTCCGCGCCGTCGCCCAGGTGATCGGCGAGGAGCGCCAGCGCCAATTGCAGGGGTGCCGGGCCATCGAAGCCCCACTCGAAGCCGGTCTTGGAGATGCGCATGAGATCGTGCCGCAGCGGCAAGGGCTTGCCGTCCACGGTCACCGTCGAGCCGTCCAGGCTGCGGCCGCCTTCATAGACCTTCATGCGGTCGGGTCCTTCCGCGGGATACTAATATACAGGCAATATCCCGGTCTAGCCGCGCCTGGCAGTGCGGCCTGTGACGAGATCGGGACCCGGCTCGCTCCCCCTCGCGCCGGTGTCGTGCATCTGCTATACGAGAAGCCGCCTCGATTCCACGTGAGGCCGGGCTGCCGGCCTCGGATAAATTAACAACTGACGCAACTTCTCGTGGAAAGATGCCGCGCTATCTTTGTGCCTATTCTATAGGTCGTGAGCCGACATTTGGATGAACCGATGACCGAGCGGGACGACATCGCTGCGCCCGCTCCTGCCTCTCAATCGAATGACGATCCTGTCATACCGGCTCCTCGGGCCGGCGTACCGCTGCCGATGGTCGCACATATGGTGGCGCGGCTCGTGGGCGGCCAGGAAACCGCGGCGAGCGACATTCCCGCGCTGGTCGAGAGCGTGAATGCCGCGCTGACGCAGATCCTGTACCCCACGTCCCATCCTCCCGCGGCTAGGATCGAAGCGGCACCGATTCGCCACGAGCGCCGGCAGCCGACCCGGAGTGACCGGGAGACGGGCCGCAAGCCCGGCCGGCCGCGCAAGGTGGTGGACCCTATCCCCGTCGAAGCCCCAGCACCGCCTCCGGCACCGCGCCTGGTCCGCCGTGCCGAGGCCGTGGTGAGCGCGCCTGCCTCGGAGCCGATCGGACTCGCGCCGCCGGTCGCCAGCTTGGTGCGCGGCGTGGTGCGCTGGTTCGATCCGGCGCGGCAGACCGGCGGGCTCCGCCTGACAGGCGTGCCGGAGGACGTGGCGGTCGAGCCGGCGGTCTTCATCGCGGCCGGCGTGACCCGGCTCTTCAAGGGCCAGGAGATCGAGGCGCAGCTCGACCGCGGGGAGGGCCGCGTGCGCGTGACCGCGCTCCGCGTGCCCGGCGGCCCGGCGGCGGTGCCGACCGTCTCCGGCCCGATCGCGGCCATGGGCGGCCGACGCCCGCGTGTCGTTCTCGTCGAGAAAAAGCGCGATTCGATGAAGCGGGTCGCCGCTCGCACCGAGGCCGAGCATTTGCTGGGCCCCGCGGGCACGCCCAAGCCGTCGCGCTGAGTCGGGCGCCGCTCCCGCGGCCGTCACCGAACAGTCACCGGCGTGTGATAGCCAAGAGACGCCGTCCGGGCTTATGCTGATGGCCGAGCGCGAGCGAGGGAATGCTCGCTGCGTCGGCTCACGTCATCCCATTCGCGAGAAGGAGACCTCGATGGCCGCCCCCATTATCTACGGTCCCGCCTTCAGCACCTACGTCCGCACCGTGCGCCTGACGCTGGAGGAGAAGCCGGCGTCCTACGAGCTTATGGATGTCGCGATGATGAAAGGCGCGCACAAGGAACCCGAGCACCTCGCGCGCAATCCCTTCGGCAAGGTGCCCGCCTTCTCCGATGACGGGTTCGATCTCTACGAGACCGACGCCATCGTGCGCTACATCGATCAGGCGATCCCCGGCCAGGATCTGCAGCCCGTCGAGGCGAAGCCGCGGGCGCGGATGAACCAGATCATCGGCATCATCGAGTCCTTCGCTTATACCTGCATGATCACGAAGGTGGTGATCAACCGCCTGATCCGTCCGATGTTCGGCGAGAAGCCGGACGAGGCGACGATCAAGGACGCCTTGCCGAGCGCTGAGCTCTGTCTCAAGGAGTTCGAGCGCCTGATGGGGAACGGAAAGTATCTGGCCGGCGACAAGCTGACCCTCGCGGACCTGTTCGTGATCCCGGTCTATCACTATCTCACGCTGACGCCCGAGGGGCAGGAGTTGCTGAAGCCCCGCGCCAAGATCCGCGCGTGGTGGGACCTCGTGAGGACGCGCAACAGCGTGGTCACCACGGAGCCGAAGTTCGGCTGAACCGGATCCTGCATCAGCCCACTCACCCGACCCTCTCCCCGAGGGGAGAGGGGGCTGGGCTCAACGCAATCCCAGGATGCTGCCGGCCATCGCGCGCGGATCGCGCTGCGGCCAGCGGCCATTCTCGACCTGATGGAAAAAGTCCCCGACCGCCTGGTTGAAGCGTGCGGGCTCCTCGAGATTGATCACATGGCCGCTGTTCGGAAGCACCACCAGTCCCGCCGAGGGGATGGTGCGCTTCAGGAATAGGTCGGGCTCCAGACACGGCCAATCCTCGTCGCCGGTCATGATCAGCGTCGGCACCGTCATCTTTGCGAGTCCGTCGGCGAGATCGTAGAGCGACGGCCTCAAGCGTTGCACGCCCAGCAGCGTCATCGCCGAGCCCGTGGTCGAATGCTCCGCCAAGTGCCGGAGGCATTCTGCGAAGCCGCGGGGGTCCTTGTTCTGGAATTGCACGCGCGTCGGTCCCTGCGCGTAGCTCGGGGCCACCTCCGCCATGCCCTTGGCCTGGAGATTGGCCGCGGTCTTCTCTGCCTCCTGCTGAAACTGCTGGCGCTTGCCGGGCTCGGCGCCATAGCCGCAGCCCGCGACCACGATGGCATGCGCGCGGGCTGGATAGTGCAAGCCGAAGTGCAGCGTGGCGAAGCCGCCCATGGAGAGGCCGACCACGTGCGCCTTCTCGAGCTTGACCGCGTCGAGCACGGCGCGGATGTCGTCGCGCGCGCGATCCTGGGAATAGCGCGCCGCGTCCGACGGCACGTCCGAGGGCGGATAGCCCCGGGCGTTATAGGCAATGCAGCGATAATTGCGGCTGAAGTACCGCATCTGCGGCTCCCAGCTGCGGTGATCGCCCGCGAACTCATGCACGAACACCACGGGCGCGCCAGAGCCCGCTTCCTCGTAATAAAGCCGGATGCCGTCGTCGGTGGTGAGGTGGGGCATGGATGGTCCTCCCGTGCTCGAGCCCCGAGGTCAGCCGCCGCGATGAGCGAGGCCGCCGTCGATGGTGATGATGGTGCCGGTGGTGTAGGCGGAAAGATCCGAGGCAAGGAATGCCGCCATGGCGGCGATCTCCTCGGGCATCGCCGCGCGGCCGAAAGGCAGGTTCTTGCTGAGCTCACGCCAGCGCTCGGGATCGCCCAGCTTGTCCTGCGCCTGCTTGCGCATCAGCGTAACGTGACGATCGGTCGCCACGGGCCCCGGGTTGATCCCGACGACGCGCAGGCCCGCCTCGGGCGCCGCCGCGCCGAGCGCGCGGGTGAAGGCCATCAAGGACGCGTTCCCAGCGGAGCCCGCGATGTAACTGGAATTCATCTTCTCGCCGGCGGCACCGATGATGTTGACGATGACACCCTTGCCGCGCGCTTTCATCAGCCGAAAATACTCGCGCGTCAGGTTGATGTAGCCGAACACCTTCAGGTCCCAGGCCGCGCGCCAGCGCGCCTCGTCGATCTCCTCGAGCCTGCCGCCGGGAATGGCGCCCGCGTTGTTCACGAGGATATCGAGGTCAGGGTATCTCTGCGCGAGCGCCGGCGGATTTTTGCTGTCGCTGATGTCGCGGGGCTCGACGGTGACGGCGACATTGCACTCCTTCAGGATCCGGTCACGCGCGGCTTCCAAATCGGTGGCAGTTCGGGAGACCAGCACGACGTCGCAGCCTTCTTGCGCGAGGCAGCGGGCGGTGGCGTAGCCGATCCCCTTGGAAGCTCCCGTCACCAGCGCCTTGCGGCCGCGCAGATTGAGATCCATAACGCCTCTCCTCGTGCTGATGACCTACGCCGGCGCCGCCAGCTCCGCGATCGTGCTCCGGAGCCATTCCGTGACGTAAGGCGCGAAGGACGCGCGCACCAAAACCCGAAACCGCGGCGCCAGATCGATCTGTTGCAGAATGACCGGTACCCGCGCAAGCCCCGTCTGGGCGCAGCGGCCTGGGCCGAAGGCGCGCGGTCGCACGTCGAGGCCGACGCCCTGCGCCAGGACCGCCCGCGCCTCGGCACCTTCGAGCTCGAGCACGACGCGTCCGGCGGACACATCAACGAGCGAGTGATGCAGGCCCGCCAATGCCGCCTCCAGGCGCGCCGCCAGTCCACCCGCGCTCTCGGTCGGCGCCGTCACCATCCATTCGTCCGGGCCGAGCCAGAGCACGGCGATCTCGCCGCTCGTCGCCACGGTGTTCGGCTCGACCGGCGGCGCCACGCCCAGCACACCGGCGACCGCCGATGTGAATGCCGCCACACCGGGATCGCCGCGCAAGTTGAGCAGCAGCGTCGGAGGCAGCTCGCGCAGCATCGCCGGCTCAGCCATGACGGCGCTTCCCTTCGGGATCATAGAAGCTGGGCGGCGCGATGGCGGCCTCGATGGTCCGGCCAAGGAGCGGCGCGAACACGGTTTGGCCCGTGCGCGCCCGTCCGCCCTTCACCATCGCAAGCGCAAACGAGCGCCCGATGCGCGCGCCATAATAGCTCGAGGTCACGTGACCCAGCATCGGCATCGGCGGCCGGGCGAAAACCTCGCGCACGAGCTGCGCACCCTCGGGCAATACGGCTTCGGGGTCCTTGGGCAGCAGTCCGACGAGCTGCTTGCGCTCGGGATTGAGCATCGCCGCGCGTCGCAGAGAGCGGCGGCCGATGAAATCCTTGCGGGTCGAGAGCAGCGACTTCATGCCGAGATCGTCGGGAGTGACCGTGCCGTCGGTCTCCTGGCCCACCACGATGAATCCCATCTCCGCGCGCAGCACGTGCATCGCCTCGGTGCCGTAGGGTGTCATGCCATGAGCCCGCCCCGCCGCGACCGCGGCTTCCCAGAGCGCGCCACCCTGCCGGGCCGGCACGTTGATCTCGTAGGAGAGCTCGCCCGTGTAGCTCACACGGAAAACGCGAGCGGGAATGCCGGCCAGTTGGCCGGAGCGCAGGCTCATGAACGGAAATTCCGCGGGATCCGTCGAGAAGGCAGGCTCGAGCGCCGCCATCACCGCGGCCGATTTGGGCCCGGAGAGCGTGATGGTGGCCCAGTCCTCGGTCACCGAGGTGCAGTAGACCTTGAGCTCCGGCCATTCCGTCTGCAGCCACTCCTCGAGCCAGTCGAGGACGCTCGCGGCGCCTCCGGTGGTCGTGGTCATGTAGTAATGATCATCGCCAAGGCGCGTCGTCACGCCGTCGTCGAACACCATGCCGTCCTCGCGACACATCAAGCCGTAGCGGCAGCGGCCGATCGCGAGATTCCGGAAATTGTTCGTGTAGACACGATCGAGCAGCTCGGCCGCGTCGGGACCGCGGAGCTCGATCTTTCCCAGCGTCGAGGCGTCGAAGATGCCGACGGCGTCGCGCACCGCCAGGCACTCTCGCCGCACCGCCCGCTCCATGTCCTCGCCGGGCTTGGGATAGTGCCGGGCGCGCTTCCATTGGCCGACATCCTCGAAGACCGCGCCCGCGGCAACGTGCCAGCGATGCATGGGCGTGACGCGCACGGGATCGACCAGGCTGCGGCGCGCGCGGCCCGCGAGCGCGCCGAAGGGAACCCCGGTGTAGGGCGGCCGAAACGTGGTCGTGCCGGTCTCCGCGATCGCCCGGCCGACCGCGCGCGACAGCAAGGCCAGCGCATTCACATTCGAGGTCTTGCCCTGGTCGGTTCCCATGCCAGTCGTGGTGTAGCGCTTGACGTGCTCGACCGACCGGAACCCCTCCCGCGCCGCCAGTGCGATATCGTCGGCGGTGACGTCGTTCTGAAAATCGACGAAACGCTTTCCGCGCCCCTCGGACGGGACGAGCCAGAGCGACCTCAGCGGTGCGGTCTCGCGTGTCTCGGCCGCCGGGAGCGCGGGCGCTCGCCCGTCGCCGAAACCCGCGGCTTTTGCCGCGGCGGCACCCGCGGCCGCGCCCTCGGCCATCGCCTCGCCGAGCGCGAAGCGGCCATTCGCGGCGCCGACGGACCGCTCATGCTGAACCGAGATGTGCGGCACGAAGGCCGCGATGCCGTCATCGAAGCGCAAGCGGCCCTGGGATTGGCTGAACAGGTGCACGGCGGGATTGAAGCCACCGGACATCGCCAGGAGATCGCATTCGATGCGGTGGCGCGCGCCCGAGAGCTGCTCGCCCGCGGCATCGAGAGTGCGGATCTCGACGGCCTCGACCTTGCCGCCCAACACCGCGCCGACCGCGCGATTGCGCAGGACAGGAATGCCGCGCTGCTCGAGCGCGTGCGGCCAGAAACCGTCGCTCGCGGCGCGCAGGTCGACCACCGCGGCCACCTCGGCGCCCGCATCCGCCAGCGTCAAGGCCGCCCGATAGGCGCTGTCGTTGTTGGTGAACACCACGGCCTTGCGGCCGGGCAATACGCCATAGCGGTGGGCATAGGCAGCGGCGGCACTCGCCAGCATCACGCCGGGGCGGTCGTTGTCGGCGAACACCAGCGGCCGCTCGTGAGCGCCGGTCGCGAGCACGACCTGACGCGCGCGCACATGCCAAAGCCGCTGGCGCGCGCGGCCGCGACGCTCGCTGGGCGCAAGATGATCCCGCCGCCGCTCCAGCAGGACCAGGTAGTTGTGGTCGTAGTATCCGAGCGCCGTCGCGCGGGGGAGCAGCCGCACCTCCGAGGAGGCGGCGAGCGCGGACGTCGTTTCTGCGACCCAATCGGCGGCGAGACGGCCGTCCAGCCGCTCGGACATGTCGAGGAGCCGTCCGCCGAGCTCGCTCTGCTCGTCCGCCAGGATCACCTGCGCACCGGCGCGCGCCGCGGCGAGCGCAGCCGAAAGACCCGCGGGCCCGCCGCCCACCACCAAGACGTCGCAGTGGGCGTGCGTGTGATCGTAAATGTCGGGATCGGGCTCGGTCGGGGCATGGCCGAGGCCAGCCATCCGGCGCAAGAAGGGCTCGTGCACGCGATCCCAGAGCCATTTCGGCCGCAGGAAGGTCTTGTAATAGAAGCCCGCGACGAAGATCGGTGCGAGAAGACCGTTCACCGCGCCGAGATCAAAGCCGAGGCTGGGCCAGCGGTTGACGCTGCTCGCGATCAAACCGTCGTAGAGCTCGACCTGGGTCGCGCGCAGATTGGGCTCGGTATCGCCACCCGTTCCCAGCTGCACCAGGGCCGATGGGTCCTCCGCGCCCTGCCCCATGATCCCGCGGGGCCGGTGGTATTTGAAGCTGCGGCCGACCAGCGAGACGCCGCTCGCGAGCAACGCCGAGGCCAGCGTGTCGCCGGCGAAGCCTTGGTAGCCGCGCCCGTCGAGCGTGAAGCGCAGCGGCTTCCCGCGGTCGATGCGTCCGCCGACCGGCAACCGGGCGCCGCTCATCGGCCGTGCCCTCCCTCGGGCGGCGTTTCGCCCATCCGATAGACCGCGAGGATCTGGTGCGTCACCGTGTGGCGCAGCACGTTGAACCAGCGGCGGCAGCCCTGCGCGTGCACCCAGCGCTCGCGGTGCAGCCCCTTGGGATTGGTCCGCATGAAAAGATAATCCGCCCATTCGGCGTCGGAGAGCGCGTCGGGGTCCTTGGGCCGCGCGATGTGCGCCTCGCCGCCGCAGCGGAACTCGACCTCGTCGCGCGGCCCGCACCAGGGGCAGGAGATCAGCAGCATGCGAGCCTCAATGCGCCACGGCGGCGGCGCCGTGCTCGTCGATGAGCCCGCCGCTGGTGAACCGCTCTAGACCGAAGGCGGCGTTGAGCGGATGCGGCTCGCCGCGCGCGATCGTGTGGGCGAACACCCAGCCCGAGCCCGGCGTCGCCTTGAAGCCGCCGGTGCCCCAGCCGCCGTTGAGATAAAGCCCGTCGACCGGCAGCTTCCCGATGATCGGCGAGGCATCGGGGCAGACGTCCACGATGCCGCCCCAGCTCCGCATCATGCGCATGCGCGAGAAGATCGGGAACAGCTCCACGAGCGCCGCCATCTGGCCTTCGATCACATGGAAGGAGCCGCGCTGGGCATAGGAGTTGAAGCCGTCAATGCCCGCACCCAGCACCAGCTCGCCCTTGTTGGACTGGCTGACATAGACATGGACCGTGTTCGACATGACGACGCAGTCGAGGATCGGTTTCACGGGCTCGGAGACCAGCGCCTGCAACGGGTGGCTCTCGATCGGGAGCCGCACGCCCGCCATGCCCGCCAGCACGGAATTATGACCGGCCGCGACGATCGCGACCTTGCCGGCGCCGATGAAGCCACGCGTGGTTTCCACGCCCGTGACCCGCCCGCCCTCGCGACGGATCGCCGTCACCTCGCAATTTTGGATGATGTCGACCCCGCGATCGTCGGCCGCGCGCGCGAAACCCCAGGCGACCGCGTCGTGGCGCGCGACGCCGCCGCGGCGCTGCAAGGTCGCGCCCAGCACCGGATAGCGCGCGCCGGGATCGACGTTGAGGATCGGGCAGAACGACTTCACCCCGGCGGGATCGAGCCACTCGGCGTCGACGCCGTTCAGCCGATTCGCGTTGACGCGCCGGACGCCCTCGCGCACGTCATGCAGCGTGTGGGCGAGGTTGAGCACCCCGCGCTGGCTCAGCATCAGGTTGAAGTTGAGTTCCGCCGTGAGGCCTTCCCAGAGCTTGAGCGAATGCTCGTAGAGCGCCGCGCTGTCATCGGTCAGATAGTTCGAGCGAATGATGGTGGTGTTGCGCCCGGTATTGCCGCCGCCGAGCCAGCCCTTCTCGAGCACGGCCACATCGGTGATGCCATGCTCCTTGGCGAGGTAGTAGGCCGTGGCGAGGCCATGCCCGCCGGCGCCCACGATCACCACGTCATAGCGCGGCTTGGGGTCGGGATCCCGCCAAAGCCGAGGCCAACGCTGATGCCCGGAAATAGCATGGCTCAGCAGCGCGAAGATCGAGTAGCGCTTCATCGGACGGAAGGGCTCGGGCCTCTTAGCGGGAATTCTCGCCTCGGGAGGCGAGACCTTATCCGATGGCCGGCGGCGCGTACATCGCGCAGTAGGCCTATTCGACGACAACGCCAAGGAGGCGCAGCATGACCGAAATCGCTCTCATCGTCGGCACCGGAAGCGGCCTGAGCGCCTCGCTGGCGCGGCTTTTCGCCAAGAACGGCATGACTGTGGCGCTCGCCTCGCGCCAGCCCCAGAAGCTCGATGCGCTCGCGCGCGACTTGGGCGCCCGCGTCTACTCGTGCGACGCCAGCAGCCGAGCGGACGTTCCGGCCCTCTTCAAGTCGGTGACGGCTGATCTCGGCTCGCCCGACCTGGTGGTCTACAACCCCAGCTATCGCACGCGCGGGCCGCTCATCGAGCTCGATCCCGTTGAGGTCGAGAAGGCCTTGATGGTTACCTGCTACGGCGGCTTCCTCGTGGGCCAGGCCGCGGCCCGGCAGATGCTGGCGCGCGGCCACGGCTCGGTCCTGTTCACGGGCGCGTCGGCGAGCGTCAAGGGCTACGCACACTCGGCGCCGTTCGCCATGGGCAAATTCGGCTTGCGGGGCCTCGCCCAAAGCATGGCGCGCGAGCTACAGCCCAAGAATATTCATGTCGCGCATTTCGTCATCGATGGCGGCATCAAGCAGCAGAACGATTCGCGGGGCGCCCAGCGCGGCGCCGACGGCATGCTCGAGCCCGATGCGATCGCCGAGACCTATCTCCACATCCACCGCCAGCACCGCAGCGCGTGGACCTGGGAAGTCGAGCTCAGACCGTGGGTGGAGACGTTCTAGGCACTAAGAGCTTGGTGAAATTGGTTCCGCTGCTGGAATCGTGGTAAACCGCCGCTCTTTGGCGCGGCTACATTCCAGCGGCGTGAATGGACCTTTCGGTTGTGATACCGGCGCGCAACGAGGCGCCCAACGTGGCGCCGCTGGTGGCGGAAATCCGGCGCGCGCTCGACGGCCGGGTCGAGTACGAAATCGTTTACGTCGATGACGGCAGCAGCGACCCAACCGCCGCCGAGATTCGGCGCCTGGCCACGGAATTCCCCCGGCTCCGCCTGCTTCGCCACCAGGGTAGTTGCGGGCAGAGCATGGCGATCCTGACCGGCGTCAAGGCGGCGCGGGCGGGCTGGATCGCCACCCTCGACGCCGATGGCCAGAACGATCCCGCGGATATACCGCGGCTCTGGGAGATCGCACGCTCGGCGCCGGCGTCGCCGCCGCTGATGATCGCAGGCCAGCGGCAGAAGCGCCGCGACACCTGGTCGAAACGCGCGGCCTCGCGTGCCGCGAACGCGGTTCGCCAGGCGCTGCTCGGCGACGGCACGCCCGATACCGGTTGCGGGCTGAAATTGTTCCCCCGCGATTTCTTCCTGGAGCTGCCGCGCTTCGATCACATGCACCGCTTCCTGCCGGCTTTGACCCTGCGCCAGGGCGGCAAGGTGGTCTCTGTGCCGGTGAACCATCGTCCGCGCGAGCGCGGCCAGTCGAACTACGGCGTCTTCGACCGACTCTGGGTCGGCATCGCCGATCTCATCGGTGTGATGTGGCTGATGCGTCGAGCAAAGAACCCGATCGCAGTCGAGGAGCCGCCCGCCTCATGACGCCCGAGGCCGCACCGTCGCCCATGTCGGCTCTGCGGACGACCGGTCGTTTCCTCGTCGCAGGGCTCCTCCTGCTCGGGATGGCGCTGGTGCTGACCCACCGCAGCGTGCTCAATCCGGCCGACATCAAATCCACGATCGGCGGGGCGCCGCTGGCGCCAGCGATCTTCGTGCTGGGCCACATCGCCGCCAGCTTGCTCTTCGTGCCGCGGACGTTCTTGGCGGTGGTTGCGGGGCTGCTGTTCGGCAGTGTCGGAGGCATTGCCTGGGCGACCGTCGGGAGCACGCTCGGCGCCGTCGCCGGCTTCCTGCTCGCGCGGTACGTGAATAGCGGCCTGATCGAGCCGGAGAAGCTGCCCAGGCTCGGGCCTCTGCTGGTCAAGGCGGAAGCCGGCGGCTGGCGCGCCGTCGCGATGATCCGGCTCATTCCGGTGATCCCGCACCCCGTAACCAACTACGCGTTGGGCCTCACGCGCTTGCCGCTCTCGAGCTACATTTGGGGGAGTCTCGTCGGGCAGATCCCGATGACGCTGGCCTATGTCGAGTTCGGGGCCGCGGGCAACGAAGCCTTGTCCGGTGGCGCCAATTGGCTGCTGCCCAGCCTGCTGGGGCTGGCGGTGCTACTGGTTTCGTTCGTCCTGCCGAAGTTCATCGGCAGCAAGAGCTGACTTCGAGCGCGCGCTCGGCGATCGCGATCGAATTCCGGAGCAGAGCGGAGGCGACGAGCTAGCGCCTTATGACGGCTTGCTCGAGCGCCTCGGGCTTGGGTCCGCCGGTCGCCCAGTCCAAGAGCTCGACCGTATGGACGACCGGCACACCGGCGCCGCCGAGCTGCGTGATGCAGCCGATATTGCCGGCGGCGACGACCTCTGGTTGGACACTGGCGATATTCCGAAGCTTGCGCTCTTTGAGCGCCTCGGCAAGCTCCGGCTGCAGCATGTTGTAGGTGCCGGCGGAGCCGCAGCAGAGATGCCCTTCCGGCACGTCCACCACCTCGAAGCCGGCATTCTGCAGGAGCTGTTTCGGGCCGGCATGGATCTTCTGGCCGTGCTGGAGCGAGCAGGCGGAGTGATAGGCGACGCGCGGCGCACCGGGAAGCGCGCCCGCAGTCACTCCGAGCGCCTGCGCGACCTCGCTCACGTCCTTCGCGAGCATCGAGACCCGTTCGGCCTTCGCGGCATAGGCAGGATCCGTGCGCAGCAGGAAGCCGTAGTCCTTCACCATGGTGCCGCAGCCCGACGCGTTGATGACGATGGCGTCGAGGCCGCGCTGGAGCTCCGCGGTCCAGGCGTCGACATTGGCCCGCACGCGATCGAGCACGCCGTCTCCGAGATGATGCGCGAGCGCGCCGCAGCAGCCGACGCCGGGCACCACGACAACCTCCGCGCCGTGTCGCCGAAGCAGCCGCACCGTCGCCTGGTTGATGCCGGTGTCGATGACCTGCTGCACGCAGCCCGTCAGCAAGGCGACCCGCATTCGGCGCGAACCCTCCGCCGGAAACACCTGCGGGCCAATCGCCGCGGACCGACCGACCGAGCGAGGTGCCAGCTTCAGCATCGCCTGCAATCGCGCGGGCAGCAGCGGCCGGATGGGCTGCGCCAGCCGTGCCGCCGTGAGCGCCCATCGGAACAAGCCCGGGCGAGGCAGCACCGTCGCAAGGACCCGGCGCGTCCAGCGATCGATGAGCGGCCGGCGGTAGGTGCGCGCGATGTGCTGGCGACCGTGATCGACCAGATGCATGTAGTTGACGCCGGAGGGACACGTGGTCATGCACGCGAGGCACGAGAGGCAGCGATCGATGTGTTTCACCACCATCGAGGTCGCGGGCCGGTCGTGCTCCAGCATCTCCTTGATCAAGTAGATCCGCCCGCGGGGGCTGTCGAGCTCATCGCCGAGCAGCACGTAAGTTGGACAAGTCGCCGTGCAGAAGCCGCAGTGCACGCAGGCACGCAGGATCGCATTGGAATCGCTGATGTCGGGGTCGGCGAGCTGGGCCAGAGTGAAATGCGTCTGCATGGGGAGATCAGAGATCGCGATACATGCGGCCGGGATTGAGGATGCGTTTGGGGTCGAAGCTTTCCTTGACGCGTCGGCTCAGCGCCTGAAGCGCAGGCGGTTGCGGCTCGAAGACGGCGATACGGCTGCGCAGCTCGGCGCTCGCGCGCACGAGGGTCGCATGACCGTGCGCCGCCTTAGCCGCAGCGCGCACGATCTCCGAACCGGCGTCAATCGCGCTTGCCGGGACGGCGCACCATACGAGGCCGCCGCCCCAGTCGAAGAAGACCCGCGCATCGAGCGCCCGCGTGATGGTGGCCGCGACGGCGGGGCCGCTCTGCGGCGCGACCGAGATGCGCCAGATCACCCGATCCTGCTCGAGAGCGAACGGGCTCACATCCGCGAGCGAGCGCCAAGGCGCGACCGCGACCTCGTCGAGAAGCTGCTCTGCGGCGCCGAACTCGCGGAGCTCCTGGCGGAGCGCCGCCGCGCGCGCTTCGACCGATGGTC
Organism: Allostellaceae bacterium; assembly: GCA_035938015.1. Classification (GTDB taxonomy): domain Bacteria; phylum Pseudomonadota; class Alphaproteobacteria; order ATCC43930; family CGMCC-115725; genus DASZHJ01. The sequence goes on from DASZHJ010000336.1 coordinate 20,646, forward strand.
GAGGCCCCTCTAGGCGGATGAGCGTCGCGGCCCGGCTGGCGCCGGCCAGCACGGCAGGCGCGCTTGCGCTTGGAAGATGCGCGGCCCCGCTGACCTCGTGCGGGCTGTTGAGCGCATGCGTCATCGCCGCGAGTGCGCGCGGATCGTCGAGTCCCCACAGGACGAGGGTTCCCGTGGCCTCCGGCTTCGGCAGCACCTTGACCGTGACCTGGGTCAACACGGCGAGCGTGCCGCAGGATCCAGCCATGAGCTTGGAGAGATCGTAACCGGTGACGTTCTTAACCACGCGACCGCCGGCCTTGAACTCCTCGCCCCGGCCGCTCACCGCGTGAAATCCCAGCAGGTGATCGCGCGCAGCGCCCTGCTTGATGCGTCGAGGTCCTGCAAGATTGCAGGCGAGCATGCCGCCCAAGGTCTGATGCGCAGCCGCGGCACCGAGCAACGGCCCCCAGTCTCCGGGCTCGAAGGCCAGCATCTGCTCGGCCCTTTGAAGCATGCCCTCGATCTCCGCGAGCGGCGTCGCCGGCCTCGCCGTGAGCACGAGCTCCTCGGGCTCGTAAGCCTCGATGCCCGCGAACGCCGTCACGTCCAGCAGGTGTGGCGCCTCGACCGGTCGCCCGAGGTCGCGCTTGGTGCCGGCTGCGATGACCTCGAGCGCCTCGGCGTCGCCGGCGGCCCAGGAAACCAACCTCGCAAGCTCCTGCCCGTCCTTGGGGCGAAAGCGCGGCATGATCCCGTGGCTCAGAACCGCGGAATATCGGGGAATGCGAGCTTGCCGCCATGCACGTGCACGCGGCCGAGCTCGGCGCAGCGCTGGAGCTGTGGAAACACCTTGCCGGGATTGAGCAGGCCGTCGGGATCGAAGGCGCATTTGAGGCGCATCTGGTGATCGAGATCGACCTGCCCGAACATGGTATCCATGAGGTCGCGCTTCTCGACGCCGACACCGTGCTCGCCCGTGAGCACGCCGCCGACCTCGACGCAGAGCCGCAAGATATCGGCGCCCAGCGCTTCCGCGCGCTCGAGCTCGCCCTCTTTGTTGGCATCGTAGAGGATGAGCGGGTGCAGGTTGCCGTCGCCGGCGTGGAACACGTTGGCGACCCGTAGCCGATGCTTCTCGGCAAGCCGCGCCATGCGCGTGAGCACCTCGGGGAGCCGTTTCCTCGGGATGGTGCCATCGACGCAGTAATAATCGGGAGAGATGCGGCCGACCGCCGGAAACGCCGCCTTGCGGCCGGCCCAGAACGCAAGCCGCTCCGGCTCGCTCTCGCTCACCTTGAGCGACATGGCCCGGTGCTGGCGCGCAATCGCCTCGACGCGCCCGATGAGGTGATCGACCTCGACTTTCGGCCCATCGAGCTCCACGATCAGCAAGGCCTCGACGTCGAGCGGATATCCCACATGCACGAATTCCTCGGCCGCGTGGATGGCGGGCTTGTCCATCATTTCCATGCCGCCGGGAATGATTCCGGCGGCGATGATCGCGGCGACGCAGTTGCCGGCGCTCTCGTTGCTGGGAAACCCGATCAGCAGCGCGCGTGCCGTGGTGGGCTTGGGCAAGATACGCACGGTGACCTCGGTCACCACCCCCAGCAATCCCTCCGAGCCCACCATCACGCCCAGGAGGTCATAGCCCTCGGAATCGAGGTGCTTGCCGCCGAGCCGAATGATCTCGCCGTCGATGGTGACGAGCTCGACCCCGAGGACATTGTTCGTGGTGAGGCCGTACTTGAGGCAATGCACGCCGCCGGAGTTCTCGGCGACGTTGCCGCCGATCGTGCACGCAATCTGGCTCGAGGGATCGGGCGCGTAGTAAAAGCCGGCGTGCTGAACGGCGAGTGTCACGCCCAGATTGGTAACGCCGGGCTGAGCCACCACGCAGCGATTGGCGAAATCGACCTCGAGGACTTGGTTGAACTTGCCCATACCGAGGACGATGCCGTCGGCGAGCGGCAGCGCGCCGCCCGAAAGCGAGGTGCCGGCGCCCCGCGGCACCACCTTGATCTTGTGGTCGCGGCAGTAGCGCAGCACGCGCGCGACCTGCTCCGTGGTCGAGGGCAGAACAACCAGAAGCGGCAAAGTGCGATAGGCGGTGAGGCCGTCGCTCTCGTAGGGGCGTCGCGCGTCCTCCTCGGAAATGACGCCTTCGCCCGGCACGATCTCTCGGAGCCCGGCCGCAATCTCGGCGCGGCGCGCGATCACTCCGGCATCTGGCTCGGGCATCCGCATTGGGGGCTCCTGGTATGGAGCCCTATCTAGGCCTTAGGCCCCGCCAGGCCAACAAAAAACCGCGCTCGCGAGCGCGGCTACCCCGCCGCCGCCAGGCCGAGACAACTCAGCCCTGGCGGGCCTTGTAGCGCGGGTTCGTCTTGTTGATGACGTAGACGCGGCCTTTGCGCCGCACAATGCGGCAGTTCTTGTCGCGCTTCTTCAGCGACTTCAGTGAATTAGCGATTTTCATAGCGGCGCTCTCGATGACAACGCGCGCGGACCACCGGACCGCGCGAGGGGCGGACCATAAGAGGGCCCATGCAGGCTGTCAATCGCAGACGCGAACGCCGCTAGCGGACGCCTGCCCAAGGGCGACGTTCACCGCATTTAGGAGCCAACGGTCGTGGCGATGGTGTTGTCGGTGGCGTTCAAAGCGGTTCCGATCGAGGTAAGTCCCGCAATGGTCGCCACCGCGATCAATGCAGCAATCAGGCCGTACTCGATCGCCGTGGGACCTGAACGGTCCTCCCATACTTTTCGGATGAGGCGAAGCATGTAGATCTCCTGGTTCTACTACAATGGGATGGTGCCCGGCTTTCATGAACGGAAAGTAAAGGTGCCGCTCCACCTAAATTTTTTTACAGGTCAATTTGGCCAGATTTTAGCCAAGCCGCCGGCGCCTGGAAATTAACCAGGGCCAGTACTAGCGTTTTACCTCACCGGTTCCGGCCAAGGCGTAAATCCGGTAGGTCCTGAGCGCACCGCCGTCGAGCGCCCCGATCGTGCGCACCCAGTGCTCCGCCTCGTCCACAACCGCCAGCAGATGCTGCTTCGGCATGCTGCGCAGATCCACGGTACTGATCATTTGTGCCCAGCCGGCGAGGATCATGCGCCGAAGCTTGCTCGAGGTGTCCTCGGTCACCCGGATCTCGCAGCCAAACCGTTTTAGGCAATCGGCATATTGCGCGGCAGTCCAGAGCTGAGCCGGGCGCTTTTGCTGACGACGCCAAGCCTCCAGCTCCGGCCCCGCCTGAGCCTTCGGCTCGAGCACATAATCCGTGAGCAACAGGTGGCCGCGCGGCTTGAGCGCCGCTACCAGCACACGCAAGAAACGCTCCTTATCGGCCAGCGTGTAAGTGGTCCGCCGACCCAGGACGCAATCGAAGGAGCCGGCGCGAAGCTCGATCGTATCGGGGTTGTAGACGCTGACCGGCGCACGCTTTTGCATGCCCTGCGCCGTTGACATCTCCATGCCGCGGCGCGCCAGCGCGTCGTCACTCTCAAGCCCGGTCACGTAAGTCGCGAACTTGGCGGCGACGGCGCGAGCGCCGCCGCCCAGGCCGGCACCGATGTACAGCATGCTCATTGCGGGATTGAGCGCGAAGGGCTTCACGAGGTCGAGCACGTGCTCCTCGCCGCCTGGAGTGTTAAACCCCGCGCCCCAAAGCCACTGCGCAAGCGTCAGGCGATCGAGTGGCGGCGTCGCTGGCGCAAGCCCGCGAAGCGGCTGCGCGCCCTTGGCGGGAGCAGCCTGCTGCTTGCCCCGCCGCCACCAAGCCGTGAGCTTGGCCAGGAAGCCGAGGCGCGCCGGACCGGTCCGGCCCTCATCCACTTGTCCTGCCGCCAATGTTCAACACTCCGGGTCGGATGCCGCTGGCATCCTTGGCTTCCGATTCACAAGGCCGCCCACCGGTACGATGCCCACCCTAGACTTGAACAGAGTTGGGTGACCAGAGCATTGTCGGTGACCTCAGCGCCCCGCGAGCGAGGCGGGCCGGTCAGGCCACTTGCCGCATCGCAATCATTAATTCATGGTCGGGGCCGATCGGCTGCTTTCGAGGTGGAATGCGCCGCCAGCCCCCGCACGAGACACGAGGACGAACACATGCGAGGCGACGACCTACGGGCGCTGCAAGCGCCCTTGAAGCAGCGCTATCGGGAAACGCCCGAGGCTGCGGTGATCACGCTGAAGGCGAAGGGCGAGATCGGCGATGAGACCCTGACCTGCAAGGTCGAGACCGGCCGCGCCCTGGTCGAGGCGGGCCTGCACCCGGCGACCGGCGGCGACGGCATCGCCGCCTGTTCCGGCGACATGCTGTTGGAAGCATTAGTTGCCTGCGCGGGCGTCACGCTCAAGGCGGTCGCGACGGCGCTCGACATCAAACTCAAGCACGGCAGCGTCAGCGCGGAAGGCGACCTCGATTTCCGGGGTACGCTCGGAGTCGTGAAGGACGCGCCCGTCGGATTTCGTGCCATACGGCTGCGATTCGACCTCGATACGGATGCCAGCCCTGACCAGCTCGCCACGCTGCTCAAGCTAACGGAACGCTATTGTGTGGTATTTCAGACCCTTAATAGTCGGCCGCAGCTGTCCGTCGAGCACCGACGGCCCTAACCTTGACACCCCCGCGCGGGGATGCGCCGGCGCATTTAGGTCATATCTACAACACAGAAGCCCCGGCGGGTGCCACCCTGGCGACCGCAATCCATGGCGGCGGAGGGCCCCATGATTCGCACGCGTCCCTCACGAGAGCCTCTGAACTGGCGCGAGCGCTTGCTCGCGACGGCCATCGTCATGGGTCTGGCACTGCCCTTCATTCCCGTGCCCGGAGATGGCATGGCCCATATGAAGGCGGTGCGGCGCGACGAAGCGACGACCCAGCCGGTCAAGGTGGCGACCCAGGCACCGCGCAGCGTGTGCGCGGTGCTGGCCTTCTCGCTCGCCTACGAGAACCCCGAGACCGGGGCCTACACGCGGGTCGCTTGCAAGCAGGCGCAGTAGCCACCGCCAAAGCGTACCCGCAAACCGCCTTCAGGCCGCTTCCTGGACCGATAGGCTGATGTTGCCGCTTGCGGAGGATTGTCCGTAAGTGCCGTAGCTTGCACCGACAAGCCGTGGATTTGCGTCGTCAATGGTGCCCAGCATGGTCGCAACGTTGCGCCCGCCCATCTCCGCCACCACGGCCTTGGCGTACTCGGGCAACCAGCGCTTGGCGGCCTTGATCTCGCCCTTGCGGATCATCTCGATGAAGCGGCGATCGTTTTCCATGTGCTCCGGCGGCGGCCACACGTCGGGGCCACGGATGATGCGATGGGCGAGCGCAGTGCTGGAGATGAAGACCGCGCGGCGGCCCGTCTCCTCGACGGTCTGCCGGATCAGACCGCCCACCCGCAGGCACTCGTCGAGATCCGACATCAGGCAGGTGCCGACCAGCACCGCCGGAATCGTCTGCCCGGGGTCGAGATAGTGCAGCGGCACGTAAGAGCCGTAGTCCCAGTGATAGTGGGGACTGGTGTTCCGGCCGGACGGCACCTTTGCGCTGTGCAGGCGTTGCACCAGCGCTTCCGCGAAGGCGGGGTCGCCGGGTCGGTCGTAGGGCAGGCCCGGGATCATGTCGGGCGCCTCATCGGCGACGCAGTGGCCGTGATGCCGCTCGTGGCAGGTGACATACCACTGGAACGAGCAGACCCAGTGGGTCGAGTGGACGATGAGCAGGTCGGGCTTGGCCGCGCGCAACGTGGCGCCGAGCGCATGCGATCCCTCGATCACGCCCTTGAGAAAGGCCGGCGCGGTTTCCTCCACGGCCATGCGCGGCGAGTGCGGCGTGATCACGCTATAGAGCAGCTTCCCCGGCATCGTCGCCTCCGTCACGTCACTCGCCTGCGATTGTCCTTGGAACGTCAATATTCGTAAAGCGGCCCGCTAGAGCTGAATGCAGACGTTGCGCAGCTCGGAATAAAACTCCAGGGAATGCAGGCCGCCCTCGCGGCCGATGCCGGACTGCTTGGAGCCGCCGAAGGGCGTGCGCAGATCCCGCAGGAACCAGCCGTTGACCCAGCACATGCCGACTTCGAGTCGCGCCGCCACGCGTTGAGCGCGCGAGATGTCGCGGGTGAAGAGCGTGGCGCAGAGGCCGTAGCGGGTGTCGTTGGCGCGCTCGATCGCCTCCTCCTCACGGTCGAAGGGTGCCACGTGGCAGCAGGGCCCGAAAATCTCCTCGCGCACGACCGCGGACGTCTCCGGAAGACCTGTCCAGATCGTGGGCTTGACCCAAGCGCCGCCCTTGAGATCGCCGGGCATATCGAACACTCCGCCGCCAGAGACCACCCGCGCGCCTTCCGTCGGCGCGCGCTCGTAGAAGGACAGGATCTTCTGGCGGTGCTGCAGGCTGATCACGGGGCCCAGCGTCGTCGATGCGTCGTGAGGCTCGCCGGGCTTCAGCGCCTCCGCCTTCGCCTTCAGGGCTTCGACGAACCGATCGAAGATCGGCCGCTCGACATAGACGCGCTCGGTCTGGAGGCAGATCTGCCCGGCATTGTCGAAGACGGAGCGCGCGGTCTCCTTCACCGCGCGCTCGAAATCGCAGTCGGCGAAGATCACCGCGGGGTTCTTGCCGCCGAGCTCGAAGGAGACCGGCCGGATGCCGTCGGCGGCGGCCTTCATGATGGCAATGCCGGTCGCGGTCTCGCCGGTGAAGGTGATGGCGTTGACGCCGGGATGGCGCGTCACGAATTCGCCGGCTGAGCCCGGACCGAAGCCGTTCACCACGTTGTAGACGCCCTTGGGCACGCCCGCGGCGTTCATGACCTCGCCCAGGAGGCTTGCGGTGCTCGGCGTCTCCTCGGAAGGCTTCACCACGACCGCGTTCCCGCAAGCCAGCGCCGGCGCCACCTTCCAGGTCATCAGCAGGAACGGCAGGTTCCACGGACACACCACCCCCACCACGCCGCGCGGTACGCGGAGCGCATAGTTGACGGCGGCGCGGCCGTCGGGGAATTGCGTCGTGAAGGATTCCGTCGAGGCGTTCTTGGCGATCTCCGCGAACACCGTGAAGTTCGCGGCGCCACGGGGGATGTCGAGATGGGCCGCGACCGAGCGCGGCTTGCCGGTGTCGGCGATCTCCGCAGCGAGGAAATCGTCGAACCGCTTGGTGATCCCCGATGCCACCGCGCGCAACATCTCGCCGCGCTCGGCGGGCGACATCTTGCCCCAAGGCCCGCTCAGCGCCGCGCGCGCCGCCTTGACGGCGGCGTCGACATCGGCCGCGCTCGCTTCGTGCACCCGGCTCACGAGGCCGCCGGTGACGGGCGACCGGTTCTCGAAGGTGCGATCCTCGGACGAGGGCCGATACTCGCCGTCGATGAAATTCAGCACCTGCGCATTAGCCAACATTCGACGCTCCCGACCTCTCGCGATCGCGCGACCGTAAGAGACGGCTAACAGCGGGTCAATGCGGCCCATGGCTTCCGCGGTAGATCGGGAGCACCCTCAGATCGGAATCGAGCAAACGGCGTCCTCGTAGCGGCCGGCGCCCATCTCGGCCTCGGGGAAGATGCGGTGCTGGGCGATCCATTCAAAGGATTCCTCGAAGGCCTCCTTCGTATAGGGCTCGAACACGATGCGCTCGCCGGGACCCCAGCGGCGGGTGTCCATGGCGTCGTGGAAGCGCGTTGGAAATTCTCGTTTGTAGTGGTGAATGCAGAGATCCGGGCGCAGGTCGATGTCGCGCTGGGCCTTGCGAAGCGCGCGAAAATATTTCCGGATGTCCTGCGGGTCCGGATCGCCCGTGATCATCGACGCCATCATGAACGTGGTATCGATGATCTTACGGAATCCCAGCTGCTCCATGAAGTAATAGGGCCCGCTGAAGAGTGCCGCCGCCGGCACTTTGCGGTCGATCAGCAACTCCATGCGGCGGAACAGCAGCCCGTCCGCGAAAGAGAGCTTGATCTCGTCGAGCCTGACGTAGTGCTCGAGCGCCTGGATGGTGGAGTAGTGGCTGCCGCTCTGATAGCCCACCGATATGGGTAGGCCCGCGAGGTCCGCTGGGCCCTGGATCTTCGATTCCGGCGGCACGAAGATCGCCGATGGCGAGACCGAGTAGGCGTCACGGTAGAGCTTGCCGTGGCCGACCGAGGCCGCCACGTTCACGGTCCAGTGGCAGGCACAGCTCACGTCGGAGGTGCGGCCACGCTCGAAGGTCTGGAAGGCGCCGACCTTGTTGCCGAGGTCGTGCTGCTTGCCGTCCTTCGAGCTCAGCTGCTCGCGGAACTCGTAATCGAGCCCCTCCGCGGCAAAGTAACCTTTGTCCTCGGCCACCCATTCGTGGAGCCGCATGTGCGGGGCGATGATGAATTTGGTCATCGGTCATCTCCATGGCTAGGGAGCCGCACGTGCCTATGCACCCGTCGCGCCCACTTCCAGTATGACCTTGGGAGCCTTGCGAGGAAACAGTCGTGACTTGACGCGATCGCGACTAAGACGTCGAGCGCTCCAAACCGCATGAGCGCCCGAGAGGAGGGTTTTGCGACCGAGATCAGACGGTCTCAACCACGGCTTCGTCGACGCGTCTCCTGCACCAGCGATCCCAGACCGGCTCTCCGGCATATCGCTCCGCGAGAAAATCGACGAAGGCGCGTACCTTGGGCGATAGATAGCGGCTGTGCGGGTAGAGCGCGCGCAAGATCAGTGGCGGCGCCACGAAATCGTCGAGCACCGTCACCAGCCGTCCCGAGCACAGCGCCTCGCCGGCGAGATAAGTCGGCAGGCAGGCCAATCCATGGCCGGCGAGCGCGGCGCACATGAGTACCGCCGCACTGTTTGCGCGCAGGGAGCCGGACGGCGATATGTCCAGCGGCGCGCGGCCGGCCGCGGTCAGATGCCAGCTTCGCAAGTAGGACGAGCCCGTAAGCGTCAAACAATTGTGGTCCGCGAGATCCGCCGGTGCGCGCGGCTTTCCGTGCTCGCGGATATAGCTCGGGGCACCGCAGATGACGAGCCGGCAGGGGGCGAGCTGGCGTGCAATGAGGCTCGAATCCCGCATCGGCTCGACGCGCACCGCAAGATCGAAGCCTTCATCGACGAAGTCGACGATACGGTCGGTCAACATGAGCTCGACGGAAACCTCGGGAAACCGACCCGTG
>DASZHJ010000337.1:0-4256 GCA_035938015.1 Allostellaceae bacterium
TTGGCCTGGCCGCGCACGATGAGGCTCTTGCGGTCGTCGAGCGAGCCCGACCACTCCGCAAGCCCCGCCTGGATGACCTTCTGGGTGAGCTCATCGAGCTCGGCGTGGGAGCTTTGCTGCTCGGCCTCGATGCGCGCCCGCGCCTCCGCGATAGTCGAGCCACGCACGCGCGTGTTGAGGTAGTTCGCGGCCTCTGCCAGCGCCGAGGGCGGCAGCCCTACGGGCAGCGAGATGATGCGGTTCTCGACCGTCTGGTCCTCGCCGACGAGGATCACCAGCGCTTTGCGGGGCTCCAGAAGCACAAACTCGATGTGCTTCAGCCGCGCGACCTGCTGCTCGGCGAGCACCACGCCGGCGCAATGCGAGAGCCCAGACATCATCTCGCCGGCCTCGTGCAGTACGTCATCGATCGACTTCGAGCGCTTGCCGGTGATGTGCTGCTCGATCTGGCGGCGCTCGCGCGCGGTCAGGTCGCCGATCTCCAGGAGCCCGTCGACGAAGAGGCGCAGACCGAGCTGGGTTGGCAGCCGCCCGGCCGAGGTATGCGGCGCCGCGATGAGGCCAAGCTGCTCCAGGTCCGACATCACGTTGCGTATGGAGGCGGGCGACAGCGTCATCGGCAGGGCGCGCGACAGGTTCCGCGACCCCACGGGCTCACCGGTCTCGAGGTACGTCTCTACGATCTGCCGAAGAATGGTACGGGAGCGGTCGTTGAGTTTTGTGAGCTCACTGACGACTTCGGTCATCGAATCGGGGTTGGGCTTCACGGTTTGGTTGGGCTCGCCTGCCATAAGCGCCGGACATTAGGGCGCGCAGAAGATTAGGGAAGCCTTCCGCCTTTCGTCAAATTCGCCATCAGTTTTGGTTGAAGGGCCTGTGGGCGTCTCGTAGGGTCTGCCGCATCTTGGGCACCAGAAGCAGGACATAACCTCAAAACATGCGCCCCTCCAAACGCCAGCCTGACGAGCTACGCCGCGTATCGATCGAGCGTGCGGTCTCCAAGCACGCGGAAGGCTCCTGCCTCATCAAGTTCGGGGATACCCAGGTTTTATGCACGGCGAGCCTGGAAGAACGGGTACCCCCCTGGCTCAAGGGGCAGGGGCGCGGGTGGGTGACGGCCGAGTATGGAATGTTGCCGCGTGCCACCACCGAGCGCACGCGGCGCGAGGTGACTGTCGGGCATGCTTCGGGCCGCACGCAGGAGATTCAGCGCCTCATCGGACGGGCGCTGCGGGCGATCGTCGACCTCACCAAGCTTGGCGAGCGGCAGATCTCCATTGACTGCGACGTGTTGCAGGCCGACGGCGGCACGCGCACGGCCTCGATCACCGGGGCCTGGGTGGCGCTGCATGACTGCATCCAGTGGATGAAGCTCCGCGACATGGTGAAGGATGGCGTCCTGCGCGACCAGGTGGCCGCCGTGAGCTGCGGCCTCTATAAGGGTGCGGCAGTGCTCGACCTCGACTACGCGGAGGACAGCGCGGCGGAGGCGGATTCCAACTTCGTCATGACGGGAGCCGGCGGCATCGTCGAGGTGCAGGGCACGGCGGAGACCGTCGCCTTCAGCCAGGAGAGCTTCGATCAGCTCATGGTGCTCGCCAAGAAGGGCATCGGCGAGCTGGTGGCGCTGCAGAAGCTCACGGTCGCTTAGGTCGTTGCATGCTTGCTGGTCATCTCGCCCTGACCGTCGCGGCCATGTTCACGGGCGCCGCGTTCTACGTCGGCTTCGCCGAGCACCCGGCGCGCCTGCAGCTCGATGACCGTGCGCAACTCGCTCAATGGAAGCCGAGCTATATGCGCGGTTTTGCCATGCAGGGGACGCTCGCGGTCGCCGGCTTCCTCCTCGGCGCACTGCAATGGTGGCAGAGCGGCGACGGTTTATGGCTCTTCGGCGCATTGTTGCTTCTGGCGAACTGGCCCTTCACCATTTTTGTCATCATGCCGACCAACAAGGCTCTAATGGCCACTCCGAGCGATGCCGCGGGCGCGGGGTCCCGCGTGCTAGTGGCAAAATGGGGCCGTCTGCACGCGGTTCGAACGGCGCTCGGAGCAGCGGCGACGCTTGTCTTCCTGTGGGCAGCGACGTGACGTCTCCCAGCTCACCGAAAGGAATTCTCGAGGCCGTCCTCTACGCCAAGGATCTGCGCGCTATCGAGGCCTTCTATAGGCGCGCGCTGGGGCTCGAGCCCTATGGCAAGCCCGACGAGCGGCAGGTGTTCTTTCGCTGCGGCGACCAGATGCTCCTGATCTTCAATCCCGACGTGACCGAGCGCCCGCCGACCCAGGACGGCAAGCTCCCGGTGCCGACGCATGGGGCTCGCGGCGAGGGACACGTCTGCTTCCGCGCCAGCGCGGAGGAGATCACGGCGTGGCGCGCGCACCTGGAAAAAGAGGGGATCGAGATCGAGGCCGATTTCGAATGGCCGGGAGGCGGCCGCTCCATCTACTTCCGCGATCCCGCCGGCAACTCCATCGAGCTCGCCGAGCCGCGCATCTGGGGAATCGGATGACGCGGCGCCTGAAACGCGGCGACCGGATCGTCGTCGCGAGCCACAACCCCGGCAAGGTATGGGAGATCAATCAGCTCATCGCGCCTTATGGCCTCGATGCCGTCTCCGCGGGTGCGCTCGGCCTTGCCGTGCCGGAGGAGCCGGAGGCGACGTTCGAGGGGAACGCGAAGATCAAGGCGCTGTGCGCGGCGAAAGGCTCGGGGCTGCCGGCGCTTGCCGACGATTCCGGGATAGAGATCGACGCGCTCGATGGAGCGCCCGGCGTGCACACGGCCGATTGGGCCGGTCCGAAGCGGGACTTCACAATCGCCATGGACCGCGTACATGACGAGATGTCCATGCGTCATGCTTGGGCCGGCCAACTGTCACGCGCCAACTTCATCTCCGTGCTGTGCCTGGCCTGGCCCGACGGCCAAACCGAGCTGTTTGAGGGCAAGGTTTACGGTCATGTCGTCTGGCCGCCGCGCGGGGACAACGGTTTCGGCTATGATCCAATCTTCGTCGCCGACGGTGAGACGCTCACCTTCGGCGAGATGGAGCCCAAAAAGAAGTATGCAATCTCCCACCGCACCCGCTCTTTCGAGCACTTCAAGCGCGCTTGCCTCGAGCAGGCGGACGCCTGACGACGCGGGCTTCGGCGTCTACGTACACTGGCCGTTCTGCGCCCACAAGTGCCCTTACTGCGACTTCAACAGTCACGTGCGCTTCGGCGGCGTCGACGAGCCGCGTTTCCTTGCAGCCTACCTGCGCGAGCTCGAGCACACCGCCGCACTCACCGGGCCGCGCGAGGTTGCCAGCATTTTCTTCGGCGGCGGCACGCCCTCGTTGATGCAGCCGCGCACGGTCGCTGCGATCCTCGACCGCATCGCGGAGCTTTGGCCGATAGCGCCCGGCGCCGAGATCACGCTCGAAGCCAACCCAGGCAGCGTCGAGGCGGAGCGCTTTGCCGGCTACGCGCATGCAGGAGTCAATCGCGTGTCGCTCGGCGTGCAGTCGCTGCGCGACGACGTCCTGAAGTCGCTCGGACGCATCCATACCGCTGGCGAAGCTCTCGCGGCGCTCAAGGTGGCAAGCGCACGCTTCGACCGCGTCTCCTTCGACCTCATCTACGCGCGACCGCGCCAGACGGTCGAGGACTGGCGGCGCGAGCTTGGCGAAGCGCTGGCGCTCGCGCGCGGCCACCTCTCGCTCTACCAGCTCACCATCGAGCCGGAGACGCCGTTCGCCGCGCTGCACGCCGCCGGCAAGCTTGTCATCCCACAGAGCGAGGAAGCACTCGCGCTTTACGAGGTCACACAGGAGCTGACGAGTGCGGCGGGGCTTCCCGCCTACGAAATCTCCAACCACGCCGCGCCGGGCGAGGAGAGCCGCCACAACCTCCTCTATTGGCGTTATGGCGAATACGCCGGCTGCGGACCGGGCGCGCACGGGCGGCTCGTCTTCGGTGGTGCGCGGCACGCGACCTCCACCGAGCGCACGCCCGAGCGCTGGGCGGAGCTGGTCGAGCGCCAGGGCCACGGTTGGGTGGAGCAGGTGCCAGTCAGCCTCGCCGAGCAGGCAGACGAGATGCTGCTCATGGGTTTGCGCCTCTCCGAAGGGATTGATCTCGATCGCCTCGCGGCGGCGAGCGGTCAGAGCCCACGGGCGCCCGTTCTGGCAACGCTGGAGCACGACGGGCTGATCGAGCGTTTCGCGAAGAATGATGTTTCGCCGGCGCAGTCCTCGTGGCCCGATGAAATCAAAGCC
>DASZHJ010000338.1:0-8406 GCA_035938015.1 Allostellaceae bacterium
CTCGAAAGCGAAGTCGGGCGCGGCGATGCGCAAGGCGGGATCGATGCGCGGTCCCAGGCGCTGCGCGGTCTCCGCATCGAACTGGGCGTGCAGATAGCCGACCAGCTCCCAGCGCTGTTGGTCGTCGAGCAAATCGCCGAACGCCGGCATCGCATCCTTGCCCTTGCCGTGGCCGATCCACCAGAAGAACGTGCCGTCGGTGTGGTGACCGACGTGCTGGCGCGCGAGATCGGCGGGCTTCACGAGGAGGCTCGCGGCGGCGGGCCCGTCGCCATAGCCGTAGGGCCCGTGGCAGGCGACGCACTGCTCGGCGAAAGTATGCGCGCCCGCCGCCACGGTCGCCACGGAATAGGGCAGCGGTGAATTCAGGTAGATCGTGGGCACCGCCGCCTCGGAGAGCGCAACGCCACCGAGCGCCAACCCCGCCAGCGCCACGGCGCCGCCGAGCGCGATCCCGCGGCGGCGACGGAGCACGGCGACGGTCGCGAGCCCGACGCCGACGCAGGCGAGCACCGCGGCCAATGCTGCGGCCGTCTGCCAATAAGGATCGCCCGCGACCGCCTCCCATCCCCAGGTGACCGGCAACGGCCAACTCACCTGGTCGTGCGCCGCCGGCACGGAAATTCCGAGCGCGCCGACATCCAGCAGGATCAGCACCCCGAGGGTCAGCTCCAGGAGGGCGTTGCGCGCAAGCCGCCGCGCGCCGCCCCGCGCTTCCGCTGCCGCGCGCCCGAGCGCGGGCGTCAGGACTTGGCGGTTCACCGTCGCGACTCCCACCATCGCGAGGAATAGAAGAATCTTCAGGCTGAGCAACCGGCCATAGGGCGTGCCGATGAGGCCGGGGATCGTGCCGACGAGTGTCCAGGCGCTGACGAGGCCGGTTGCGAGCAAGCCGCCGACGCTGGCCACGCCGAGCGCCGAGAAGCGGCCGGTCGCTGCTCGGGCATCGGCGAGCGCTCGCGCGGAACTGTTGCGGGTCGCGGCGCGCAGGAGATCCGCCAACGGTACCAGGCTGCCGAGCCAGAGCGCCGCCAGCACGAGATGCAGCATGTCCGCGCTGCGGCTCAGCGGATCCGCCACCGCCGCGTGACCCGCGAAAGCCAGCGTTGCGCTCGCGGCGAGGCCCAGCAAGGCGCCCGCCCCGAGCCGAGGCCGCGTGGGTCGAAGAAGCGACAGGATCAGCAATGCCGTCAGCAGCGCCAGCCGGACGATCCAGCTCCGGCCGAACGCGGTGCCGCCGAGGATGTCGATCGTGCGCCCGACCAATCCGGATGCCGCGTCGCCCGACGGTGCCGGCAGGGCCGCCGCTTGGCCCCCGAGCCACAGCACCGCCGAGAGCAGCGCAAGGGCCGCTCCGCATGCCGTGACGATGCGATGGCGCGAGGCCAGGCTTTCGCCTCGCTCGCCCGGCAGCACGAAAGCCCAAAACGCAAGGCCGCCCGCGGTCAGCAGCGTCGCCGCATAGTGCACGGCCCGGATCAGAGCCATGGTCTCCGACATCAGGGCGCCACCGTGAAGGTGAACGCGCCATTGGTCACATGGGTGTCGACCGACAGCACTTTCCAGATCACCTTGTAACGGCCAGGCTTGAGTGCGCCCAGGGGCACGATGAGCACGCTGCGCTCGCGCTCGTCGACGCGCGCGGCCGTGCTCACGGTGGCACCCGATGCGTCCTCCACATGGGCCGCGCTGTAGGCGGGCTCGAGCTCCTCGGTGAATTGGATCCGCACCTCGCTCGGGGGAGCGTGCACGGTGCTGCCGACCGCCGGGCTCGCGCGATCGAGAAAGGCGTGGGCCCGCGCGGTGCCGACGCCGGCGCACCAGAGTGCGCCGGCGAGGACGAGACAGAACAGGGCTCGATGCGTCATGCCTTCACCAGGAGAGCAGGGGACGCCCGATCGAGTTCGGGAACAGGTCGTCGAGGTAGAAGTGTAGCTGCAACAGCGCGCCGACGCCGTGGCCTTGACCTTGGCCATAGGGAATGATCGCCTCAGCGCCGATCTGGAAATGCTGCCCCGACCAGATCAAGCCCGGCGCGATGATGCCGGTGGTGGCGTTCCCCGTGCCGTTCGTCAGGCCCGAGCCGCGATTGAAGCCGCGGTTAAGCGGCGTCGCGCTGGTGATCTCGACCAAGGGGATCAGGCGATCGAAAGGCGCGCCGAGCCCGATGTCCTGCACGTGATGCTGCAGGTATTCGAGGCTGTACTCGATGGCAAAGCCGGCGTTGAACACGTTCTGGTTGAGGCTTCCGGCACTGTTGACCTTCATGGGCATGTCCACGCTGAGGTTGCCAGTGATCGCCAGCGGCTTGAGCCAGGCGAGCGAGTCCGGCAGCGTCCCAAAACCCTTGCCGAAATCGAAGGTGGGCGAGAGCGTGGTGTGATCGTCGGCGCCGCCGTGATTGACGGCGCCCGTGTGTCCCCAGGTGGCGCTCAGCCCGAGAAGCCCCATGAGCTCGTCCGGCCCGTCGATGAAGAGCTGGTACTGCGCCCCGGTCTTGAGCGAGCCGAAGCCGAATTGCCGCGGCGCGCCCTTGGGCTGGGAATAATTCCACTGGTAAGCGGCGGTGAGTCCGAAATCCGGCGTCAGTCGCTTGGCGATATCCATCTCGACGGAATAGGACTGACCGCCCGAGGGATCGGCGGGGTTTTTGGTGAGCGTCGGCAGCGACATCTCGTCGGCGACGAAGGGATCGTCGGTCTGCAGCGTGGCGGGAAAGAAGCGCTCGCCGGCAAAGCCGTGCGCCTCGGCCTTGGCGGCCGATAGGAGCAGCGTGGCGGCACCGATGGCCGCCAGGCCGCGGTTGAATCGAACCATGGCTGTGACTCCGCAAATCGGAAATGGCAACGGGTGGCGCGCGCGCCATGAGGGGCGCGTGAGCCGGGGGCAGCGTCTGTCAGGCTGCCGGAGGCGGCCCGCGCGGAGCGTAGGGAGTAAGCGATGCCGGCCGGAGGGCGGCGCGCGCCTCGGCCACGCCGGCGGGAGCCGCCGTCGAGCGAGGGATGTGCAGCGCGGCCAGTGTCGGCAGCATGGCCGCCGCCGGTCCCGCCGACGCCGCGGCCGCGGCGCAGATCGGGCAGGTGTCGCCGTGGTGCTCGTCGTGACCGGCGGGATGATGAGCGTGGCGGTGCGGCGCGGGCTCGCCGTGGACACCCTCGAGCGCCGCGAGGGCCGTATAAGCCACGTGTTCCGCAAAATGACCCGGCAGCCAGGCATAGAGCGCGACGGCCAGCACGCCAAGCCAGACGCCGATCCGATTCCCGCGCAGCCGCCGCATGCCTTGTCCTAGCCTCCCGAAGCGACCGGAGCGAGAGGAAAGCTAGCGCAGATCGAGTACGGGCGACTAGCCCGCCCGCATGGGATAGCTAAGGAAG
This sequence comes from Allostellaceae bacterium, assembly GCA_035938015.1. GTDB lineage: Bacteria > Pseudomonadota > Alphaproteobacteria > ATCC43930 > CGMCC-115725 > DASZHJ01. Next base: position 3,375 of record DASZHJ010000338.1, read on the forward strand.
CCGCGGAAGCGCGCGCGGCCGCCACGCACGGGCTCGCCGTCGCGCTCGAAGCGGCGGAAGCGCCGGACGAATTTTCCGATCGCCACCTCCGCTTCCATGCGTGCCAGCGACAGACCGGCGCAGGCGTGAATGCCGGTGCCGAAGGCCAAATGCCGGTTGGGGTGGCGGCGCAGGTCGAGCCGCTCGGGATCGGAGAACTGCGCGGGGTCGCGATTGGCGGCGCCGATGCCGATATGCACATAGGCGCCGGCGGGCATCGCGATCCCCGACAGCGACGTGTCCCTGGCGGCACGGCGGTTGCCGAGCTGGTTCGAGCTCTCCATGCGCAGGAATTCCTCGACCGCGCTCTCGATCGGCATCGGCTCGCGTTGAAGCTCGGCGAGCGCCTCCGGATGGCGGACGAGCAGGTCGATCCCGTTGCCGATCAGGTTGGTCGTGGTCTCGTGCCCGGCGTTCAGCAGAAAAATGCAATTGTGGATGAGCTCGAGCTCGCCGAGCCGCTCCGCGCCGGCATGTTGAGTCTTGAAGTCGCTGGCGTCGATCAAGGTCGAGAGGATCTCGCCGGCGTCACCCCCGCCCTCCGCGACGCGCCGCTCAACGAGATCGGCCAGATAGACCTTGAACGCCTCGACCGCGGTGACGCCGCGATCCAATTGCTCCGGCGACAGCACCGGCTCGAGCGCGCCCAGTATGGCGAGCGACCATTGGCGCAACGGGCCGCGTTCAGTCTCGGGCACACCCAGCATGTCGCCGATGAGCTGCACGGGAATGGCGGCGGCGAAGTCCTCGATGAGATCGAAGCGTCGACGCCGCTCGAGCGCATCGAGCAGCCGGTCGATCAACGCCGCGACCCGCGGCTGCAGGGCCTTCAGAGCCCGCGGCGTGAAGGCGGGTGCCAGCAGCCGGCGCACCCGTGTGTGATAGGGCGGGTCGTTGAAGACCAGGCTCGTGGTGTGGTGCTCGTAGAGCGCGCTCGCGCCGAAATTCGGCCGGAAATCGATCCTCTTGTCGGAGCTCCAGCTCGCGGTGTCGCGGTAGACCGCAACGCAATCCTCGTAGCGCGTGAGAAAATAGGAGCCGTCCGGCATGCGGTGGATCGGGTCGTGCCGCCGGAGCGCGCGGTAGAGCGGGTAGGGGTCGTCGAGAAAGCGCCGCTCCAGCCGCTTCAAATCGAAGGCGAGCGCCGCCTCGCGCATCGCGTCATCGTCGTTGGGCCAAGTGCCGGGCTCGCCTGCCATCGCCCGAGCCTAGCGCCGACGCCGAGTTCGGCCTAGCCCTCCCAGCCGAGGTGGCTCAGAAATTCACGCGTGCGCTCGACATGCGGGGCCTCGAAGATCTGTGCCGGCGGCCCTTGCTCCAGGATGAGGCCGCGCTCGAACACCACGACCCAATCGGCGACGCGGCGCGCGAAGGTCATTTCGTGCGTGACCACGATCATGGTCATGCCCTCCTCGGCGAGGCGCTTCATCACGGTGAGCACCTCGCCGATCGTTTCGGGATCGAGCGCCGAGGTCGGCTCGTCGAACAGCATCACCTCGGGCTCCATGGCGAGCGCGCGGGCGATCGCGACGCGCTGCTGCTGGCCGCCCGAGAGATTGGCGGGATAACCGCCGGCCTTGTCCGCCAGGCCCACCTTCTCAAGCAGCGCCTCCGCGCGCTCGCGGGCGGCGGCCTCGTCCATGCGCAACACGATCCGCGGGCCGAGCGCGACATTGGCGAGCACGGTCCTGTGCGGAAACAGCTCGAAGTTCTGGAACACCATGCCCATGCGGCGGCGCATGTCGCGCAGGCCGCGCTCGTCGCGAGCGAGCGCCACGCCGTCGAGCAGGATCTCGCCGCCGTCGATCGTCTCGAGCCCGTTGGTGCAGCGGAGCAGGGTCGACTTGCCGGAGCCCGAGGGTCCGATCAGGCACATCACCTGGCCTCTCTCGACCTGCATCGACACGCCGCCGAGCGCCACGAAGCTGCCGAACAGCTTGCGCACCTCGCGATAGGTCAGGACCGGCGGCGCGCTCATTCGGACACCGGGAATTTCCTATGCAGCCAGTCCACCAGCTTCGCCTGGGGATAGCCGAGCGCCCAATAGATCGCCGCCATCGCGGTCAGCATCTCGAGCACGCGGAATGTCTGCGAGCGGATGCGCATCGCGGTGTAGGCGAGCTCGCCGACCGCGATCACCGAGACCAGCGAGGTATCCTTGAAGAGGGACACCCAGGTGCTTGCGAGCACGGGCAGCACGCGGCGCGCCGCCTGTGGGAGCACGATCTCGCGCATGACCTGCCATCGGCTCATGCCGAGCGCCAGCGCCGCCTCGGTCTGGCCCTTGCGGATCGAGCCGATGCCGGCGCGGAAGGTCTCGGAGTTGTAGGCCGACACGTTGAGGCAGAGCGCCACGAGACCCGTGACAAAGCCGGAGAGCTGCACGCCGACCGCGACCGGCATGACGTAATAGGCCCAATAGACCACCAGGATCAGCGGCAGATTGCGGAAGAACTCGACGTAGGCGGCACTGGCGCCGGAGAGCAGCCGCAGGCCGGAGAGCCGCATCATCGCGAGCACGATCCCCGCGGGCACCGCGATCAGCATGGTGACCACCGTCAGCACGACGGTCAGCAGCGTGCCCTCGGCAAGCGCCGGCGCGTTCTGCCAGACCACCGACCAGTCGAGCCTCATGACCGGCCCAGATGCGCGAGACGGACATAGATCATGTCCACCAGCCTGGTGATCGGAAACAAGATGATGAAGTAGATGATCGCGGCGACGGTGAAGACCTCGAACGGATGAAAGCTCTGCCCGGCCACGGTTTCAGATTGCTTCATGTATTCGGGCACCGCGATCACCGCGGCGATCGCGGTGTCTTTGATGGCGATGGAGATGATCGAGCCGAACGCGGGCAGCATGCGCACCACCGATTGCGGTAACACGACTTCCCTCACCGTCTGCGCCCGCGAGAACCCGAGGGCAAGCGCGGCTCGGGTCTGGCCCGGGCGGACCGATCCGATGCCGGCGCGCACGATCTCCGCTACATAGGCGGCGATGTGGAGGGTGAGGGCCACGAGCGCCGCCCAGAACGGCGGCAGCGTCAGCCCCGTGAGAATCGGGACGGCGAAGTAAGTCCATACCAGGACGACCAGCACCGGTATGGCGCGCATCGAGTCGATATAGAAGACCAACGGCCAGCTGAGCCAGGCTGGCCCGTAACAGCGGGCCAGCCCGATCGCGAAGCCGAGTACCAGGCTGCAGACGACCGTGAGCAGCGACAGCAGCAAAGTCACGCCAAGGCCGTCGGCGAGATACTGCCAGCTCAGGAGCAACGGGGAGAGGTCGATGTCCATGCCCGTCCCCGCTTCCGCCCGAGCCTACTGCATCGTCGCGATCACCGTCTGCTCGTCGGCCTCGAGCTTGGCATGCACGGACTTCTCGACCGCGCGCAACCAATCGAGCAGGGCTTGCTGCCCTTTGTCGATCGCGAGGCCGACCGGTTGCGCCTTCTCGGCGCTGTCCTGGCAGTTGTTCTCGCGCGGCAGCACGGCGAGCCCCTTGACCTTCTTGTTCATGGCGACCCACGGCACCCGGTTGATCGGCGCGGCGTCGGCGCGCTTGGCCATGATGTCCTCGAGCGGCGCGGTCGCGCCGGAGTTCGAGACTCCGAGCAGCTTCGCCTTGGCGAAGCGCTGCTTCACCCAGCCCTCCTCGCCTCCGCCGATGAAATAGGCGATGGTCATATCGGGCGTGTTCAGATCGTCGACCGTCTTGGCGGCGGCAAAGCGCGGATTGTCGGCGCGCCCGAACATGCAGACGCTGGTGTTCGAATAAAGCACGAAATCGACGACCGCGTCGCGCTCGGGCGTCTCGGCGAGCGGCGTGATGGTCATGTCGACCTGATTGGCCGCCAGCACCGGAACCTTGGTCTCGTGCGAGACCAGGATCGGATCGAGCTTGACGCCGAGCCGGCGCGCGTACTCCCCGGCGAGCGTCCAGGCTGGGCCCGACCATTTCTCGCCGGAGCCGGTGGTGTTCTCGACCAGCCACGGCGCGTTCGCGAGCACGGCGACGCGCAACGCGCCGGATTTCTTGATGGCGTCGATCCGCGGGCTGGCGCCGGCCGCCGGCACGTCCTGCGCCAAGGCCGGGAGACCCGCGGCGACCGCGCCGACGACGGCGCACAGAACTACAAACTGCCTCAGCCTTCTCATCTTATGTCCTCCCTCGGTTTGTTGCGACCGCCGCGAAACCCGCGGCGGCTTCAGATCCTCAGCGACGGCGTATCGGCATTCGACGGATCGGCGAAATCGGCATTGGGAACCAGCGGATACCAGCCGGGCCGGCCGGGATCACGGTCGTAGGGATAACCGCCCTGGGATTTATAGAGCTCGGCATAGCGGCCGAGACGCTCGCGGTCGAGGTTCACGCCGAGCCCGGGGCCGCGCGGTACCTCGATCATGCCATCGCGGTAGACCAGCTTCCCGCCGAGGATGATGTCGTCGACGAGGTGGTGATAGTGCGCGTCGGCGGCGAAGCCGAGATTGGGCACGACCGCGCCGAGATGCAGCATCGTCGCGAGCTGGATGCCGAGCTCGCCCGAGGAATGCACGGCAATGCCCAGGCCAAACGTATCGCAGATCGCGGCCGCCTTGATGCAGGGCCGGATGCCGCCCCAGAACGTGGTGTCGAGCAGGATCACGTCGACCGCGGGATCGCGCACGTTCGCCGCGAGCTGCTCGAAGCCGACCACCACGGTATTGGTGGCGAGCGGCAGGCGCACCTTCTCGCGCACGCGGCGCATGGCGGCGAGGCCGAAGGCGGGGTCCTCGAGGTAGTCGTTGCGCAGATCCTCGATCGCCTGGCCGAAGCGGATAGCCTGATCGGGCGTCAGCACGCCGTTGGGATCGTAGCGCAGCGCCTCGCCGGGGAGCGCCTGGGCAAGCGCGCGGTAGCAGGCGAGCTCGTAATCCGGCGGGAAGACGCCGCCCTTGAGCTTATGCGAGGTGAAACCGTGCGTCTTCTTCAACGCCAACGCCTCGGCGACGAG
>DASZHJ010000339.1:0-3002 GCA_035938015.1 Allostellaceae bacterium
CGGGCATCGGGACGACCGGCATCGGTGTGCCGCTTGCCGACGAAACCGGGGAGCCAGCGGTCGCCCGTGTGCTGCCGTTGGCGCGGGGGTGACCTCCGCACACGACTCATGCCACTGGCCACGGCCGCCGTCTTCGTCACCAGTGTCGAGCAAGCACCTCCAGCCAAAATTGACGCCGTTCGGGCTCACACCGGTAGAGACACGCGTGCTGGAGCGGCTGTTGCGTGACATGAGCCTGGTCGCGGCGGCTGCCGCACTTGGCATCGCGGAGACGACGGCGAAGACGCATTTGAGCCGTATCTTCGCCAAGACCGGCGTCTCGCGCCAACCAGAGCTTGTCGCCCTCGTCCACACCTCTTGCCGCCACTGCGGCGCGAGTAACCTGGGCGGCGAGGGCTTGCGATGGAATTGCGCGACTAGGTTGTGAACTCAAAGACCCGACAATACCTGACGTAGAGTGCGACCGCCGCCGCTTCGTTTTCGAGCTTCTTTCGAGAACCCCTTGATAAGGCGAGTGAACCGGCGCCGCTACATCCGTAATATCCGATTTTCGCCGCTCGACAGAGCCGGTCGAGATCTGGCGCGGAGTGCCCCTACTTCCCCCAGCGCAGCACCAGCGGGTCGAGACGCCGCGCGATCTCGATGAGGCCCGCGCGCGTCGCGGGATGGAGCGGCGGCCACGGGTGGCGCGCCGCCTCGCAGGCGATGACCCCGCCCTCCATCATCAGCGCCTTGCAGGCGAGCAGGCCGCATTGCCGGTTCTCGTAATTGATGAGCGGCAGCCAGCGCTCGTAGCCGGCAACGGCGGCGTCCCGTCGGCCAGCCGCGAAGTCATCGACGATAGGGCGGAGCGCGTCGGGGTAGGCACCGCTCGGCATGGTCCCGGTGGCGCCCGCATCGAGGTCGGCGAGCAGCGTGATCGCCTCCTCGCCGTCCCAGGGGCCGACCACGGCCTCGCCGCCGAGCCGGATCATGTCCCTGAGCTTGCCCGCGGCCCCGGGAACCTCGATCTTGAAGTAGGAGACGCGCTCGATCTCCCGAGCCATGCGCGCGAGGAACGCGGCCGACAGCGCCGTGCCGCTCACCGGCGCGTCCTGGACCATGATGGGAATTTCGATCGCATCCGAAAGCGCGCGGAGGAAATCGAAGACCGCCGGCTCCCCCGCGCGGATGGTGGCCCCATGATAGGGCGGCATCACCATCACCATCGCGGCGCCCGCGGCCTGCGCGCGTCGGCTGCGCTCGATACAGACCTTCGTGCTGAAATGCGTGGTGGTTACGATGACGGGCACGCGGGCTCCCACGTGCTTCAGGATCGCCTGCATGAGGATCTCGCGCTCGTCGTCCGCGAGCGCGAACTGCTCGGAGTAATTCGCGAGGATGCAGATGCCGTCGGAGCCTGCATCGATCAGGAAATCGATGCACCGCCGCTGACTATCGAGATCGAGACCGCCGCGCTCATCGAAGGTGGTGGGCGCGACCGGAAATACCCCTTTGAGGGCGACTGGCGGCGGCACGGTCGAGCTCCTGGCGACGCCCGCGTGTCAAAATCGCGGCCGCAGGGGGCGGTGCTCGACCACGACCGCGCGCGTGCGGGCGGCCGGACGTGGCTCGCGTCGCTCTACGTGGGCTCGCGACGGTCCCGCGCCGGGAACCGTGATCGACATGGCGGGATCGGCGCGGCGGACCTCGATCTGGCTGCCGCCGATCACGGTGCCGTTCATCGCGGCGATGGCGGCATCGGCCGCGCGCTGGGGCGCGATGTCCACCAGCCCGTGCGTTTTAGGGGCGCCGGTCTTGCTGTCGCGAGCTAGGAGGGCGCCGATCACCAGCCCGAAGACGTCGAACGTCTGAGCCAAATCCCCGTCCGTGAAACCCTGAGGCAGATTGGCCACGAACACGTTGCCCCGAAAGCTCTGCTTTCTCATATCAGCCCCTCGCTTCGCTCCGCTCCGATTCGCCGCACGCCGAAGGCTCGCGTCGATGCGCATGGTGATGATCTTCGGTTGGTCCGGAGATCGCGGATGTTCTGCTGGTCCGTTGTTAAACTAACATCGATCGACCCCCTGCGCATCCATGCCCGCGCAGATCAGACCTGCATCCCCGCCTCAAAGCCAGGGAGCTCACGCGTAATATAATTGAGATAGATCAAGGACATACTCCGCAATCTCCGTTTCTATTTCTATCTAATTCTGACGGGGCCCATCGGTCGCTTCCAACCGTGCGGAACGCGCGCCGGGGCTCGCAGCCCAATCGACGCGCTGCGCCCGGCGCTCCGGGACCGGCATGGCTGAGGTGCCCATCGCCGGACTTGATCTTATCGGCCACTCGACTCCTTATTATGTGCTGGGACGCGATCTCGCCCGCGGGATCGCTGAGCCCGCCGGGGATTCCGAGAGATCATTGCCGTCGATGCGCCTCGCCTCATTGTTTCATCCATCCGTCGCCGCCTGGTTCGAGCGCAGCTTCAGCGCGCCGACCGCCGCGCAGGCCCTGGCTTGGCCGGCGATCCTGGCGGGCCGCCATGCCCTGATCTCCGCGCCGACGGGATCGGGCAAGACTTTGGCGGCTTTCCTGGCCGCCATCGACGGGCTGGTGCGGCAGGGCTTGGCCGGCGAGCTCAAGGACGAGACCCAGATCGTTTACGTCTCGCCCTTGAAGGCGCTCTCGAATGACATCCAGCGCAACCTGCAGGTGCCGCTCGCCGGCATCGGTGAGCGTCTGCGCGAGCTCGGCCTGCCGGAGGTCGAGATCCGGACCTGGGTGCGCACCGGCGACACCCCTTCCAGCGAGCGCGACCGCATGCGTCGCCGCCCGCCGCACATCGTCGTCACCACGCCGGAGTCGCTCTATATCCTGCTGGGGTCCGAGTCCGGTCGCGCAATGCTCCGCACCACGCGCACGGTGATCGTCGACGAGATCCATGCGGTGGCGCCCAACAAGCGGGGCGCGCACCTGGCGATTTCTCTAGAGCGGCTCGCCGCGCTCTGCGGCGATCGCCT
>DASZHJ010000340.1:0-12591 GCA_035938015.1 Allostellaceae bacterium
AACGCGGAGCCGTCGCCTCGGTCGCGCTCATGAGCGCGCCTCGCGTGCCTTGACCGATTCCATCTTGCGGCCGAGCTCGTCGGCGCTGAGCACGCCGCGCTCCAGCAGAACGCGCGCGATCGCCGCGATCCAGCGCTCGTAATAGCTCATGGCGTCATAGGCGCCGGGCCCCAGGCCCTCGATCTGCCGGCGCAGCTCGTCGACGCGCAAGAGCCGGCGCTCGGGAGCGGAGAGCAGCACCATCAGCGCGTCCACGCGCTTTTCCCAGTGCGCGTAATCGTGCTCGCTGCGCTCGATCGGGCCCGCGGGAAGCCCACCCATGTCGTGATGACCGCGCAACGATTCACTCCTTTGATGTCGCGATGAGCCCCGAAGTATCGGTCGGGCAGCCGGCCGCGCGCAAGCGCGATCGGCGCGCGGTGGGGGCCCGTTGATAAGCCTTTGAGGGGCTTGGCGAGCCAAGGTTAACGATTCTTTCAGTGCGGCGGCCGTACATACCGTCGAGCATGGATCAGAAAGCCGAACAGCTGAAGGGCCTGCTGAACGCCCTGCCGACGAGCGAGGCGGTCATGCTCGCGCGCAAGCTGGAGACGCAGCGGGCGCTCGGTCAAGAATCGCTGCCGGCCGAGACCGTGCTCGCCATCCTGCGGCCGCAGCTTCGTCGCGTGCGTCCCCAGCGGGTGCCGACCTTGTGCCGGCTCGCCTGCAGCGGCTTCGAGGATTTTCTGGTCGATCGCGTCGATGACCCGCGCCTGCCGGGGCTGATTCCTCGGTCCGCCATCGCTCCATGGTGGCAGGCGCTCGAGCGGATGGCGCCGCAGGAGGTCAAGAACTTCGCGGCGGAGTTCGCGCGTCTGGTCGCGGCGAGCGATTGGCCGGGCCTCGAGCGGCTGGGTGAGCGACTGCGGAGCTCCGCGCGCGGCTGGACCGACGCCGTCATCGCCGGCTTCGAGAGCCGCAAGCTCGCGGATGCCGCGACCCGCAAGGCCCTGAGCGATATCGGCCTGCAAACGGATTTCGCGGAGATCGCCCGCATTCTCGCCATCGCCGAGCCGCTGCGCAAAGCGCTCGACGCGGTGATCGCCGTCGCCGGCCGCGCCGGCCAGGGACAGGGGCGGCGCATGCTCGATTTCAGCCCCGACGCCGTCACGGCGGCGAAGCAGCAGTATCTGCGCTTCGCGGAGATGGCGGGGTTCGATTCCCGTTACTTCGCGCTCGGTCTGATGAATCGTCTCGAGCGTCCCTGGTACGTCTTAAGGCTCGGCCGCGCGCTCTCGTGGAAGCCGACCGACGCGCTGTTGCAGGACACCGAGCTCGGCATCGTGGGCCAGCGCCTGATCCGCGACATCGAGGCGCTGGTGCACGAGCTCGAGGGATTGATGCCCTCGCGCCGCGGCCGCAGCCCGCAGGCCGCCGACTATGGGCGGCTCCATCAGATCATGAGCCGCTACATCGAGACGTCCGAGGGCATGCTGAGCGAGTTCGGCTTCCGCCGCGATTCGGATTGGGGCGAGCAGATACTGGAGACGCGCGGGGCGCTGAGCCGCGCGCTCGACCAGGACCGGCTGACGTTGGTTGCGGAAGCGCCGCTGGCGCTGCTGCCGCAAAGGCGGGGCGTCTCCGCCCGCGGGCTCGCGAGCGACGATCCGGATCTGGACACCACGCCCACGCCCGAGGCGCTCGAGCAGGCGGTGCGCGCCGCCAAGCTACTGGTGCTGCTCATGCAGAAAGGCGGGCGTCACGGGCTTTCCAGCCCCGCCCGCGTCATCATCGAGGAGCTCGGCACCGAGATCGATAATCGCGCAGCCAAGCTCTATGACGAATTGGCGCAACGCCCGACGCATGAGGTCGCTGCGTCCCAGCTCGCTGCCATCATCAAGGTCGCCGAGGTGTTGTTCGAGGACGACCGCGCCACCGTGATGACGCGTCGCCTCGTCAACATGCAGCGCTCCGGCGCGCCGGCCTGAGGGCCTTACACAGGCCGCCTGAGGTAGACCCGCTCCACCGGCTTGCCCCTGGGGTCCGTCTCGCCGGAGGTCCGCACCTCGAGCCCGCCGACGAACCGCTTCGCCTCCGCGCGAATGTCCTCGCCCTCGGCCGCACGCTGCAGCAAGCGCACGGATTCCACGAGTAATCCCTGCTCGATCTCCCTCAGGTGCAGCATCGCTGAGTTTGCTCCCGCGTTAGGCGGCCCGCATGGTCAATCTATACAGAAGCTCTTGTTCGGGGCATACCCGAGACATACAGTGGCACTCCCGTTCCGGGCGCGGGCTGCTCGAGCGGCGGGTTAGCGAGCGAGGCCGCGTGTCGGCGCATTTGTCATAGAGTCCTATCGGCCCGGCGCCGGAATTCGAGTCCGACAAATCTGCGGAGCGGCGCGCGTGCGCGGCGGAATCGGAGATAACGTCGTAATGTCGGCGACGCCACCTTGCCCGAAATGCGGCGCCGAGATCTCGCCCGGCGCCATGTTCTGCGATCGCTGCGGCACGCAACTGGGGAGCGCCAGCAAGGCCGACGCGGCCTCGCGGGCCGACGCTTCCGGAGGCGCCGAGCGCCGGCATATCACCGTGCTCTTCTGCGATCTCGTCGACTCGACCTCGCTATCCGAGCGCCTGGATCCGGAGGATCTGCGGGACATTTTCGTCGCCTATCGCGAGACCTGTGCCGAGGTCGTCGGGCGTTTCGGTGGCGTGATCGCCCGCTATGTCGGTGACGGTATTTTGGTGCTGTTCGGGTATCCGCGTGCCTACGAGGAGGATGCGATCTCGGCGGTTCGAGTCGCGCTGGGAATCATTGCGGCGATGAAGAAGCTGAGCCTCAGATTTCAATCGAAAACCGGCACCGAGCTCGCAGTCCATATCGGCGTTCATACCGGACTCGTCGTCGCCGGAGAAATGGGCTCCGGCGAGCTCAAAGAGGACAGCGCGATCGTCGGCGACACTCCCAATATCGCCGCGCGACTCGAGCAGCTTGCGGGTCCGAACACCGTGCTGATCACCGACGCGACCCACCGGCTGCTTGACGACCGCTTTGACTCTCGTCCCTTGGGCGATCTGGCGCTCAAGGGCGTGTCCGGTCGGGTAAAGGTCATCGAGGTGTTGGCCGAGCGACGCCTGCCCCATCGCATCCTGCCGTCCTTGCGCAACCGGCTGCTCGGTCGCGAGGAGGAGCTCGCGGCGCTGCGAGGCCTTTGGCAATCGGCCGCGGGCGGCGAGGGGCAGGTGGTCCTCGTTCGAGGCGATCCGGGGATCGGCAAATCCGCACTGCTCGGGGGCTTTCTCGACGAGATCGCCGCGCAGCCGCACGGGTTTCTGGTCGCCCACTGCGCGCGTCAGGCAAAGACCAGCGCGCTTCTGCCGCTGATCGAGTTGCTGCAGGGCGAGCTGCACCTCGTGCCCGGCGACGACCCCGCGCAAATGCGCACGCAGCTCGAGCAAGCGCTTGCCGCAATGGGGCAGGAACCGGCGGCGATTGCCCTCCTGGCGTTCTTGCTCTCGATCTCGCCGAGCGCCGATTCTCTGTCTGAGCTCTCGTCACATTCGCGCTGGGAACGCACGAAGGAGGTGCTCGTCGATTGGCTGATCGCCCAAACGGCCGAGCGGCCACTGATTTTTGCGCTGGAGGATTTGCACTGGGCCGATGCGTCCACGATCGAGTTCGTGGACGTGCTGCTGTCCAAAGTGCCTTCAGCCAGGATGCTGGTGTATTTGAGCTTTCGACCGGAGTTTCGACCGCCGTGGACGCCCCTGATGCAGGTCCACGAGATCAAGCTTGGGCCGCTCTCGCCGCGCGACACGCAGACCATGATCGGCGCATTGACAGGGGGCAAGGCTCTGGCCACGCCCCTCGTCGAGCACATCGTTGCCAAGACGGACGGCGTGCCGCTCTTCGTCGAAGAGCCCACCCGCATGATCATCGATGCCAATCAATCGCTTGAGCGGGCGCCCGCAGATCGATTGCTGACGCGTTCCCCTCCGCTCGCCATACCCACGAACCTTCGCACGCTGCTGACCGCGCGTCTCGACCGCCTCGGCGAGGAGAAGCCTCTGGCGCAACTCGCGTCGATTCTCGGGCGGGAATTCCCGCAGCGCCTGCTGGAGGCGGTGGCACCCTTCACCAAGCCTGAATTGCAGGCACGGCTGTCGACGCTGATCGAGGCGGGATTCCTCGTTCGCCGCGAAAGAGCCTCGCAGACCACGTACAGCTTCCGTCACGCTCTCATTCAGGAAGTCGCGTACAGCTCTCTGCTGCGTGCCCGGCGGCGCGTCTACCACGAGCGAATCGCGGCCGTGCTCGCCGAGCAGTTTCCTGAGCTGGTCGAGGCTCAGCCGGAACTGGTGGCGCATCACTATGCGCTGGCGGAGCGTTCCATCGAGGCGACCCAGTATTGGCGCAAGGCCGGCGAGCGGGCACTCGAGCGCGGCGCGAACGTCGATGCTGCGGCGCACTTTGCCAAGGGGCTCGAGCAGGTGGTGCTGCTACCGACGACACTCGCTCGATCGCACGACGAAGTGACGATGCGGATCGGCCTCGGCACCGCGCTGATCGCCGTCAAGGGCTACGGCGCCTCGGAGGTCGAGGAGACCTTTTTCAAGGCGTTGGCCATCTGCAAGGAAGTCGGCGAGACGCCGCAGCTCTTCCCGGCGCTGCGCGGCCTGCAGTCCTTCTATCAAGTGCATGGACCTCTCGACACGGCGCTCAAGATCGGTCGGCAGCTGCTCCGTCTCGCCGAGAATGCCGGCGACCCCTTGCTGATCGTCGACGTCAATCGCCGCGTCTCATGGTGCTTGTTCTGCATGGGCCAGCTTGCCGAGGCGAGAGCGCATCTGAGCCGCGCGCGCGAGCCGACGGGCGCCGACATACGCCGCGAGAGCATATTCCACGGCGCGCAGCCAGCCGTGCTGTGGCTGGTCCATTCCGCCTGGATCGAATGGTTCATTGGCGATTCCGCGACCGCGGTCGAGCGTGGCCGCGAGGCCTTGGCGCTGGCGCGCGGCCTGCAGACTCCGATCAGTCGCACGTATTCGTTCTGCATGATGGCGGCACTCCACCAATTCTTGCGCGACGCCGTGACGACCGAGGCGTTGGCTGTGGAGGCGTCGGAAGTCGCCGCCGAGAATGGACTTCCGTACTGGATCGCTTGGGCGAATATTCTACGCGGCTGGGCGATGGCGCAGCAGGGCAAGCTCGATGCCGGCATGCATCAGCTCATCGAGGGCATCGGCGCCTATCGAGCCACGGGCGCCGAGCTGTTTCTCCCGCACGCCTTTGCTCTGCTCGCGGAAATTCAGGGCGTGGCCGGGCGCTTCGCCGAGGGGCTCGTCACCATCGCCGATGCGCTGGCGAGCGGACAAGACAACAACGTTCACTTCTTCGACGCGGAGATATTCCGCATCAAGGGCGAACTGCTCCGCGGGACCGGCGACACGTCGGAAGCGGCGCGAGCGTTCTCGGCGGCCTTAGCCGCCGCCGAGACGCAAGGCGCCGCCGCGCTCGAGAGACGCGCTCGCGCCGCGCTCGACGCCATCCGGTCGTCGGCGCCGTCCGGCTGCGGCTGAGCTATCGCGGTTTTACTTTAGTGGCCGCAAGCGTGAGCTGAAGGAAGGGCTTCTCCGCCGCGTTGGCGTCCAGATCGGTCAGTTGCGCTGCTTCCTGGTAGCGCATCTCGGCGCGCCCGGGATCTCGCGTCCAGTACGAGCGCAGCTGCGCCAGGACCGTGACGAACTTGGACCGCTTCTTCAGCACGCTGCCCCACTCCTCCATCGCCTCCGGGGACGCGTATGACCAGAAGGTCTTGTATCGGACGTCGCCGAAGCCGGCGGTGAGGAACGTTCCGCGGTAGGACACGCCCTCCATCAGCTCCTCGCAACAGGCCGCGATAAACTCCTCGTTCTTGTCGAGGAAAATGTTGAACTTCTCGACCTGGTCGAGGGGGACGCCATAGGTCCACTCGATCAGTATGGGGCCGATCGAGAAACCGCGCTTCTTCGGAGGCCGATGAAGAATCATCCCGCCGTCGGTGCGCACCTCGGTCACCAGCGGCGCCGCCGCGGGCGCCGGCGGCATGCCTTGGCGATGGATGAGATCCTTGATGCGGTTGCGATTCGAATCATCCCCCATTGCTGCCTGCTCCTTTGTTGCGGCCCCGTGTCGTGGGCCTCGGTTTGGACATACGTGCAACCCGGTCGCGCTCGATGATGCCTTTTCGCTCGAGATCCGAAACGACGCCGATCAGCTCGTCTCGCGCCTCCTCGGGAGACCGCAGCGGCTCGACCGCATCGTAATAGGCTTTCTCGAGCCGCCTCCAGCTCCTGCCGTCGCAGAGGTCGAAGACCAGCCAGGCGGTCGAGTTGAGCGTAAACAAGTTCGGATTGTCGGGCGTGAATACGATGCAGACCTCCATCTCAGGCAGCGGCCGGGTCCGGACGTTGGGGACCCTTCTCCAGCAAGCCTTTGGGTAAGACACGCAGATCGACCCCGTTGTTCAGGCGAGAGCAGAACGGATCAGGGGCGTCCCAGCGCCCGTGAAAGGCGTAAGCCGTCGATCGACATCCACCATTGGTGCCCTGGCTTGCGCTGCAGTCCGAGCACGACCGCTCAACTTCACCCGAGCGCAATCTTCTGTAAAGCGGATCCTTGTGCCAAGTGTCGAGAAAAGACATCGATTTGATGTTTCCGTAATTCACATACTCGCGCAGATACACGCAGCCGATCGAATTCCCGACGGCGTCGACCGTGGCGCTCTGCCAGCAACAATTGTGATCGCGCGGATGCCAAGACTGCATGATGCCGAGACCGGGCGGCGGATCGAGGGACTCGATGACCTGCATCTGCTCGTCGAGCGAGAGGGCGACCTCGTTCCAGCAGCGCTTGGCTCGACCGAGCGGATACAAGCGGAGAATTCCGACCCGTTCGGCACCCAGCCGATGCGCGAGCTTGAGCAGTCCCTGCATCTCGCCGACGTTGCGCCGATTGAGGATGGTGAGCACGTCGGTCGGAATCCCGGCTGCGACGAGCTCCGCGACCGCATTGCAGGCGCGCTCGAAACTACCGCGCGTGCCGGCGAGGTCGTCATGGGTGTCCGCGTTTGCGCCCATCAGGTCGACCAGCACGCGGCCGACACCGATCGCCTTGAGCTCGCGCGCCTTGGTCCCGTCGACCAGGCGGCCGTTCGTCCGAAGCAGGGTCATGAGCTTTCGGCTGCAGTGGCGCAGCACGTCCATCATGTCGGAGCGGTGCAACGGCTCGCCGCCCTCGATATAGACCTGCATGAATCCATGCTCGACGAGATAATCGATGAAGCGCATCCACGCCTCACCGGTCAGCTCCTCGCCCGATGGCTCCTGGGAGCAATCGCAGTAGCACAGCTTGCAGGCTTGGTTGCACGCCTTGGTGATCGAGAGCGTGATCTTTACGGGATCCTCGAGATAGCTCCGCATGACCGATACCCACGGATTTTGCGCTCATGCGCCTGCGCGAGGCCGATCCAGCGTGGCGCGAACTATCGCTAAAGACTGATCCGGGTTACGAGGATCGCTGCCAACATAGGGATATACTTGGCCTCTGCCAAGCGACGGCGGTGTCGATCGTGCAGCAAATTGACACGGGGCACTACCGTGGTCGCCAGGCCCTCGAGGCGCAGATTCAAAGGGGCGCCCGGAGTGTCAAACCCACCCAGGAGGAGAATGACCGTGACGCGACACCTCAAGCAATCCCTCGCAAGCGTCATTCCGCTGCTTGCCCTCGCGGCGAGCCTCGCCTCGGCGGTCGCGGACACCACGCCGCTCCGCGTCACCATGTTCTCGGGGCCGCAGGACCTCGCGGTTTTCGTCGCGCAAGAGGAGGGCCTCTATGCTCAGCGCGGCCTCGCCGTCGAGGTGAGCATCACGCCCAACTCCCAGGCGCTGCGCGACGGCATGGCCAACGGCAGCATCGACATCGCCTCCTCGGGCGTCGACAACGCGGTCTATATGGTCGACACCGGCAAGGCCGACGTGGTCATCGTCGCCGGCGGCGACGACAGCATGAATGAGCTGATGGTGCGACCGGAGATCCGCGCCTACGAGGAGCTTCGCGGCAAGACCGTGCTGGTCGATGCGCCCAATACGGCCTACGCCTTCCAGCTCTACAAGATGCTGGCGCTCAATGGCGTCACGCGCGGCGATTATACGGTCGTCTCCAAGGGTGGTACCGCGCAGCGCCTGGCGGCCCTGCGCGAGGACAAGAGCAATGCCGCGACCATGCTGAACTTGCCGTGGAATATCGCCGCCGAGAAAGAAGGGTTCCACAGCCTCGGCAGCGCCGTGCAGGCGCTCGGGCCCTATCAGGGCACCGGCGTCTGGGTGCGACGCGACTGGGCGGCGGCCCATGCCGACACGCTGGTCAAGTATTTGCAGTCGACGATCGAGGGTTTGCGTTGGGCGCGGGAAACATCCAGCCGCACCGCCGCCGCAACCATTCTGGCGCGCCATCTCAAGATCGAGCAGAACCTCGCCGAGGCGGCGGTCGAGCGGGCGCTCGCCCCGGGCGGCGGAATCGCCGTCGATGCGCGCCTCGACCTCCAAGGCTTCCGCAACACGCTGGCGCTCCGCGCTGACATGGAAGCCGGCGCACCGCAACCGGCCGAGAAGTACCTCGATCTCTCCTACTACGAGCGGGCGCTCTCGGGGCTTTGATCTCGCTCCGGGCGCGTCGGCCCGAGCCTCAGCGTTTCTTCTTGCGCGTCGGCCGCGTCGGGTAGTGCATGCCCTCGAGCTTGAGCCCGTCGGGGTCCAGGAAGAAGACGGCGTAATAGCCGCCCGAGTAATACTCGGCGGCGGGGTCCACGATGGTGACCTTCTTCTTTCTCAGGAACGCCTCGAGGTCAAACACGTCCTGCCGCTTGCCGAGCTCGAAGGCGTAATGGTGGAAACCGATGTCGCCGATGCGGTGCTTGTGGCGCTTGCCCTCGCGGTCGGCCTCGCCGATCCAGAACAGCGTCTTGCCGTTGCTCCAGCCGGCGGCGTCGGCATAGTCGTACTTGCGCTTGAACCCCAGGAAGCCCAGGACATCGTCGTAGAACCGCTTCGACTTCGCGAAGTCGGAGACGCGGATCACCAGGTGATCGATGCCGACGACGCGCGGCACGGGGCGCCTCGGCGGCGATCTACTTCGCGGGCTCGGTCGCCTTGACCTTTCGCTCCGGCACCGTCACCTCGGCGACGCCCGCGGGTGCGGCACCCACCCAGGGATGGTCGGCGAGATCGAACACCACGCCATCGGGCCCGCGGAACTTGGTCTCGTAATAGGAATTCGCGGTATGCGGATCCGCCTTCATGAAGCAGGGCGCGCCCATCTCCTCGAGCTTCTTCTCGTAGTCCGCGATGTCGTCCACCAGGATGCCGAAATGATGCACGCCGACGTAATCGAGGCCGCGGCCGAGCTGGTCGACGTTCTGGAACTTGAGGATCGCCAGGTTGAGCGTGCCGTCGCTTAGGTAAAAGCCCCAGGCGATCGCCTTGGGGTTGTCGGGGCTGCCGGCGCGGCCGACTTCCTTGAAACCGAACGCCTCCTTGTAGAACGCGGCGGTCTTCACGGGGTCGTTGGTCGCGAGCGCGATGTGCCTGATCTTCGGCATGAAGCTTCCTCCTGGGATCGAGTCCGTGCGCGAATGCTGAATGATCTAGCACGCGGGCCCGGCCCAGCAAACCCGCGTCGATGCACCCTTATGAGGGCATGGTAAGCGTCAGCATCACCGCGTCCTTGGCCACCTGCAGCGTTTTGATTGCGCGGCGGGCGATGGGGATGCCGCGCTCCTTGCAATGCAGCAGGACGGCAGCCGCGATCTCGTTCTCCTGGAAGGTCACTTTGGGGCCGGCGGGCGCGGGCTCGAAGCTGGCGCTGACACCGCCATCGTTCGAGAAAGTCAGCGCTGCGATGCCGCCGCTGGCGGCGAGGCGGCCGGTCTTCACGCAATATTGGGCGATGGCTTGCTTAATTTCAGCGTTGGTGAATGTGATGATCCGCGTTTCGGTCGGCATGCCGGAACTCCCCGCTGATGCGTTCTGGCGAACCAGCTTGATCTAGAGCCGAATTTGCATGCTTTGCCAACTCTAAAGAGTTAATGCGATCAAAACAAAGAAGGGCTGCTCTCACGAGCAGCCCTTCCATTGTCGGACCGCGCTCCGGCTTCTGACCGGAGAAACGTCAGGTCAGGCGGCGTGGACCTCGACAGTGGCGAGGATCCAGGTCCGAGTCCCTGAGGATCGCGGCGTGAGACAATGAGACACTGGATCACCTCCTTTCAATGGTTGCGAACAGGTGCCTTAATATACAAGCCCCGCCATTGGCTTGGAAGCGCGAACCGCGCGATTGTGGTCAATAGCACCGATTGACCGAAGGGCCGCGCTCCTCAAGGATGGCCGTCGGGTTCCCCCCAGCGGGCCGAGGCAGGATTGCTCATTTACTTCTGGATTGCCGTCGGCAGCGCCTTGGGCGGCGTGGCACGATATTGGCTCTCGGGGTTCGTCGCCGAGCGGTTCGGGCAGACGTTTCCCTGGGGCACTCTCATCGTCAACGTGTCGGGGTCCTTCGTGATCGGCTTCTTCGGCACGCTCACTGGACCGGACGGCCGCGTGTTGGTCAGCAGTGCGGCTCGACAGTTCGTCATGATCGGCATCTGCGGCGGCTATACCACGTTCTCCTCCTTCAGCATCCAGACGCTGACGCTGGCGCAAGACGGCGAATGGCTCTGGGCCGGGGCCAACATCGTGCTTTCCGTGGTGTTGTGCCTGCTGGGGGTTTGGCTCGGCCATATTGCGGCGCTCGCGCTCAACGGTCTCAAGGGAGCCTAGACTCATGCAGCCGCCCGAGAATGCCGTCTTGCTGCGGATCTTCCTCGGCCAGGACGAACGCCACGAGCATCAGCCGCTTTACGAGGCGATCGTCATGAAGGCGCGCGAGCACCACCTTGCGGGTGCGACCGTGCTGCGGGGCTCTCTGGGTTTCGGCCATTCCAGCCGCATCCACACGACCAAGGTGCTGCGGCTGTCCCAGGATTTGCCGATGGTGGTGGAGATCGTCGACGCCGAGGCGAAGATCACCGCCTTCCTGCCGGTGCTCGAGACCATGATCGGTAGCGGCTTGGTAACGCTGGAGAAAGTGCAAGTCCTACGCTACGGGCCGAGCGCCAAGCCCTGATCCCCGCGGTTGCGGCATCGGATGTTGATGCCTATGTCTGCTGAAGGGCGCCTGGGCCAGGGCGGGCCCGGGAGACGATCATGGACAAGAAAGCCCAATATCACGCCTGGTACTTCATCGCGGCTATGTTCGCGGTGCTGCTGATTCAACAGCTTTGGAGCCAGAGCCAGAAGATCGACGTCATCCCCTATAGCGAGTTCCAGCAGGAGTTGCAGGCGGGTCACGTCGACGAAGTCCGCGTCAGCGACAAGTACATCCAGGGCACGCTCAAGCAGCCCAACGCAAACGGCAAAACCATGTTTGTCACGACGCGGGTGCCGACGGACATCGCGTCGGATCTCGACAAGTACAAAGTCAAATTCGCGGGCGAGGTGGAGAGCAATTTCCTCAGCACGCTCTTGTCCTGGATCGTGCCGACGGCGCTCTTCCTGGGCGTGTGGTTCTTCGTGTTCCGCCGTTTTGCGGAGAAGCAAGGCTTCGGCGGCGGGCTGATGTCGATCGGCCGGAGCAAGGCCAAGGTCTACGTGGAGACCGACACCAAGACCACCTTCGAAGACGTCGCCGGCGTCGACGAGGCGAAGGAGGAGCTGAAGGAGGTCATTGGGTTTCTGAAGGACCCCGAGCACTACGGCCGGCTCGGCGGGCGCGTGCCCAAGGGCATCCTGCTTGTGGGTCCGCCCGGCACCGGCAAGACGCTGCTCGCGCGCGCGGTCGCGGGTGAGGCGGGCGTGCCGTTCTTCTCGATCAGCGGCTCGGAATTCGTTGAGATGTTCGTCGGCGTCGGCGCCGCGCGCGTGCGCGACCTCTTCGAGCAGGCGAGGAAGCAGGCGCCCGCGATCATCTTCATCGACGAGCTCGATGCGCTCGGTCGCGCGCGCGGCGCCTATCCCATGGGGGGCGGCCACGACGAGAAGGAGCAGACGCTGAACCAGCTCCTGGTCGAGCTCGACGGCTTCGACGCCAAATCGGGCCTGGTGCTGCTCGCCGCCACGAACCGGCCGGAGATCCTGGATCCCGCGCTGCTGCGCGCGGGCCGCTTCGACCGCCAGATCCTGGTGGACCGGCCGGACAAGGTCGGCCGCGTGCAGATCCTGAAGGTGCATCTGAAGAAGGCGAAGCTCGCGAGCGACGTCGATCCCGAGAAGCTCGCCGCGCTGACGCCGGGTTTCACCGGCGCCGATCTCGCCAATCTCGTCAACGAGGCCGCGCTGATCGCGACCCGGCGCGGCGCCGAGTGCGTGAACTTGGACGATTTCACCGCGGCGGTGGAGCGCATCGTCGCGGGCCTCGAGAAGAAGAACCGCCTGCTGGTGCCGCACGAGCGCGAGGTGGTGGCCTACCACGAGATGGGCCACACGCTGGTGGCGCTCTCGCTGCCCGGCACCGACGCCGTGCACAAGGTCTCGATCATCC
>DASZHJ010000341.1:0-3916 GCA_035938015.1 Allostellaceae bacterium
AGCGGCGGGCAGGTCTTTATATAGAGAATGCTGCCCATCGGTGGCTCGGCGTCGCAGGAGACATCGCTGTGCCAGCCCTCGCCATTGGCGCGCGGCGAGTCCTTGTCGGCGTGGATGATCATCATCTCCGGCATCTGCGGCGCCGAGGGAGCCGCCGGATGGATGTGCAGATCGCCGAACAGGCGGCCGAAGGCCAAGTGCTGATCCGGGCTCATGTGCTGGTCGCGGAAGAAGATCACCAGATTCTCCGCGAGTGCGCGATGGATCTCTTCCATGGCGTGATTGCCGAGCGGCCGCGACAGATCGACGCCGCCGATCTCGGCGCCGATCACCGGCGTCAACTTCTCGACCGTGATCGCATCGTAAGGAGCGGTCTCCTCGGCGAGGTGCTTGATCCGGGGACCGTTGTTGCCGCGGAAGAGAGACATGACGTCACTCCGTTCTATGGCTACGCCGCCGGCCGACGAGCGTAGTCTCCGCGGTCGCCAGGGTAAAGCGGGTCAGGCCTGCTCGACGTTGCCGCTGGCGTAAAGCCAGCGCGCCACCAGCGCCTCGGTGTCGCCGCCGAATTCGTCCCGCGAGCCTTCCGAGAGGACCGTGCCGGTGCGCATCACGTAGACGTAGTCCGCGATCTCCAGCGCCCGCTTGATGTTCTGGTCGACCAGGAGAACGGCCTTCCCCTGTGCCGCGAGGTCCTTGATCAACTCGTAGATGAGGCCGGCGACGCGCGGCTCGATCCCGGCGGTGGGCTCGTCGACGAGAAAAAGCACGGGATCGTGCATCAGGCTGCGCGCCATCGCCCAGCCGCAGGTTCACCTCGACGCTGAGGTGCGGGAAGATGCTCGGGCGCTGCGGGAGGTAGACAACGCCGTGCCGCCCCATCTCGTGCGCGGGAATGCCGCGCGCGGGTTGTCCATCGAACTGGATCTCCCCTTCCCGCGCCGGCAGAAATCCGAAGAGCACCTTGAGCAGCGTGGATTTGCCCGTGCCATTGGGGCCGAGCACGCTCCGCATTTGTCCGCGCATGGCGTCGACCGATACGTCCCTGAGAATATTGATGCCGGGCAGATATCCCGCGACCAGGCCGCGCGCGGCAAGCCAGGGCAGGGCGCTCGCGTCGCCCCCGGCCATCTCAAAGCCCCGCATAGGCCGCGAGCACGGCCTGATCGGCCCGCACCAACGCCGGCGGCCCGTCGGCGATCTTGGCGCCGCGGGCCATCACGACGAGCCGCTGCGAGAGGCGCAGGATCGATTCCATGTCATGGTCGACCGCCACGAAGGTACAACGCCTAGAATCGCGACGCGCCGCCGCAGATCTGCAACATGGGCTCGTCTTGTCGCGAGCACCGCCGCTCCCTATGCTCCGGCACTTGTTTGTCGCAATCTCGACGACGAACGGCTGTCCGCTTCGCCTGAAAATGCTCCGGAGGTGCCACGATGACCACGCCGCTACCGAACTCGCCCGCCGCACGGGATGTCGCCTACCACGTCCATCCGCAGACCAATCTGCGCAAGCTCAGGGACGAGGGCCCGTTGGTCGTCACGCGCGGCGAGGGCTGCCGCATCTTCGACGAGACGGGCAAGGACTACATCGAGGCCGCCGCCGGCTTGTGGTGCGCCGCGCTGGGATTCACGGCGTCCGAGCGCCTCGCGCGCGCCGCTTACGATCAGATGAAGCAGCTCGGCTACTACCACACCTTCCGCCAGGCCTCGCATCCGCTGGTGATCGATCTCGCGGAGAAGCTGCTGTCGATCGCGCCAATGACCATGTCGAAGGCGATCTTCCAGTGCTCGGGCTCGGAGGCGAACGACACGGCGATCAAGCTGATCTGGTACTACCACCACGCGACCGGCAACCCCGGAAAGATGAAGATCATCGGGCGCAAGGGCGGCTACCACGGCAATACCATTGCCGCGGTCAGCGTTTCCGGCCGGCCTGACATGCACGCGGGCTTCGGACTGCCGCTGCCGATGATGCGGTACACGGAATTCCCCCACTACTACCGCCTGCACGAGGACGGCGAGAGCGAGGAGCAGTTCGCGACCCGCATGGCGGACGCCCTGGAGACGCTGATCTTGGCTGAGGGGCCCGAGACCGTCGGCGGATTTTTCGCCGAGCCGGTGATGGGCGGCGGCGGCGGCATCCTGCCGCCCAAGACCTATTTCGAGAAGATCCAGAGGGTGCTGCGCAAATACGACGTGCTGTTCGTCGCCGACGAGGTGATCTGTGGCTTCGGCCGCACCGGCAATTGGTGGGGCAGCGAGACCTTCGGGCTCGAGCCCGACATGATGTCCTGCGCCAAGGCGCTCTCGGCGGCCTTCCAGCCGGTCTCGGCGCTGCTGGTGAGCGACCGCATTTATCAGGCGATGCTGGCGGCCGGCGACAAGCAGGGCACCTTCGCGCACGGCTACACTCATTCCGGCCATCCTGTCACGGCGGCGGTGGCGCTCGAGACGCTGCGCATCTACGAGGAGATGGACGTGGTGGGCCACGTCCGCCGCGTCGGCGCGCATCTGCTCGCCGAGCTCGCGAAATCGGCCGAGCATCCACTGGTGGGCGACATCCGCGGCGTTGGACTCTTGTGCGGCGTCGAGCTGGTGCAAGACAAGGCCGCGCGCAGCCCTTATGCGCCGGCGGGACGCGTGGGCGGAATCATCGACCGGCACGCGCGGCGCCGCGGGCTCATCTTGCGCGTGGTCGGCGACCGCGTGGTGTTCACGCCGCCGCTCATCATCGACCAACCGGAGGTGGACGAGATGCTGAGCCGCTGGCGGGGCGCCCTCGACGACACCTGGGCCGAGGTGCGGCGCGAGGCCGCCTGACGGCGGCTAGCTCCGTGCGCGATCCCCGCTACGACGTGTTGTTCGAGCCGGTTCGCATCGGCCCGGTGACGGCGCGCAACCGCTTCTACCAAGTTCCGCATTGCAACGGCATGGGCCGCGCGTGGCCGACGCCGATGGCGGTGATGCGCGGCATCAAGGCGGAGGGCGGCTGGGCCGTCGTGTGCACGGAGCAGTGCGACGTGCACCCGAGCGGCGGCACCCTCAAGGAGATCCGGCTCTGGGACGCGCAGGACATTCCCTACCTCGCACGGACGACCGATCTCATCCACCGGCACGGCAGCCTCGCCGGCATCGAGCTCACGCATATGGGCTATCGCGGGCTCAATCTGGAATCGCGGGAGATTCCGATGGCGCCGACCGCGCGGCCGGTGCCCTATTCGGTGCCGATCACCGCCCGCGCCATGGACAAGACCGACATCCGCAACCTCCGCCGCTGGCTCCGCCAGGGTGCGCTCAACGCGCGCAAGGCGGCGTTCGACATCGTCTACGTCTATGCCGGTCACGATCTCTCGCTCCCCATGCATTTCCTGTCGCGCCGGCACAATCGACGGAGCGACGAGTACGGCGGCAGCCTGGAGAACCGCTGCCGGCTGCTGCGCGAGCTCATCGAGGACGCCAAGGAGGCCGTGGGCGACACCTGCGCGATCGCGGTGCGTCTTGCCGTCGACGAGCTCATGGGCCCCGGCGGCCTCACCAGCGCCGGCGAGGGCCGCGAGGTCATCGAGATGCTGGCGGAGCTGCCGGATCTCTGGGACGTGAATGTCAGCGAGTGGGAGAACGACAGCGCGACCTCGCGTTTTACCGAGGAGGGCTATCAGGAGCCCTACATCGATTTCGTGAAGCGGCTCACCACGAAGCCGGTGGTGGGCGTCGGCCGCTACACCTCGCCCGACCACATGGCGGTGCTGGTCAGGAAAGGCGTGCTCGACTTCATCGGCGCGGCACGGCCCTCGATCGCCGATCCGTTCCTGCCCAAGAAGATCGAGGAAGGCCGGCTCGACGACATCCGCGAGTGCATCGGCTGCAACATCTGCGCCTCCGGAGACAAGCTCGGCGCGCCCATGCGCTGCAC
>DASZHJ010000342.1:0-18073 GCA_035938015.1 Allostellaceae bacterium
CGGCGCGCTCACCGCCATCATGACCGGTATTTCCTACGCGACCTCCGCGGAAATGGCGGCCGAGCTCGGGGCGTTCCCGTCCTACGCGGAGAACCGCGAGCCCATGTTACGCGTGATCCGCAACCACCGGCGCGCCGCCTATAGCGAGCGCGCGGGTTACGAGGATCTCGCGATCCCGCCGGTACCGCTCGATCACGCGAATTGCCCAGACCCTGCGCTGGTCAAGACCGCGCGGCTCGCCTGGGACAGCGCGCTGGCGCTCGGCGAGGCCCACGGCTTCCGCAACGCCCAATCGACCGTGATCGCACCCACCGGCACGATCGGGCTGGTGATGGATTGCGACACCACGGGCATCGAGCCGGACTTCGCGTTGGTCAAGTTCAAGAAGCTCGCGGGCGGCGGCTATTTCAAGATCATCAATCGGATCGTGCCGGAAGCGCTGAAGACGCTGGGCTACGGCAAAAGCGAGATCGAGGCCATCACGCGATACGCCGTCGGCCACGCGACGCTCAAGGGCTCGCCGCATATCGACCACGCCGATCTCAAAGCCAAGGGCTTCACCGAGGGCGCGATCGGCACGCTCGAGAACGCCCTAGCGAGCGCCTTCGACATCAAGTTCGCCCTCAACAAATGGACGCTCGGCGAGGAGTTCTGCAAGGCCGCCTTCGGCTTCACCGACACGCAGCTCGCCGATCCCGGCTTCGACATTCTGACGGCGCTGGGCTTCTCCAAGCACGAGATCGAGATCGCGAACACCTACTGCTGCGGGGCCATGACGCTGGAGGGCGCGCCCTTCCTGAAGCCCGAGCATCTGCCGGTATTCGATTGCGCCAACCCCTGCGGGCGCATCGGCAAGCGCTTCCTCTCGGTCGAAAGCCACATCCGTATGATGGCGGCGGCGCAGCCCTTCATCTCCGGCGCCATCTCCAAGACCATCAACATGCCGAACGCCGCTACCGTCGAGGACTGCAAGGAGGCCTATTCGCTCTCCTGGCGCCTGGGCCTCAAGGCCAATGCGCTCTATCGCGACGGCTCCAAACTCTCCCAACCGCTACAGTCGTCGCTACTCGAGGACGAGGATGACGAGGACGCGGTGCCGGAGCTTCTGCAAAGACCGCTCGCCGAGCGCGTGCCCGTGGTGGCGGAGCGGATCGTCGAGCGGGTGATCGAGCGCGTCATGCAAGCCGCCGAGCGGCGGCGCCTGCCGCACCGTCGCAAGGGCTATACGCAGAAGGCGATCGTCGGCGGCCACAAGGTCTATCTGCGCACCGGCGAGTACGAAGACGGAAAGCTCGCCGAGGTGTTCATCGACATGCACAAGGAAGGCTCCGCCTTCCGCTCGCTGATGAACAACTTCGCAATAGCGATCTCCATCGGCTTGCAGTATGGGGTGCCGCTGGAGGAGTTCGTGGAGGCCTTCACCTTCACGCGCTTCGAGCCCTCTGGCATCGTGGAGGGGAACGACGCCATCAAGATGGCGACCTCGATCCTCGACTACATCTTCCGCGAGCTCGCAGTCTCCTACCTGAGCCGCAACGACCTCGCTCACGTCCAGCCTGCCGATCTCACGCCGGATACCTTGGGCAAGGGCATCTCCGAGTCGAGCCTGCCGGAGGGCGCCCCCCGACCCGATGTCGCCGCCGTGGTGCGGAGCTTCGCGTCCACCGGCTACGTCCGCAGCAAGCTCACGGTATTCCAAGGCGGCGCCGCCAAGACGGCACAGGTGACCACGGGGCTTGCCGGGCATGCCGCGCTCAATGTCGGCGTCGCGACAGCGACCGCCGGCGCGTCCGGCATGGTCGCGCAAGCGACGGTGAGCGTCGCCGCCGCGGTCGATGCGCGGCTCGAGCAGATCCGCACGGCGCGGCTCAAGGGTTACGAAGGAGACAGCTGTACCGAGTGCGGTAATTTCACGCTGGTTCGAAACGGAACCTGCCTCAAGTGCGACACCTGCGGCCAGACTAGCGGCTGCAGCTGACGCGTCGCAGGGCAGCCCCGGCCCAAGCCTCCCGGCCGGCGCTGCAGTAATGAGGCAGAAATTAGGGGTGCGGCTTTCAGGGCCGCACCCCACTTTTTTTGCTTTTTTCCCGAGCTTGATGCGGCCCAGCTAGATCCGTTGCTGGTGAAAAGCGAGCAGATCCTGGTCCGCCAATCGTTCGATCCAACCGGTGAGCCCGAACTCGTCGCCGAAGAACGCGGCGCTGCCGACCGCAGCCAGCAGGACAACGAACGTCACAAGCTTCTACGACAGGACCGAGTCCTCCCGGGTGGGCTCTGATGCGATGTCCTGCTCGACCTCAGCATTGACGTCGACGAGATCCGTGTAAAATTTGACGACGCTGAGCAGGAAGAATGGCCGCACTACCACCGCGACGACACCGACCGAGACGAAGACCGGTGCCGCCAGGTGTTGTAGATGTAATGCGGATCGTCCGCCCCCGCGCCGGATCGCGCGATCACCGCGATGGCGCCGACATAGGTCAGGATTCCGATCACCCAGCAGACAGCGCTGTAGCCGAGCTGCAGACCCAGAGCTCGCTTGGGCTGCAAGGTCAGCAACAAATATGAGTCTCTGCCGTCGGCGAGAAAGCTTCGACCGTTCACCAGCGCCGGCACCACGGCCATGGTAGAGACTTTCCAGGCGTAGTACAGCAACTCGTCCGCGGGCGTGCGGTCATAGTGCTGCTTGGGCAGTCGATCCAATATGGCCGAGACCGTGATCCAGCTGTCCACGACCGTGAACATCCAGATTCTGTGCAGGTGCCGAGCGGCGATGGCCAAACATCGGCCGAGCGTGGCTGTCGTTCCGGCGGTGCGCAAATCGTGGACCGCGACCATGGCGGCATTGCAGACACCAATGGGATAGCTCGCGGCGGCAGATCACCAGGAACGACCAGCCCAGCAAGATCAGGTTCATGAGCTGGAAGGCGCCCTTTCGCGATGAGAGCTGCCGCGTCCTTCACGGCTCCCATGAAAGTGAACACATTTGAAGCCGCAAAAACCTTCGGCTTGACCCTTCCTGCTCAAGGAAATCCCGAGCCCGGCTGCGCGTGGCATCGAGCGGCTCATAAACGGATCCGAATAGCACGGGTGCTGGCTTTCGGGAGCCTTAACGGCGGCTTCTTTTCCGGGGATACCGGCGCCCGCCGCGCCCTATCACCTCATGTCCATCTACCCCGCGCCGGCTCTTCTCCCCCTGGCCGGCGTCAGCGGCGGCGTCGTATCCCCCACGGCGCCGCCGCACTTCCCACGCAAATCCGGCCGCGTGTCGTTAACAATCCGTTCATGGCGCCGGTGCTACCTCCGGCGATCATGCGAAAGATCGCTGTCGCTCTCCTGGTAGGTGTCCTGGCGCTCTGCGCCGGCCTGTACCTCCTCGTTTGGCGGCCTCTGTTCATCCTGCCCGAGGCCCTTCCCCGCGCCGAGCAGGCGCTCGCCACGCCGGATCTGCTGCTGCTCGCTGGGGTGAATGCGAAGCAGGTGGATTTCCTGGAACGCTGGTTCATGGATCTACCGGCGGCCTCGCCGGAGAGCGTGCCGCCTGCGCCCGGCGAGCGAGACCTGCTCGACCATCTCCGCGGTGCTCGGGTCGATCCGAGGCGAGACCTCGACTACGTCCTCTACGCCCTTTATCCGAGCCAAGAGGCAGGCCTGAGGCAGGCCGTCGCGCTCATCGGACGCTTCGACCCCGCCGCCATCGGCGCCTATCTCACGAGCGAGCTACACGCCAGGCCGATCACGGCCGACGGACGCACGTCCTACGAGGTGACGCTCACCGACGCCAGCTCCTGCAAGCCCGCCGCGACATGGAGGGTCACTGCCGAGCCCGGTTGGATCCTCCTCGCCGATCCCGCTTCTTATGCCGGTCTCGCATCGAGATTCGGCGATAGGCCACAGGGCGAAAACGGCGAGACCCGGTGGTGGCACGAGCTGGCGCTCACCGATGTCGCGGGGATCGCAGTGCGCAGGCCAGACCGACTGGAGACCGGCGCATCGTTCCCGCTCGTCGGACCGGCCGCCGACGCGATGGCGCCGAATGTCGAGGCCTTTCAGCGTGCCTATCTCGGCCTCGGCATCTCGGCTGTTCCACCCCAAGGCCAGTTGCGGCTGGTGCTCGACGCCAGGGATGCCAACCGCGCGACGGAGCAAATCAAGACCTGGCAGCATGCCGTGAACGAGTCCCGCGCTCGTTGGGCAACCGCCATGCCAACCGTGGCACGCCTCTACGACGGCCTGTCGATCCACACGGAGGGTGCGCGCAGCACACTCGAGGTGACGGTCGACCGGGCGACTCTGGCGCGGCTCCAGGACGTCGGAAAGGAGCTCATAGGGCAGATCTTCGGCGGATCGGGCCTCGAGGGCGACACGCAGCCGAGCGGTCCCGGTGCGGAGACGCTCGATACCAACCCACTGAAATTCGAGCCAACGGCTTCAATCGCCGCGCTCGATCCCTACGATCCGACCATCCAATTCACCGGGAAGGTCGACGTGAACGTAGGACCGTTCGGCATCCGCCTCGATTCGATCCAACTAGGATCTGCGGCAGAGGATGGGCTCGAGCTCGTGGTCGCAGGCTTTGCGAATGGTATCCCGAATATCGCCGCGGAGCCCCCGCGCGCGAGGCTGATCATCGACCGCGTGACGTCGACCAGCGGCCAAGAGTTGCTGAAAGGCGAGGACTGCGGCCGAGAGCGCAATGGCATGCCCGCCTATTTCACGAGCGCGTTGCCCCCGCGCCTTTCCGCACGCAAGACCGTGCACTTGGTCCCCGGCACCGACGCCCGAGCGCTGCAGCGTATCGCGGGCCATATCGCGCTGCGGCTGCCCACGAAGACTGAAGCGATGACCCTCACGGAACCGAAGTCGGGCATGGTCGTCGAGAAGTACGGCGCAAAGATCAGCATCAGCCGGGTCGCGGGCAGTAGCCTCTCCTACCAGGTCACCGGCGATAGGGATCGCGTGCTGCTGATCCGCGCCCTCAACGCGAAGGGTCAGCCGCTCGCGAGCTCCATGAGGATATCCGGCGATCTCCTGCTCGGCAGCGGGTTCGCGGCTCGAGCCGACTATAGCGGCTCCATTGCGGCGCTCGAGATCGTGTTCGCGGCCGAGGAGCAAACGACCGAGTTTCCGTTCGAGTTGACCGATTTCTTGCTCTCGGCCGAGCACCATCCGTTCGCGCGCGATGACACGCCAGAGTTCCAGCCTTACACCCATCAGGCTCTGCGCGCGCAGTATTCGACCGACGTGCCGAATCCTGGCACCTGGAAGCCGCTGCCGCCGCCGGAGAAGCCGCAGCCTCGGCTCTCCGTGACTGAGGTCGAGCCCTTCGAAATCTCCCTCGACAGGGCGCAGCCCTTCTTTCAGTTGGCTCTGAGCATGACCGTGCGGGGCCCGGACGCGCCCGGCTTCGCTCGACGCTACAATCTCGGCCAACTGCAGCTAACCCGTGTCACGCTCAAGGATGGAACAGTCCTGGTGCCGCCGGCCTCAACCGAACGCTCGGTCTGGTCCACGTCGCTCCGCTTCGTGTCTGCGCCGAAACAAGGCGTTCTCGCGGCGCCCGCGAATTTCTCGATCGCCACCAAAGCGACGCCGCTGGATCTCCAGTCGGTGGAAGGCAGCCTGCTCCTGCGCTTCCCGACCGCGCTGGAGACGGTGCCCCTCGACGATCTGGGCGTCGGCCGGAGCGTCCGATCGTCCGACATGAAAGTCACGGTTGCCGCGCGCGGCCGCCACAGTCTGGTACTCGAGACGAATCAGGATGCCGATCACGTGGTCTATATCCGGCTGCTCGACGGCCACGGACAGGCGCTGATGCTCGGCGGGCCTCCCGTGATCATGCCCCTACCGGATGGGGGAGCGCGCTTCGATCTCTCGCTCTCCAACGAGCCGGCGCGCGCCGAGATCATCATCGCGCGAGAGATGGAGACGGCGACGTTGCCCTTCAGTCTTCTGCCGCCGTAACAGCAGCCGCGCCGCTCAATTCCCGCCGCCGCCGAGTATCCCCGGCAGAGCCGCCGCCGGCAGGCGATAGAAGCCGTCGGGCGGCTGGAACAGGCCGGGGTCCTGCGGGGCGATGCGCACGTTGGAGAGCCGCCAGCTCACGGGCGTGTGCTTGCCGCTGGTCTCGGTCACGGTGCCCTCGCCACGCATGGGGATGCCGCTCGCCGCGAGCCAGACGAAGCCCTCGATGCGCGTGCCGTCGGAGGCACGGTGGTCTACGCGGTATTTCGTGGTGATGACGCCGCCCTGCCGCTCCGTGCCTACGGGCCCGCCCAGTACGTCGGGCATGCCGAGCTCGCGCACCGCCACGTCGATGGGGAAGTCGATGTAGGTGCGCACCGACGGCACCACGTAGTAGCCGCGGCCGGCGGATAGATTGAAGATGGCGACCTGCGGGATGCCGGCCATGGTCTGCTCATGCCGCTGGAAACCGGGCATGGCGTAGACCACACCGTCGAAGCGCTGCCCGTTCACGCTGAGTAAGCGGTCGGCGCTGTAGGCGACCCCGGTGTCGCCGAGGACGTGCGCAGAAGCCGCGGTGGGGAGAAACAGCAGCATCGAGGCGCCGAGCGCGCCGCAGATCCACTGGCGAAACCGCGCGGGAAAATCGATATGTGCGGGCATGGGCCTCCCTAGCGCAAGATTGCGGCAGATTCGGGGCGCCCTGGATCGCCCGGCGGACAGCCGCTATGCTCGCGACGTCGCGTGAGCCAAGGAAGAGGCTACATCATGCCGGGTCGGATCGAGGCACGTCTCGAGGAACTCGGCATCGAGCTGCCGAAGGCCGGCGAGGTTGCCGGCAACTACGTGCCGTTCGTCAGAAGCGGCGATCTCCTGTTCATCGCGGGGCAACTGCCGGTGTGGATGGGCGAGCGGAGATTTACTGGCAAGCTCGGTCGCGAGATCTCGATCGAGCAGGGTCAGCAGGCGGCTCGGCTCTGCGGCCTGAACATCTTCGCACACCTCAAGAACGCGGTCGGCGGCGACCTCGATCGGGTTGTGCGTTGCGTGCGTTTGGGCGGCTTCGTCAACTGCACCGACGACTTCTCCGAGCAGCCGCAGGTCGTGAACGGTTGCTCGAACCTGATGGTGGAGGTGCTGGGCGATCAGGGCCGCCACGCGCGCACTGCGGTCGGCGTCAACGTCCTACCGTTCAACCTCGCTGTCGAGGTCGACGGCATCTTCGAGGTGCGCTGAGCGCCATGCCCGACGGCGGTGGTCCCGCTCGCATACGCGTGTTGGAGAGCCTCGCCGAGGTGCCGGCGGCGGCGTGGGATGCCTGCGCCGGCGCCGACAATCCGTTTCTCTCTCACGCCTTTCTGGAGGCGCTGGAAGCCAGCGGCTCGGCCACGGCCAAGACCGGCTGGCTGCCGCAGCACGTACTGGTCGAGGACGCCGACGGGCGACTGCTCGCAGCGGCGCCGCTCTATCTCAAGAGCCACTCCCAGGGCGAGTACGTCTTCGACCATGGCTGGGCGCAAGCCTATGAGCGCGCGGGCGGCAGCTACTATCCGAAGCTGCAGGCGGCGGTGCCGTTCACACCGGTGACGGGGCCGCGGCTGCTGGTTTGCCCCGATGCGCCGCCCGATACCGCAGACACATTGACCGCGGCGCTGGTCGAGGTCGCACGCGTCCACAAAGTGTCCTCGCTGCACGTGACCTTCCCAACGCGCGAGGACTGGGAGCGGCTGGGCGCTGCCGGTTTTCTCCAGCGCTCGGGCCAGCAATATCATTGGGAGAATCGCGGCTACGCTACTTTCGAGGATTTCCTGGCCGCGCTCAATTCCCGGAAGCGCAAGCAAATCCGCCGCGAGCGGCGCGACGCCCTGGCCGGTGGTCTGGAGATCGAGACGCTCACGGGCAGCGCCCTCGAGCCGCGGCAGTGGGACGCGTTCTATCGGTTCTACCGCGCCACCACCGATCACCGCTGGGGCGGTGCTTATCTCACGCGCGCCTTCTTCGATCTCCTGCACCAGCGCCTCGCCGACCGCGTGGTGCTGATGATGGCGCGCCAGGGAAAGCGCTATGTCGCGGGCGCGCTCAACCTGCTGGGATCCGACACTCTATATGGCCGCAATTGGGGCACGATCGGCGATTATCCCTTCTTGCACTTCGAGGTCTGCTACTACCGCGCGCTGGACTTCGCGATCGAGCGCGGCCTTGCGCGGGTCGAGGCCGGCGCCCAGGGAACGCACAAGATCCAGCGGGGTTATCTCCCGACGCCCACCTACAGCGCCCACTGGGTGCGCGACCGCGGCTTCGCCCGCGCCATCGAGAACTTCCTCGAGCGCGAGCGCGAGGCGGTCGCCGCCGAGATGGACGAGCTCACCCAGGAGCTGTCGCCGTTCCGGTGCGAGGAACCATAGCCGACGCGCGACGATCCCCGTCCTACCTTGGAAACCGCGCAATGTTCGACCGCCAAGCCTATCGGAGTTTCGCCATCGTGGCCGTGGTGGCCATCCTCGCGGCGGCGGGTGCGGTGCTATGGGCGTCGAGCGGCAACAGCGAGGTAACAGTCGAAGGCGAGGTGGCGCTCGCCCTTGGCGTGATCGTCACCGTGCTCCTCGGCGGCGGCTTGATGACGGTGGTCTTCCTCAGCGACCGCACCGGGCAGGACCGATAGCGAGGCCCTTGGCGCCGGCCTCGCGATGATGGATTAATTGGCCGGGTGTCACGAAGCTAATCGAGGCATCGGCCATGGGAGTCGTCCTCTCTAAGCTGGGAACCGCGCTGGGAGCCGCAGCCGAGGGCATCGATCTCAATCGCCCGCTCGACGGCGCGACCGCGGATGCACTGCACCGTGCGCTTCTCGACAATCTCGTGCTGTGCATCCGCGGGCAATCGTTGACGCCGGCGGCCTATCTGGGGGCCATGCGCGGATTCGGCAAGCCGCTGCCGCAAGTGCGGATCGCCTCGCGGCACGCCGAGATTCCCGAGATCATGATCCTCTCCAGCGAGGACCGCGACGTCGCGGGCGACGGCAAGCGCCTGGTGGTGGGCGCGCACTGGCACAGCGACGACAGCTACAAGGCCGTGCCGTGCTCCCTCACCATGCTCTACGGCCTCGAAGTTCCCGAAACCGGCGGCGACACGCAGTTCACAAACATGTACCGGGCCTACGACGATCTCTCGCCGGAGAGGCAACGGCGCATCGCCAACCTCAGGGTCGTGCACAAATATGATTCGCCGCGCAAGGGTACGGCGATCGCGACACTCCAAAGCGACGAGGCTGCGCAACTCCCGGATGTCATCCACCCGCTGGTGCGGCGGCACCCCGAGACCCGCCGCCAGGCGCTCTACATGAACCCCAACCGCATGTCACACATCCTGGGGCTCGAGCGCGGCGAGAGCGACCGCCTGCTCGACGAGCTGATCCGGCACGCGATCGAGCCGCGCTACCAGTATCGCCACCAATGGCGGCCGGGGGATATCGTGATCTGGGACAACCGCTGCACCATGCACAAGGCCAACGCGGATTATGCCCCGGGCGCCAAGCGGGTGATGCACCGGATCATCGTCGAGGGCACGGTGCCCGCGGCATGACGGGAGAGCAGCAATGGCAGCCGTGAGATATCTGGTGACGGATGTGAACCAGGCGATCGCGTTCTACACGGGCGCGCTTGGTTTCGAGCTCAAGCAGCAGTTCGGGCCCGCCATGGCGATCCTGGCGCGCGCCGATCTCACGCTCTGGCTCGCGGGCCCGGCGGCCTCCGCCTCGAAGCCCATGCCGGACGGGCGCAAGCCAGAGCCCGGCGGCTGGAACCGCTTCGTGCTGGAGGTCGAGGACCTCGCGGGGCTCGTGGCGACCCTCCGCCAGCGTGGCGTCGCGTTCCGTAACGAGATCCTGGAAGGTCCCGGCGGCAAGCAGATCCTGTGCGAGGATCCGTCGGGCAATGCCGTTGAGCTCTTCGAAGCTCGCTGAGCGGCGACGTCCGCTCCCTACCCGCCCTTGATCCAGCGCGCGATATCGCCGACCACCTCGTCCTCGATCCCGAAATAGCCGTGCCGGGAGATCGGCGCGCAGGGGTCCCCTTTTGGTGAGTTGCCGCCCTCCACAACAATCAGCTCCTTCCTCGGCACGTGCTTGAAGAGCTCCATCAGCGGAGCGACACCGCCGAAAGACGCAGCCACGCAATTGTCCTCCTTGTTATGGATGAACAGCGTCGGGACAGTGATCGCGTCGACGTCGACCGCGATGTTCACCGGCACGGAGTGCCGCGTTTGCGTCGTCAAGCTCGAGGTCAGCACCAACCCGTCGGGACCGCCGGGCTTGAGGCGAGCGGCGGCATTGGCAGCGGAGATCGTGCCCATGCTGGTGCCGACGAGCCAGACCGGAACCGGCGCTCTCTGCCGGAGATAGGCGATGACGGCCGCGACATCCTGGGCGTGCGCCGCGGTGCTGCGAAACTCGTCGATCCCACGGAGATGGTCCGATGGCGCATCCGCCGACGCCACGAGGAAGCCCGCCGCAGCGAAAGCCATGCGCGAGCGGATCAGGAAATTCTGCCCGTTGAGCGCGGTCGCTTGTCCGCTGCCGTCATGCTGGAAGAGAACGCCGGGGCTGCCGTTGAAGAGGACCAGACTCGCCACCGGCGTGCCCTGCGCCGGTGTCACCAGCAGCAGCTCGGTCACCCCCGGCCGCGTCGGCAACAGGATGCGCTCTTCATCAGCGTGCGCCACCACGCCGGCGACGAGCGCCAACATCCCTGCCACGCTCGCGAACAGCTTGGCTCGCATTCGGTGACTCAGAGCCCCTGCCAGCGTGCGAGGACTTCGGTCGCTCCGGAAAAGCGCACAGGCGATCGCGGCGGCGGTGGCTCGCCGTCGACCCAGGCGGGAAACAACGTCTCGATGAGCGCGGGATGTTCGACGGCGCGGTGCACCAGCCCTCGGGCTGCGATCTGCGGATGATCCGGCACGTCCGCGAGCTCGACCACCGCGTGGAAGCAGCAATCCGCCGGATCGATCACGCGCTCCCAATGCGCGAGCGGCTCGCTCGCGATCAGCGCCGCGACCTCTGCGATGAGCGCGGTCTGCGGCCGCGGATCGTCATGGCGGCGAATCCACTCGTCTCGGCCGACCGCGCGGCAGAACGCGGCCCAAAATTTCTGCTCGACCGCGCCGAGGCTCAGGAACTTTCCGTCGGCCGCGCGGTAGACATGGTAGCGCGCGGTGCCGCCGTTCAGGATCTGCGCGCCCCGGCAGGGTTCTTGCCCCCTGCGCCGAGCGAGCGTCATCGGGATCGCCTGCCAGGCGAGCACGGTCTCGGCGAGGCTCACGTCGATGAACGCGCCGCGCCCGCTCTCCCGGCGCCGGAACAGCGCCGCCACCGCCGCGAGCGCCGCCTGGAGCGCGCTTGCGTGATCGGCCGTGGGCGGGTAGGCCGCGACCGGCCTCTCCTCCGTCCCCGAGGCCGCGAGCCCGCCCGCGAGCGCCATATAGTTGATGTCGTGGCCCGCACGCGTGCGATAAGGCCCGGTCTGGCCGAATCCCGTGAGCGCCACATGCACGAGCCCGGTATTCAGACGCTCAAGGGTTGTGCGATCGAAACCCAACCGATCAAGCACGCCTGGCCGGTAGCTTTCCACCAGCACGTCGGCGGCCCTGACGAGATCGGCAAACGCTTCCTTGCCTGCTCCCGATTTGAGATCGATCTCGACCACGGTCTTGCCGCGGTTCATGAGCTTATAGGGCGCGGAGACGCCGTCGGGATCGAGCGGCGGAAAGCTGCGCATGGGCTCCCCGCCGGGCGGCTCGACCTTCACCACCTCCGCGCCGAGGTCCGACAGGTGCAACGCCGCCTGCGGCCCCGGAATGAATTGGCTGACATCGATGACGCGAATGCCGCGAAGGAAATCGGCGAGGGGCATGCGCGAGTTAATAGCACACCCTCACTCTCCCATGGCTATCGCCACGGGACAGCGGGAAACCGGGCTCGGGCTACTCCACGAACTCCGGCTCTTTGCGCGAGGGCTGCGGCGGGGCTTCCTCGAAGCGGAAAGCGAGCTTGCCGTCCTTGACTTGGACGTGGACGACGCCGCCCTTGACCAGCTTGCCGAACAGCAGCTCTTCCGCGAGCGGCTTCTTGATGTGCTCCTGGATGATGCGCGCCAGCGGCCGCGCGCCGAAGAGCTTGTCGTAGCCCTTCGTGCCCAGCCACTTCCGCGCCTCGTCGTCGAGCTCAATGGTGACGTTGCGGTCGGCGAGCTGCTCCTCGAGCTGCAGGATGAACTTGTCGACCACGCGGCCGATCGTCTCGGGCGTCAGCGCCGCGAAGGAGATCACGGCGTCGAGCCGGTTGCGGAACTCCGGCGTGAAGAGCCGATTGATCGCTTCCTCGTCGTCGCCCACCCGCACTTCGCTGCCGAAGCCGATCGCGGCCTTGGCGAGGTCCGAGGCGCCGGCGTTGGTCGTCATGATCAGGATCACATTGCGGAAGTCCACGGTCTTGCCGTTGTGGTCCGTGAGCTTTCCGTAGTCCATCACCTGTAGGAGGATGTTGAAGAGGTCGGGGTGCGCCTTCTCGATCTCGTCGAGCAGCAGCACGGAGTGCGGGTGCTGGTCGATCGCGTCGGTGAGGAGCCCGCCCTGATCGAACCCGACATAGCCGGGTGGCGCGCCAATCAGGCGCGAGACCGTGTGGCGCTCCATGTACTCGGACATGTCGAAGCGGGTGATCTCGATCCCCATGGTGCGCGCGAGCTGGCGGGCGACCTCGGTCTTGCCGACGCCGGTCGGCCCTGAGAAGAGATAACTCCCGATCGGCTTCTCGGGCTCCCGCAAGCCGGCGCGGGCGAGCTTGATCGCGGAGGTGAGCGCGTCGATCGCCTTGTCCTGGCCGAACACCATGGTCCTGAGGTCGCGCTCGAGGTTCTTGAGCACTTCCTTGTCGTCGCGCGAGACGCTCTTGGGCGGAATGCGCGCCATGGTCGCCACCACCGCCTCGACCTCACGCGTGGTGATGGTCTTGCGGCGCCGGCTCTCGGGCAGCAGCATCTGCGCAGCACCCACCTCGTCGATCACGTCGATCGCCTTGTCCGGCAGCTTGCGGTCGTTGATGTAACGGAAGGAGAGCTCGACCGCCGCGCGGATCGCATCCGCGGTGTAGCGCACCTTGTGATGGCGCTCGTAGTAGGGCTTGAGTCCGCGGAGGATCTTCACGGAGTCCTCGACCGTGGGCTCGTTCACGTCGATCTTCTGGAAGCGCCGCACCAGCGCGCGGTCCTTCTCGAAATAGTTCCGATATTCTTTATAGGTGGTCGAGCCGATGCAGCGGATGTTGCCGCTCGCGAGCGCGGGCTTCAGCAGATTGGAAGCGTCCATCGCGCCACCCGAGGTGGCGCCGGCACCGATCACCGTGTGGATCTCATCGATGAAGAGGATCGCGCCCGGCATTGCCTCGAGCTCTGCCAGCACAGCCTTCAGGCGCTCCTCGAAATCGCCGCGGTAGCGCGTGCCCGCAAGCAGCGCGCCCATGTCGAGCGCGAATATCTGCGCGTTCAGCAGGACATCCGGCACCTCGCGCTGCACGATGCGACGCGCCAGACCCTCGGCGATCGCGGTCTTGCCGACGCCGGGATCGCCGACGTAGAGCGGGTTGTTCTTGGAGCGCCGGCATAGGATCTGGATGGTGCGCTCCACCTCCGCCTCGCGGCCGATCAGCGGATCGATCTTGCCGCTCTTGGCCTTCTTGTTGAGATTGACGCAATAGGCGTCGAGCGCGTCGTGGGTGCGCTTGGAGGGCTTCTCCAGCCGCTCCTCCTCGTCCGCGCCCTGGACCCGCCGGGTCTCCGAGCGGCCCGGCGCCTTGGCGATGCCGTGCGAGATGTAGTTCACCGCGTCGAAGCGCGTCATGTCCTGCTCTTGCAGGAAATAGACCGCGTGGCTTTCGCGCTCCGCGAACATCGCAACCAGCACATTGGCGCCGGTCACCTCCTCGCGGCCGGAGGACTGCACGTGGATCGCCGCGCGCTGCAGCACGCGCTGGAAACTCGCGGTCGGCTTGGCGTCGTCGCCGTGCGAGGAGATCAGGTTGGCGAGCTCGTTGTCGACGTAGGCAAGGATGTCGCGGCGCAGCTTCTCCAGATCGACCGTGCACGCGCGCAGGACGGCGACGGCATCCTGGTCCTCGGTGAGCGCCAGGAGCAGGTGCTCGAGGGTCGCGTACTCATGGCGGCGCTCGTTGGCATAGCCGAGGGCGCGATGGAGGGTCTTCTCGAGATTCCGCGAAAGCATGAACCCGTAGTCCTTTTGCTGATCCGAAGTACCGCCGCCTGGCCGAGTCTATTCCTTCTCCAGGGTGCATTGCAGCGGGTGTTGGTGCTGCCGAGCGAAGTCCATCACCTGAGTCACCTTGGTCTCCGCCACCTCATACGTGTAGACGCCGCAAATCCCGACGCCGCGGCGGTGTACGTGCAGCATGATCCGGGTTGCTTCCTCGCGCGTCTTGGCGAAAAACCGCTCCAGGATGTGCACAACGAACTCCATCGGCGTGTAGTCGTCGTTTAGCATGAGGACCTTGTACATCGACGGTTTCTTCGTCTTGGGCTTCGCCTTGACGATGACGCCGGTGCTTGGTCCCTCGCCATTGCGTTTCTCAGGATCGCTCATGGAGCTCGATCGATTGGCACGCCATGCCCCATGATATTGGCATAGCGCGTCCGGGGGGAAGGGCTTTCCGGCCCTCTCGCACTTGTGACATCCGCAGCAGTCCCTTGCACCGCGTTGTGAGAATGCTGCGATACCGGTTAACGCCGCCATAAATGGGCAAAAGAAGGGCGCGACGGGAACTCCGCCGGGCCGGGGAAGGCGACCCCTGCCTCTCGGTCGCCGAAATTGACTGTAGCCGGCTTAAGCGCCGGCGAGATCACTCCGCGAGCGGCTTCCTCAACGCATCGAGCGCCTTCTCGGCGCGTGCGCCCAGCGGCTCGTAGACCTCGCTCGCGGCTTTGAGGCCGAGTTCGGAGAGGCGCGCGCCGCCCACGATCAAGCGTTCCACGCAGCCCTTGGTGAAATCGTATTGCAAAGCCACCACGTCCTCGAAGGACTTCGCGTCGACCAGGCCCGCGCCTGTGGCCGCAGCACTCTCCACCGCAGCACGGGCGAGGCTCACGAATTCGAGGCTCATGCGCTCGAGCGCTTGGGTCAGCGCGGCGTTGGCCGCGACCAGCGCCGACAGCGTGTCCTTACCCTGGGTCGCCAAGTCCTCATAGCCCGTGCGGAGGCCTTCGGCAGCACCTCGGGCGGTCGGCCAGGTCGGCGCCGGCCGCGTCGGCAGTTTCGCGGTGGCTGCAGCAGCTCTCTTGTTGGCAGATTTCTTCGCCATCGCGATCAGCTCCCTTGAAAAGACATGCCGCCAATCTCGGCCATCGACCCGATTTCTGATGCTGCACTGCAGCATGCCTCAATATCGCGCTGATCGTGCATTCTGCAAGTCTCGAGCTGTGGCATCCTCCACCTTCCGGTTGCAGCGCAGCATGTACAAACCCTACCGGCAGATCCAGAATTGCCCAAGGGATTCAAGCCGGTCGCTTAACGAATTCGAGCAAAGCCTCGGGAAATCATGGACATCATTGCTAGAGTTCCTTAACCTCCCTGTGTTCGGATTGTGACCGAACCTTGGCGGAGGATGGGAACGTGGGCGTCGTTTGGGGATTGGGTGGGTTGCGCGATGCGCGGGCCTATGCCGCCGTCGCTTTACTGGCTTTCATCATGGCCGTTGGGCCGATAGGACCAGCCGACGCGAGTCGCAAGGCTCACATGAGCGGCGGAGGCCGACAAGCCTACACCTCGATCGTCATCGACGCCGAGACCGGAACCGTGATCAGCGAGTCGAATGCGGACGCGCCGCACTTTCCGGCCTCGCTCAC
Source organism: Allostellaceae bacterium (assembly GCA_035938015.1). Classification (GTDB taxonomy): domain Bacteria; phylum Pseudomonadota; class Alphaproteobacteria; order ATCC43930; family CGMCC-115725; genus DASZHJ01. The sequence continues at coordinate 15,873 of DASZHJ010000342.1, forward strand.
CAAGATGATGACGCTCTATCTGATCTTCGAGGCGCTCGACAAAGGGCGTATCCACCTCGACACGCAGCTGCCGGTTTCCGAGCACGCCGCCTCTCAGTCACCCACCAAGCTGGACCTCAGCGCCGGCGAGACCGTGGCGGTGCGGGACGTGATCCTGGGCCTGGTGACCCGCTCGGCGAACGACGCGGCCGTGGTTGCGGCGGAATGGCTCGCCGGCAGCGAGGAGATCTTCGCGCAACGCATGACAGCCAAGGCGCACGCGCTCGGCATGACGCACACCTTCTTCCATAACGCCTCGGGCCTGCCTGATCCCGAGCAGATCACCACGGCACGCGACCTTTCCAAGCTCGCCCGTGCGCTCTATCACGACTTCCCCGACATGTACCCCTACTTCGCAACGCGCGAGTTCGTCTTTCGTGGCGAGGTGATCGCCACGCACAATCACCTGATGGATCAGTTCGACGGAATGGACGGCATCAAGACCGGCTATATCCGGGCCTCGGGGTTCAATCTTGCGGCCTCGGCGGTACGCAACAACCATCGGCTCATCGGCGTGGTGATGGGCGGCGAGAGCGCGCATGCGCGCGACCTCAAGATGGCAGCGCTTCTGAACGACGGGTTCTCCCGCACGGCTCCCGATACGACCGATACGATCGTGGCATCGGCGAGCCCACCGGCGGCGCAGGCGTTTAGCGAGGGCGATGGCGCCTTCGCGTCCCAGAGCTTCGGGGCGCGCGCCAAGCGGGTTCTGCATCATCTCTCCCCGATCGGCACGGCCGAGGCGGCCCCCACCAAGGTCGCTCGCGGCGAGGCAGAGACCGGCCGCTGGGGCATCCAGGTCGGCGCTTTCGCGCAGCAGAGCGCGGCCGAGAAGGCCGCCCATACCGCTCTTGCGGAACTGCCAAGCGCTCGAGGCCATGCGGTCAGCGTGACCAAACCCGGCGCCGGCGAGAAGGACCGCTACTATCGCGCGCGCATCGGGGGCTTCAGCGAGAAGGACGCCGAGCACGCCTGCCAGGCTCTCCACAAGAAACACCACGACTGCGCTCTCGTGGCACCGAGCGCACTCCACCTCGCGCAAAACTGAGCGCCTGATCCCTGTTTGACTAGAACGCCGGCGGCTTGATGCCGCTGGCGGCGAGTTCGCTGGTGAGCGCGTGCTTGAGGCGATCGAGCGCCGCGGCATCGCGGGCCTCGGCGCGGGCGACCAGCACCGCCTGGGTATTGGAGGCGCGCAGCAGCCACCAGCCGTCCTTGGTTTTGACGCGCACGCCGTCGATGTCGGTCATTTCGGCGCCGGCCTTTTTGAGGCGGTCGCGCACCTCCGTCACCACCGCGAACTTGCGGCTCTCCTCGCAGGGAAAGCGCAGCTCCGGCGTGTTCACGACCTCCGGCAGGCGATCACGCAACTCCGCGAGGCTCGCCTCGCTGCGCCCGAGGATGCCGATCAGCCGGATCGCCGCATAGAGCGCGTCGTCGTAGCCGTAATAGCGGTCGGCATAGAAGATGTGACCGCTCATCTCGCCCGCGAGCGGCGCGCCGATCTCCGCCATCTTCGACTTGATGATGGAATGACCGGTGCGCCACATCAGCGGCTTGCCGCCGAGCCGTGCGATCTCGTCGAACAGCACCTGGCTCGCCTTCACGTCCGCGATGATGGTGGCGCCGGGCATCGCCCGGATCACGTCCGCCGCCAGCACGGTCATCAGCTGGTCGCCCCAGAGGATGCGGCCTTGCGCGTCGACCACGCCGATGCGATCGCCGTCGCCGTCGAAGGCGATGCCGAGATCGGCTTTATGCTCCCTCACGCCCGCCTGCAGCTGCGCGAGGTTCTTGGCCTCGGTGGGATCGGGATGATGCGCGGGGAAGCGCCCGTCGATGACCTCGTTGAGCAGGACGTGCTGGCCCGGGAGCGTTTTCGTCAGGCGCACGAGCGCGTCGCCGGTGGCGCCATTCCCGGCATCCCAAACCACCGTCAGAGGCCGCTTGCCGTCGTAGTCGGCGGCGAGGCGCGCGACGTACTGGTCCAGCAGCTGCACGGTCGAGATCTTGCCGTTGCCGGCGCGAAACGCGCCGCCCGCGGCGATCTCGCCGAGGCGCTGGATGTCCGCGCCATAGAACGAACGCTTCTGCAGCACCAGCTTGAAACCGTTGTAGTCCGGCGGATTGTGGGAGCCCGTCACCATGATGCCGCCGTCCAC
>DASZHJ010000343.1:0-13257 GCA_035938015.1 Allostellaceae bacterium
CTCGCCCCGCAGCGCCCGGCATCCTAGAGGCGCGCGCCTACCAGTGCACGCCGCGCATCAGGTTCGCCAGCGCGATCTGCTCGAAGGAGGCGCGCTCCTCGACGTCGCGCTGGCCCTTGGACGCCGCCGAGTCCGGGAACACGCGGTAGGCGAGGTGCAGCAGCCGATCGACCGCCCTGGGGCTCAGCGCGTAGGCGACCTCGCCGAACGTGCCCAGGCGCGTGCCCATGTGCTTCGGGCGCGAGCGCAGCGCCTCGCAGATCATGTCCGCCGCCTCGTCGGGCGTGATCGCGGGAAACGCGTCATACATCTTCGTCGGCGCGATCATCGGCGTGCGCACGAGCGGCATGTGAATCGTCGTGAACGTCACCCCGTCGCCCACCACCTCCGAGGCGACCACGCGCGTGAACGCGTCCAGCGCCGCCTTGGAGGCCACGTAGGCGGAGAAGCGCGGCGGGTTGGCCTGCACGCCGATCGAGGAGATGTTCACGATGTGCCCCGAGCCGCGCTCGCGCATGGACGGCAGCAGCCCGATGATCAGCTTGACCGCGCCGAAGTAGTTGAGCTGCATCGTGCGTTCGAAGTCGTGAAAGCGGTCGTAGCTCAGCGCGATCGAGCGCCGGATCGAGCGCCCCGCGTTGTTGACGAGCATGTCCACGTGGCGATGGTCCGCCAGCACGCGCTCCACCAGCCGCTGCACCGACTCCATGTCCGACAGGTCGGCCGCGTACACGTAGGCGGTGCCGCCCGCCGCGACGATCTCCGCGCGCGTCTCCTCGAGCTTCTCCACGTTGCGCGCCACCAGCAGCGGCACCCCGCCCGCCGCCGCCACCTTCAGCGCGCTCGCGCGCCCGATCCCCGAAGAGGCGCCCGTGATCATCACATGCCGGCCCTCGAGCGCCTCCTCGAGCGTGCGCCCGCGCGCCATGCCCGGGTCCATCTCGCGCTCCCAGTAGTCCCACAGGCGCGAGGCGTAGTCGTGCAGCGGTGGCGGCTCGGCCAGGGGTGAGCCCGCCAGGGCGCGCGCGGCTTCGCGCGTGTCGAAGCGGGGCACGAGCTCCATGTGCGCGAGGACCTCCTGGGGGATCCCCAGCTCGCGCAACGCGAGGTTCTTCGCCTGCCGCCAGGGCGGCAGCGCCAGCGCCAGCGCCAGCGGCCAGCGCGGCAGCGGGTCGGTCAGCCGTCTGTCGATGCTCACGGCGATGCGCGGCGCGTGCGCCGCCCGCGCGAGCTCGTTGATCAGCTCGTCCACGCGCTGGCGGCGCGGGTCGGTCAGATGGAAGGACTTGCCGTCGAGGTCGGGCTCGTGCGCGATGTGCTCGAGCGCGCTCGCCACCCAGTCGACCGGCACGACATTCGTGTCGCCCAAGTCCAGGCCCACGAGCGGCGCCCACTCCGGCAGCAGCTGGCGCGCGCGCTGGATCGCCTTGAAGAAGTAGTACGGCCCGTCGACCTTGTCCATCTCGCCGGTCTGCGAGTCGCCCACGACGATCCCCGGCCGATATACCCGCCAGGGCACGTAGGGCTGCTCGCGCACGATCCGCTCGGACTCGAACTTCGTGCGGTGATACGGCGAGGGCAGCCGCTGCCCCTCGTCGAACATGTCCTCCGCGAACGTGCCCCTGTACGTGCCGGCGACCGCGATCGAGGAGACGTGGTGCAGGCGGCCGGCGTCCAGCGCGCGCGCGAGTTCGACCGCGTGCGTGGTGCCGCCGACGTTCACGGCGGTGTTCTGCTCGGCCGGCGCGGTCATGTCGTAGATCGCGGCCAGATGGAGGAAATGGTCGATCTTGCCGCGCAGCTCCTCCACGCGCTCGGTCTGGACGCCGAGCAGCGGTTTGCGCAGGTCGCCAATCACCGGCACGACGCGCTTGCCTGCGCTCCCTCCCACGACGGCCCGCCAGCGCTCGAGGAGGTCGTCGAGCCTGCCGGTCGAGGCATCGCGCACGAGCACATACACCTTGCCCTGGCGCTTTGCCAGCAGCTGCTCCACGAGCCGGCGTCCGATGAAGCCGGTCGCGCCTGTGACGAAGTAGGCCATTCTCAGGCGAGGATATCTCTATGCGGCGGTGCCGGCGCCGCGGCGGGGCGCCGGAGGCGAATCGCGCTGCTTGGCGTACACGTACAGCTACGCCGTTGGGGCTCGGGCGGGAGAAGTAGCGCGGCTTGGCTTACTGCTGTGCCGTTGGGCTTCGGGCGGGAGAAGCGGCGAGGTTTGGTTTACTGCTGTGCCGTTGGGCTTCGGGCGGGAGAAGCGGCGCGGTTTGGCTTACTTACAGCTGCGCCCTACCTCGGATGGACTTGCGGCTGTCGTGTTGAGGGTTGGGTTTGATGTGCTCGTGCCTGGTAGGCGGTCAGAGGGCGCGCGGGGCTGGGTTGGAAGTACGCGGCGAGCTTGGATTCCAGCTGTGTAGGTTTGGTGTGCCTGCTGAGCTCGGTGAGTGTGGCGGGTGCGGTGGGTGTGGTGGGTGCGGTGTCTTTGTAGTGAGCTACGCCGCTGCCTCGGGCGGAGACACACGGTTGGTGGGCTTGCCGGAGATGAGTCAGTGCGAAATTGATCTTAAAAGAGTCTGTTGCCGGTCTTGCGACCGGCTATAGATGTAAGCGGCGATTGATAGGCAAGTAACTGGGCGGGCTGGTTTGGGTAATCCGTGTAGCCACGAGCGCGGGACGGGAACTGGTCCGTCAAATCGCCGCTTACATCTATCGTCGGCCGGTACGGCCGGCCCGCGACTCCGTAAAGATATATTCTGTCACTGGCATCTCTCCGGCAAGCCCACTGTGCGGGTGTTGCCATGCGAGGTAGCGGCGTAGCTGTATGACCAAGCGAAGCTGTATGACCAAGCGTAGCTGTGTGTGACAAGGCGTAGCTGTAAATCCGTGTAATCACGAGCGCGGGACGGGAGCTGGTCCGTCAAATCGCCGCTTACATCTATCGTCGGCCGGTACGGCCGGCCCGCGACTCCGTAAGGATATGTTCTGTCACTGGCATCTCTCCGGCAAGCCCACTGTGCGGGTGTCGCCATGCGAGGTAGCGGCGTAGCTGTATGACCAGGCGTAGCTGTGTATGACCAGGCGTAGCTGTGTATGACCAGGCGTAGCTGTGGTATAACCAGGCGAAGCTGACTTTACCACGCGTCTTTGATGGTAACTACGCGTGGTAGCACGGCGTCGTTGGTGACTCGGCGAAGCTGTAATACCCGCGGCCTGTGTTCACCCGCTTGGATGTGCGGGCGGTTGTCCCGTGGGGTTCCTCGGCGTAGCTGTATGACCAGGCGTAGCTGTATTAGCTTGGGCGTGCGATGCGGGCATGTATTCCAGCTACGCCGCTGCCTCGGGCGGAGACACACGGTTGGTGGGCTTGCCGGAGATGAGTCAGTGTGGGAATTGATCTTTAAATGAGTGGTTTGCCGGTCTGCGACCGGCTATACATGTAAGCGGCGATTGGACGCACTTCGTCGGGGCGGGTTGGGTAGTTGACCGGACGGGCTACCCTTGGCTACGCCTCCCACTCAGCCTGCCTCCGCCGCGCCCCTCCGGGCGTTGCAGGCTGCCTATGCGGCTGGACGCAGCGCTTGGGCTAGATCGTCCGAGCTGACGTGGCCCGCGGGTAGGGTGATCGTGATTTCCCCATCGCGATCGAGCAGCCAAGACACATTCGTGAGAGTCATACCGACGACACGACCCGTCGCGTCGTACTCGATGTTGTGGCCCTCCGGGGTTGACGACGCCTTCGCGCATGCGCCCTTGTAGTGCGCCACGCTGAGGTACAGCACGTCCCCGCGCTGGTCGTAATGATGGTTCTCGAAGGTGGTGCCGGCGATTGTGATGCTCATGGGGCTACCTGGGCTACGCCCCAGTTCCTGCGCCTCCCCGCCCCTCGCCCGCCGCGAAGCGGGCGGCGCCACGGGCGCCTTCTTCGAAGACCTCGGGGCCGGCCTGGGACTCCAGGGCGAGGCCGTCGGCGAGGGGCATGCCCAGGCCCTCGATCGCGGCGCGGCGGTCGGCGAGCATTGTGCGTTGGGGGAAGCGGGCCAAGCCCTCGGCGAGCGCGAGCGCGCGCTGCAGGTGCGCGCCCGCGGGCACGATCTCTGTCAGCAAGCCCATGCGCAGCGCCTCCTCGGCGTCGATCATCCGCCCGGTGAGGATCAGGTCCAGCGCGCGGCCCAGGCCGACGATGCGTGGCAGTCGTTGAGTTCCACCATCGATCAAAGGTACGCCCCAGCGGCGCTCGGGATAGCCGAGGGTCGAGCCCTCCGTGGCGATGCGCAGGTCGCACCACAGCGCCAGCTCCAGGCCGCCCGCGAGGCAGAACCCTGAGATCGCGGCGATCGTCGGCTTGGAGGGGGTCAGGCGCGTGAAACCCATCGGCCCCTCCGCCGACATCAGCCTGCCGGCCATCGTCGCCGTCGCCTTCAGGTCGGCGCCGGCGCAGAACGACACCCCGCCCGCGCCGGTCAGCACCAGCACGCGCGCCTGCTCGTCGGCCTCGAACCGCAGATATGCCTCGTGCAGCCGCGCCGCGGTGTCACCGTCCACCGCGTTACGCCGGTGGGGGCGGTCGATCGTCACCACCGCTGCCGCGCCCTCGCGCTCGTAGCGGACGGCGTCGGGCTCGCTCATGCCCGGGCTGCCCGCCGGCGGTGGAGGTGGCTCGCGGAGGCTGGCGCGCGCATCGGCTGCGGGCGGTCTACCAGCCGCCGCGCCACTCGACCTCGCCGAGCTGCTGCTTGGCGGCCCTGCTGGCTTCCTTGCGCTTCTCCAGCCGGCGCTGAATCATGCTCATGACGAACACGAACGTCGGAAAGAACACGATCAGGATGAAGCCGGCGTTCGTCACGACCTTGTCGTCCGTCGCGCCGTAGGCCCCGCGCCCGTCGTTTTCGGCCAGCGCCGCCGGCGCCAGCACAAGCAGGGCCGCGAGCGTCGTCGTCAGCACGGTCAGCGTGGCTGTCAGGCGCAGGCGCATGTCCCAGCGGATGCTAGCGCAGCGCCCGGGCGCCGGGGCATAACCCTCCCTCAGCCCGCCCGGTGAGAGCGCGTCCAATCGCCGCTTACATATATCGCCGGTCGCAGACCGGCAAACCGCTCATTTAAAGATCAGTTCCCACACTGGCACCTATCCGGCAAGCCCACTGTGCGGGTGTTGCCATGCGAGGTAGCGGCGTAGCTGGACTATCACGCCAGCCCGGGATCTGCGATGCGAGGTAGCGGCGTAGCTGGACTATCACGCCTTTCTATCAACTACAAGCCCATCGCTCTCAAGCCCGGGTACTGCCATGCGAGGTAGCGGCGTAGCTGGACCCAAAGCGGCCTCCTTGTCCGCGGCGGACAGGCCGACCCCGCGGCGGACAGGCCGACCCTAATATCACCGCCCATGGCCCTACTGATCGCCTCCGACCTGCACATCGACATCGCCGGCCAGCCGCTGCTGCGCGGCGTCTCGTTCAAGCTCGAGCGCCGCGAACGCATGACGATCGCCGGCCGCAACGGCGCCGGCAAGACCACGCTGCTGCGCGCGCTGGCGGGAGAGACGACGATCGACCGCGGCGAGCTGAGCGTCGCCCGCGGCGTGCGGATCGCCCTGCACGACCAGCGTCCTCCACGCGAGCGCGGATTGCCGCTGCGCGAGTACGTCCTGTCGGGCTGCACCGAGGAGCTGCAGATCGAGTACGAGCTCGCCGAGCTGGAGGCGCGCATGGCGACGGGCGGCGCCGAGGAGGCCACGCTCGACCGCTACGCGCGCGCGCAGGCGCAATTGGAGATGCGCGGCGGCTACCTGTGGCGCGATCGCGCGATCGCGATGGCGCACGGGCTCGGGTTCGTCGACGCCGACCTCGAGCGGGCGCTGAACACGTTCTCCGGCGGGCAGCTCACGCGCGCCTCGCTGGCCCGCGCGCTCGCCACCTCCGCGGACGTGCTGCTGCTCGACGAGCCCACCAACCATCTCGACATCGAGTCGCTGGAGTGGCTGGAGCAGACGCTCGTCTCGCTCGACGCGGCCGTCGTGCTGGTCGCCCACGACCGCTGGTTCCTGGAGGCCGTCGGCACGTCCGTGCTCGAGCTGGAGGCGGGGCGCGCCCGCTACTTTGCCGGCCCCTGGCACGCCTGGCGGCGCGAGCAGGCCGCGCGCGAGATCGCGCTCGGCAAGGCGATCGACCGCCAGCAGGCGGAGATCGCGCGCATGGAGCGCTTCATCGAGCGGTTTCGCTACAAGGCCACGAAGGCGCGCCAGGCGCAGTCGCGCGTGAAGAAGCTCGCGAAGATCGAGCGCATCGAGCGCGACCCTCGCGACGGGCAGGGACTGGAGTTCGCGTTCAAGCCGCCGGCGCGCTCCGGACGCGTGGTGTTCGAGCTGACCGACGCCCTGATCGACGTCGGCGAGCCGCCTTTGACGCTCATCGAGCACGCCGAGCTGTGGCTGGAACGCGGCGAGCACGTCTCGCTCGTCGGTCCCAACGGGTCCGGCAAGACGACGCTGATCGAGATCCTCGCCGGGCGCCGTCCGCTCGCGCAGGGCAGGCTCAGCATCGGGCACAACGTGACGGTCGGCTATCTCTCCCAGCACGCGGACGAGCTCGGCGCGGGCGGCCCGCCCGGTCAGAGCGTGCTCGACGCCGCCGGCCGCGCCACCGGCCTGACCCCGAACAAGGCCAGGGCGTTGCTCGGGCGGTTCCTGTTCTCAGGCGAAGAGGCCGAAAAACCGCTGGAGGGGCTGTCCGGCGGCGAGCGCCGGCGGCTGTCGCTGGCGGTGCTCGTGCACTGCGGCGCGAACGCGCTGATCCTGGACGAGCCCACCAACCACCTCGACATCGAGTCGCGCGAGGCGCTCGAGGACGCGTTGCGCGCGTTCACAGGCGCGATCCTGCTCGTCTCCCACGATCGCGCGCTGCTGGACGCGGTCGGCACGCGCACGATCGCGGTGGAGGAGCAATCGCTGCGTAGCTATGTCGGCGGCTGGCCCGAGTACGTGCGTGTGCGCGAGGAACGCAGGGGCGAGCTGGGGAGACCGACGCCGCATGCGGCGTCGGCGCCAGGGCCGCATGCGGCCCTGGCTGGGAGCGAGACAGGAACAACATCCTCATCGACCGAGAACGGCTCCAAGCGCCGGGCCAAGCCCAAGCCCGCCGGACCTTCCAAGAACCGCCTCAGCGCGCAGGCCGCCGCCGAGCGCGCGATCGAAGACGCCGAGGCCGCGTTGCGCGCCGTCGAGGACGAGCTGGCCGACCCCGCGGTGTGGGCCACCAAGTACGAGTCGGCCAAGTCCGAGGCGCGCCACACGGCCGCGCGCCGCGCCGTGGAGGATGCCTACGCGCGGTTGGAGGCGCTGGTCGAGTGAGGCGTGGAGCGTCGACCTCGGCGAGGTGAATCAGTGAGAATACATCTGGAGTATTCGAATGTGTTCCTTCAGTTTCGAAGGCAGATGTCTCCCGGCCTCTCCCGCGGACAGTCGTCTGATGGGGCTTGCGCACGCCGGTGTCGCGGTGCTGTTCCAGCGCACAGTGAGCTCTACGCCGCCGGTCAGGCCATGATGGTCGCCTTCGGCGCCGCCTTGAACGCCTGACCGGACGTAATCGCCAAGCAGGCAAGCAGATCTCGTCGCAGTCCCGCCGCTCGTGCGGATTTTCGGAGGATTGTCTCCCACTAGGCGAATCGTGGCGCGAGCGAACATTGGCCTGCACGCAGCAGGAGTCCGGTCGTCCGGACTCCTGAACCCACCTGTTCATTCGCATGATCGACACCACGCACTCGATGAAACTTGCTAGACAATCGAGTGTCCCGTTACCGAGCGAGCAACGGCTTGGGCAAGGGCAGTGTAAGAAACCGGCTCGGAGCATCTTATCTCCTTGATATTTCGAGTGCTTCGCAGCCGATATACCGCCCTGGCTTCCCGACCGAGGGGCCAGGATCCAACAAAAACAGGAGCATACACGAGATGGCATCGAGTCCCCACACGGCGACCCCTCCGCAATCCGGTCCGCCGCTCGCCTGCATCTTGATGGCTGCAAACCGATGCTTGCGTGCGCGGAATGGGCTCGGCTAGGGTTCTCGCCGCGTGGGTCAGGCTGATGTCGCCTCGTTGTTCCGGATATCAAGGAGCAGTTGAGATGAAATGTATACGTATGGTTGAGTTGTGCTTGGCGGCGGCGTTCGCGTTCAGCGCGGTTGCCGTGTCGAGCGCTTCGGCTGGACAACTATTAGTCAGGTTTTCCCTAGGTGGTGGCGTGGTAGGCGCTTCGTTCTTATCCGCGGCTGGCGTATCAACATTGGAATCTACCGGCAAAAAAGTCATCACTTGCTCTACTGTCAGAAACCATGGCTCGTTCCTCAGTTCCACTTTAGGGTTAGTCTTAATAGTGTTCATAGGATGTAAAGAGACAGCCCTTAGCACTTCATGCAACTCTGCAGGTGCTGGGGCTGGTGAAATTTATATACCATTAAGCACATTATTCCACGTAGGGTTAGCCCATAGCGGCACGAATACGACCATTCCCGCAATAATCATATTACTGCCTTCTGCCGGCATCAATTTCACGTGTGACGGAGGAGCAATTAAAGTCAAGGTGACTGGGAGTGTGATCGGTGAACTCCAAAGCGGCGGTGTACAGGCGCCATTGAATACACCTTTCAGAATACTTACACTTGTCTTCAAACAGACTACAGGCGTTCAGGCTTTGAAGTTAATTTTACTAGGAAGCCAAACTCTGACCAATCAACATCTCACCTCAGAAATTAACGGTACGGCCGAAGAAGCCGGTGAGTCCTCGACTGACATCCTCGATGGATTCCGTAACTCTACGGGAGAAGAAGAAGCAATCGAACTGGTAGAGCCCTAGTGGAGATAGCTGCTGCCGTCTATTCGACGCAAATGATCAACTAACCCGGATCATTCATTAACGTTTCCGCCCCGGGCTTGCCGAGGCGGAAACGTCCGACTGGGTCAGCTCGCGGAGCTCATCCACCGCCGGTCGGCGCATGCGCCGACCGGAACGACATCCTCATCGACCAAGAATGGCTCCAGGCGCCGCGCAAAGCTCAAGCCCGCGGGTCCCTCGAAGAACCGCCTCAGCGCGCAGGCCGCCGCCGAGCGTGCGATCGAAGACGCCGAGGCTGCGTTGCGCGCCGTCGAGGACGAGCTGGCCGACCCCGCGGTGTGGGCCACCAAGTACGAGTCGGCCAAGTCCGAGGCGCGCCACACGGCCGCCAGGCGCGCGGTCGAGGCCGCGTATGCACAGCTGGAGGCGCTCATGGACTGAGCCGGTTTCGAGCGGCGGGCGACGAGTGGGAAACAACCTCTTATGTTCTCGCGCCGATTCCCAAAAGATCCAACAGTTGTGACTCGTTCTCAGCTCCGGGCTCGCGGCCCCGCCCCGCTGTACCCGCAGCTGCGCCCGCGTCCGCACGGCCCCGACAGAGAGACGATCGCGGCGAACCAGCGCCGGCGGATGTTCGGCGCGATGATCGAGGCCGTGCTTCGGGACGGCTATGACGCGACCAGCGTGGCCGCGGTGAGCGCGCTGGCCGGCGTCTCCAAGCGGACGTTCTACGAGCAGTTCGAGAACAAGCAGGCGTGCTTCCTGGCCGTCTACGACGCGATCGTCGAGCGTGGGCTCGCGCGCGTCGCCGCGGCGCAGAGCGCCGAGCGCGGCTGGGAGGCGGGGCTGCGCCGCGCCGTGGAAGCGTTCGCGATCGCGGCCGCCGAGCATCCCGGGGCCGCGCGGCTGGCGCTGGTCGAGGCGGGCGCGACCCCGGTGACGGCGGCGCGGGCGAACGCCGCGCGGCGGAGGTTCGAGTGGATCCTCGCCGCCGGCTTCGAGCGCGCCCCGGGCGGAGCGCTGCCGAGCGTGGTCGTGCGGGCGATCGCCGGCGGCGTCGAGGGCGTCGTGCGCCGGCGCGTGCTCGACGGCGAGACGGACCGCCTGCCGGCGCTGGCCGGCGCCCTGGCGGCGTGGACGGTCGCGCAACAGCCATTGGGACCTGCCACCATCCCGGCGCTTGCGCCGGCGAGGTGCCCGCGCGATCGTCTGGCGCTGTGGCCGCGCGTGCGTGCGCGCAGCGACGACGAGCGCGTGCGCATCCTGCGCGCGGCCGCCGAGATCGCCGCGGCGGAGGGCATCGCGCGGCTGACGCCGATGCAGATCGTCGATCGCGCCGGGGTCTCCGAGCGAGCGTTCGGCGACAGCTACGACAGCGCGGAGGCGTGCTACCTGGATGCGCTCGACCTCGTCTGGCTGGAAATGATCACCTCCGTGGCGAGCGCGTCGCGCGCCGCGGGCGATGGGCCGCGGGGCGCCTACCGGGGGATCGCCGCGCTGATGGACTACGTCGCCACGGACTCGGTGCTGCGCGGCCTGATCCTGATCGACGCGTTCGCCGACGGCCCGGTCGCCGTGCGCCGCTGGGAGCGGATAGTGCAGCGCTTCGTCGATCTGCTGGCGAGCAGGCTGCCGTCCCAGCTGCGCGCCGGCGTGGTCGCGGAGGCGGCCGTCCACGCGGTGTGGGGCATCGTCCGCCGCCATGTCGCCGGCGGTACGGCTCACCAGCTCCCTGGGCTGGCCGGCCAGGCGGCATATGTGGCGCTGGCGCCGGTCGTGGGGGCCGAGGCCGCCGTGCGCGCGATCCTCGCGGAGGAGCGCGCGCTCGCCGCAGGCGAGGGGGTTGACGCCGTCGCCGCTTGAACATAAGCTAAGTTCAAGGCTTTAAGGTAGTTCAGTTGACTGGATTATTCGGCCCTGCGGGCGTACGCTTGGCGCAGGACGATGTCATCCACCGGCTTAGAGCTCGCTCGCAAGCGCCGCGACCCCTCCGACGAGGAGCTCCGGCGGGCGGCGTCCGCGCGCGAGCCGGCCGCGGAGGGGCGCGCGACGGCCGCGCCGCGCGAGCGCACCGACGGCCGTGGCGCCGCGGCGCCACGGGTGCTCGCCGACGTGCAGACGAGGACGATCGTGCTGGCGCTGGCGGACGGCTCGCGCCGGCCCTCCGAGCTCGAGCGGCTGCAGGGGATCGTCCGCAGCACCCTGTTCGTGCGCCTGGGCGAGCTCAGGGCGCTCGGGATCGTGACGAGCTGTCACGGCCGCGAGTTCCCGTTGCGGGTCGAGTACCGGCTGAACGAGAGCGGGCGGCGGCTGCTCGCCAACGAACTGCTGATCGAGCGCCAGGAGCGGCGCAAGCTCGCGCGCACGGGCCCCGGCGTCGACGCGGCGCTGGGCAACCTCCTGCGCCTGCTGGCGCCCGTGTCCCGTCCCGCGACCGATCGCCAGGGGCATTGTCTGCTCGTCGAACGCGAACCGTCGGGACGGACGCACACCGTGCGGTTGCTCGTCGAGGATCACCGTGTCGAGATGAGCGAGCTCGCGGGCTCGGTCGAGCCCGACGTGCGCTTCAGCGCGGCGTCCGAGGCGTGGGAAGATGCGCTCCTGGTCGGTGGGACACACGGCCTGCAGATGGCCGGCGACCTGGTGCTCGGCCGGGCCGTGATGGTCGCCTTCGGCGCGGCGCTGAACGCCTGACCGTTGCGTGAGAGCAAAGCGCCCAAGAGCGAGCAGGTCTCGTCGCAGTCCCGCCGTTCGTCTGGATTTTCGAGTGACTGTCTCCGAATAGGCGATTCGCGGCGCGGGCCAACAATTCCCTGCTCACGCCAGGAGTCCGATCGATCGGACTCCTGGACCGTCCATCACGTTCGGATCATCAGCATTGACCATCTCGCTGAAATTTGTTAGACAGTCGGGTGTCCCGTTACCGAGCTGGCAATGGCTTGGTAGGGGCAATGCAAGAGGCCGATTCGGAGCATCTTATCCCTCGACACGTCGAGTGCTCCGGGTCGGGTGCAAACAGCCCTGGCCCTCTTTACGTAACAGGGGCCAGGGCTCCCAACAACAGGAGCATACAAGAGATGGCACGACCTTCCCACACGGCGATCTTCCCTGGCAGAGCTCGATTAGCCGTGCGCGGGCGGATGGTTCTCGATCGCGTTCAATGGCTCGAAACGAACCAAAAACTCGCGCTTGCGTCGGTGGAGCGGGCTGGGCTAAGGTTCTCATCGCGTGGGTTCGGCGCGTGCCGGTTCCTCGTTGCTCCGGAAATCAAGGAGCAGTTGTAATGAAACGCATAGGTATTGTCGGGTTGTGTCTGGCGGCGGTGTTCGCGTTCAGCGCGATGGCTGCTTCCAGTGCTTCGGCCGCAGGGTTACTGTTAGCCCGGGTTCCGGGTGGCGGGAGCGTAGCAGGCGTCACCTTCTTATCATTTGTTAGCTTACCGTTACTGACAACGCATGGTGGAAGTTTAATTCATTGTAAACACGCTACCAATCACGGGTTATTCTTAAGCCCGACTTTAGGCGATATTTTAATACGGTTCTTAGGATGCACGACCGCCAATCCCCTTGGTGGTCGTCTCCAATGCAGTACTCTCAATGCTGGGACTGAAGAAATCCATCTACCATTAGCAACGACGTTATTCCATTTGGGTTTAGCGCATTTAACCTTAACAGTAGGAAGGATACCTGCTGCGGTTATATTACTAGATAAACATGTTAAGATCGAATGTGGTGGGGTTGCCACAATCTTAGTGTTAGGTGCCGTGATCGGTGCCCTTCAGTTAGATGAACCAAACGAGAAACCAATACCGCTCAATACACCTTTTTCGACTGCGTTACTGAATTTCCAACAGACGACTCCGACGTCTCACGGTTTACAGCATTTGAGATTATTCTTATTTGAAGATGAACTAAGAACATATGATTTGCATTCCATCACCACTACACTCACAGAAGGCCCTGTAGAATTATCGGCCGAGGTCGCCTTAGCCTTATTGGATTTATTTAGATTAAGTAATGGTAACCACGTAAGTATCGAACTGTTTGAGAATCCATAGAAATCGAACCGGTTGCACCGTAAGGTAATGTCGTAAAGCAATAGTTGGTCCTGTGGGGTCGTGACATTTCGTGTCGCGGCCCCACGACACCGACACCGGATCTTGAGTATTGATGGATAGGAGGAGGGTGGTGGTCATGAGAGCGGGACTATGGGAGTGGGAGAGAGCGCGTGGTGTGCTGGGCTGTGTGTTGGCTCTGCTCGTGGTCGTCCTGCCGGCCACGGCCAGCGCCGAATCGTGTCTGAACGAAGAAGTCAGGGCTGAACAGGGCGCGGGGCGCCTGCCGGATTGTCGGGCGTTTGAGCTGGTGACCCCGGAAGTCAAGGCTGATAACGGCAACTTCAATGGGGAGCCCTACGGTTTCCCCGATGGCAATCACGTCTA
>DASZHJ010000344.1:0-10736 GCA_035938015.1 Allostellaceae bacterium
GAGGCCGCAATCACGCTGCCGACGCGGCCGTGCCCGACGATAATCGCATGGCCGTCGAGGCTCGCCGCCTTCGCCGCCGTTGCGAGGCCGCGGCTCGTGTGCCAAGCGCGCAGAAATCCGAGCCGCTCCAGGCGGTCTCCAAGGGCGGTCGCGGCGCGGAGCAGGGCCGGCTGCAGGACGATCGAGATCATTGCCGCCGCCAGTACGAGGTCGCGCCCTTCGGCCGGCATCAGGCCGCGGGCGACCGCGGTGCCGCTCAGGATGAAGGAGAATTCGCCGATCTGCGCCAGCGCCGCGCCGACCTCGGCGGCGCTCCGGGGGGCCGCCCTGAGCGCCAGCAGCACGATCATGGTGACGAGGGCGTTGCCGATGATCACCACGAGCGCGACGGCCGCGATATGTGCGGGCACCCGCACGAAGGCCGCGGGATCGAACAGCATGCCTACCGAGACGAAGAACAGCACGGTGAAGATCTGCTGCACCGGCACCGATTCGCCGGCGGCCTGGTGGCTCACGTCGGAATCGGCGATCACCACGCCCGCGAAGAAGGCGCCGAGCGCCAGCGAGACGCCGGTGAGCGCCGAGGAGAGGTAGGCGATGCCGAGCGCCGCCACGATGACCGAGAGCCGGAAGAGCTCGCGTGAACCTTCGCGCGCGGTGTGCTCCAGCAGCCGCGGGATGATGCGGCGGCCGAGCAGCAGCATGCCGGCGGCGAAACCCGCGACCTTGATCAGCTTGAGGCCGAGGCTCGCCGCCGCACCATAGCGAGACGCCACGTCATCGGGCCCGCCCGGCAACAGCACCAGCAAGACCACGACGATCAGGTCCTGCATGACGAGCCAGCCCAGCGCCACGCGGCCCGCGTTGGTCGCGAGCTGGCCCCGCTCGGCAAGTTCGCGCGTCGCCACCACGGTGCTGGCGACCGCCAGACAGGCGGCCAGGACGGCCGATGCCTGGATATCGAACCCGATGAGGCGGCCGACGCCGAAGCCGAGCGCCGCCGAGAGCGCCACCTGCAGCAGCGCGCCGGGCACCGCGATGCGCCACACCGCCACGAGGTCGCCCAGCGAGAAGTGCAGTCCGACGCCGAACAGCAGCAGCGCCACGCCGATCTCGGCAAGCTGCTCGACGGTCGCCTGATCGGCGACCAGGCCAGGCGTGAACGGCCCGACGACAATGCCCGCGAGCAGATATCCGACCAGCGTCGGCAGCCGGACAAGCCGCGCCAGCATGCCGCCCAGATAGGCGGCGGCGAGGCTCATTGCGACGGTGGCGATCAGCGAGGGGGCGGCGGTCATGCCGCTACCATGCCGGTCGGCATGGGCACTGGCCAGTCCGTGTCCTCCAGCTTGCGATTGCGTGGGGCTACTGGCAGCTTCGTGTCATTGCCTCTTGAAGCGGGAGTGGCGACGTGGAGACTGAGCCCTAGGGGGTGCCATGCAGCTCGCGGGCAAGGTTGCGATCGTCACGGGGGGCGCCATGGGGATCGGCTATGCGATCGCCGGGGCGCTGGCCGAGCGCGGGGCGGCGCTGGTCGTCGCCGATATCGCCAAGGCCGAGGACGCGGCCGCGCGGCTCAGGGCGCGCGGCGCGCGCGCGATCGGTTTCGCGACCGACGTGGCCTCGGAAACGGACACCGCGGCGATGGCCAATGCGGCGGCGACGGAATTCGGCGGGATCGACATTCTCGTCAACAATGCCGGAATCTATACGACGTTGACGCCTAAGCCCTTCGAGGAGATCGAGCCTGCGGAGTGGCGCCGGGTCATGGAAGTGAACGCGTTCGGGATTTTCCTTTGCGCCCGCGCCGTGCTGCCGGCGATGAAGGCGCGCGGTGGCGGCCGCATCATCAACATCGCCTCGGGCGTCGCCTTCAAGGGCAACCCTTACATGGCGCATTACGTCGCGAGCAAGGGCGCCGTCGTCTCCCTGACCCGTGCGCTGGCGACAGAGCTCGGCCCGCACCAGATACTCGTCAACAGCGTCGCACCCGGGTTCACGCTGAGCGACGGCGTCGCCGCCAATCCGGAGCTGATCGCGGGCGTCAAGGAGCGCTCGCTGCGGGGCCGCGCGCTCAGCCGCGACATGACGCCGGCCGATTTGATCGGCGCCGTTGCATTCTTCGCCGGCCCCGACGCAGGCTTCATCACGGGCCAGACGCTGGTCGTCGACGGCGGCACCTACTACCACTGAGAGAGCCGCGATCCATGCCGCAGAGCATCCCCGTCATCGATCTCTCCGAGGCGCTCGACCACGGCGGCGCGGGGCGGCGCCGGCTCGCCGCTCGGCTCGACCGGACTTGCCGCGAGATCGGCTTTTTCACGCTGGTCGGGCATGGCGCGCCCAGCGCGGTGCTCGACGAGCTCCGCGAGAGAGCGAACGCGTTCTTTGCCTTGCCGCTCGAGGAGAAGCAGCGCGCAGCCCATCCGGTCCCCACGACGCCGCGCGGCTATCGTGCGCTCGGTATCGAGGCGCTCTCCTACGGCAACGAACGGCTGACGCCGCCCGATCTCAAGGAGTACTACCACTTCGGGCGGGAAGCTTGGCCCGACGAGCCCTACTTCACCGGCGCGGAAGGGCAGCGCTATTTCATCCGGAATCTGTGGCCCGAGCGGCCGGAGGGTTTCCGGGAAGCCGCCCGGCGCTACTACGGGGAGATGGAGCGGATCGTGGGCGAGCTCATGCGACTGGCGGCGCTCGGGCTCGGCGTCGACGAGCATTTCTTCGACGACAAGATCGACCGGCACATCACGGCGATGCGGCTCAATTTCTATCCGGCGCAGGGCGCGCCGCCGTTGCCGGGCCAGTTGCGCGCCGGCGAGCACACGGATTACGGCACCTTCACGATCCTGAACGGCGAGAGCGCGCCGGGCGGCCTCGAGGTGCTGACGCGCGGCGGCGATTGGCTCCATGTGGAGACCGAGCCCTCGAGCTTCGTCGTGAACATCGGCGACCTCCTGATGCGCTGGACGAACGACCGTTGGGTCTCCAACGCGCACCGCGTCGTCAATCCGCCCCCATCGGCCGCCGCGGACACCCAGCGCCTCTCGATCGCCTTCTTCCACCACCCCAACTACGACGCGTCGATCGAGTGCATCGCAGACCCGGGCGAGGCCAAATATCCGCCCGTCCGCTCCGGCGATTACCGCGACCTCAAATACCGACAGACGCGCGTCGCCTGAAGCAGCCTAGTCCAACACCTCGCGCAGAGCGCGCGCGAGGTGATCCTTGCGGTAGGGCTTGGTCAGGAGCTTTGCGCCGGGTGTCAGCCAATCCTCGCTCGCGGGAGTGTCCGGATAGCCCGAGGCGAACACCACCTTGAGATGCGGCGTGCGGGCGAGCGCCGCGCGCGCGAGCTCCGGCCCATTGAGCTTTCCGGGCATCATGATGTCGGTCAGCAGCAGATCGATCCGCTCGCGCTCCAGCGCGGCGAAAGCGCCGTCGGAGTCCGCGGCCTCGACGACGGCGTAGCCGAGCTCGCGGAGCTGACGCGCCGCGACCGCCCGCAGCTTTGCATTGTCCTCGACAACCAGGATGGTCTCGCTGCCGCCTCTGACCTGGGCGGGCGCGGTAGCCGGTGACTCCGTGGCGGCTGCGGTGTCCCTTGGAAGATAGAGGCGGAAGCTGGTGCCGCGGCCGAGCTCGCTATAAACCGTGACGTGTCCGCCCGACTGTTTGATGAAGCCATAGACCATGCTGAGGCCCAGCCCGCTGCCGCGCCCGGCCTCCTTGGTCGAGAAGAATGGCTCGAAAATGTGCGCTTGCACGTCGGACGGGATGCCCGTCCCGGTGTCGCATACTTCGATCAGGACGTAGTCGCCCGCGGTCACATCGGCGTGGCTCTCCGCATAGGCGTCGTCGACCGGGAAATTCGCGGTCTTCAGCGTGAGCGTGCCGCCTCTCGGCATGGCGTCCCGTGCGTTGGTCGCGAGGTTGGTGATCGCCGCCTCGAGTTGAGCCGCATCGACGCGTGCGGGCCACAGTTCGGACGCGAGATCGAGCTCGAAGCGCACATTCTCGCCGAGCACGCGGGCGAGCAGCTTGGCGGTACCGGTCGCCAGCGCGTTGATGTTGGCGCGCTCGGGGCGCAGCTGCTGGCGCCGCGCGAAAGCGAGCAGGCGCGAGGTGAGCTCCGCCCCGCGCTGCGCCGCCTCCAGGATCTCGCCCAGGTGCTCGGCGGTCCTGGGATCCTGGCCGCCCGCACCTTGCAACAGCTCGAGATTGCCGATGATGATGCCGAGCAGATTATTGAAGTCGTGCGCGATGCCGCCGGTGAGCTGCCCGATCGATTCGAGCCGCTGGGAGTGGCGCAGGCGCTCTTCAGCGGCGATGCGCTCGGTCATGTCGCGGCCGATGAAGAAGTGCTGCTGCTCCGGCTCCGACCAGACGCCGGTCCAGGCAAGCGGCACGACACGGCCCTCCTTGTGGACGTAGCGGCAAGTGAAGTTGCGCATGATCCGGCCCCGGCGCGCATGGCGCATCTCGTTGCGCGTGCTCTCGAGATCCTCGGGGTAGAGGAACTCGGCGGCGCTGTGGCCGACCATGTCCTCGGCGTCGTAGCCGAGGATAGCGCGCGCGCTCGGGCTCACGCGGATGAAACTGCCTTTGCGGTCCACCACCAGGATGAGGTCTATCGAGGTTTCGAACAATCGTCGGTTGATGCCCTCCTCGGCGCCGCGCTGGCGCGCGCGCTCGAGCGCGGCGAGGTGCGCGGCACGCTCGGTCGTGACGTCCCGGAACAGCACGGTGTAGCCGCCGGCTCGCGGATAACCGTGGACCTCCAGCCACACGCGGTAGATTTCGGAATAGGCCGTGAAGGTTACCGGCTCGCCACTCAGCTTCGATTCGAAGTAGACGCGGTAGAACGGATTCGCGAGGTCGATCTCGGCTGGCTCGAAGTTGGTCTTGCCGAGGAGCTCCGCCGCCTTGCGGCCCATGATCCGCTCCGCCGCGGCGTTGAGATAGGTGAAGCGCCACTGGTCGTCGAGCGCGAAGCAGCCGTCCTGGATATCGGCCAGGACATCGGCGCTTCCTGCCGGCTTGAGGATGGGATCGGTCATCGCACTCGGTCCTGCGCCGATTCCCTCGCGGACCTTGCCGCCGGCCATCCTCGCCTAGGCACCGAGCGTCGCCCGGATGGCGGCGACCAGTTCGGCCGAGCCAAAGGGTTTGCGCAGCACCGACTCGCCCTGGGCGAATAGGTAGCCGCTGGGGTCGGAGCCGCTCATATAGAGCACCTTGAGGCCGGGCTTGCGGAGCTGGGCAACTTTGCCGATGGAAAGCCCATGCGGGCTGCCCGCGGGCATGCCGATGTCCGCCAGCAGCAGATCGACCGGCGCCGCGCTCTCGATGGCGCTGAGCGCGCTGGTGAGCCCGTCCGCACCCGTTGCGCGGTAGCCCGCCGCCTCAAGCATCCGCACGACCAGGCGGCGGTACTGCGGATCGTCCTCTACCACGACGATATGGGCGTCGGCGGGTGGCATCTATCACCTTTGGCCGCTGATGTGTCTCATACCACGGCTCGGTGGTAGAATCCTTAACGGACGTTTACCGTGGCCGCGGGAGGGTCGCATGGCCGCCTCTGCCGAGAGCGACACGCGCATCGATGAGATTGCCGCCGGCATCTACCGGATCGCGACGCCCGTTCCGCCGAGCGTGGCTCCGGGTGGGTTCAGCTTCAGCCAGTATTTGATCGTCGATGACGAGCCGCTCCTGTTTCACACCGGTCTCCGGCGGACTTTCCCGCGGGTGCGCGGCGCCATTGCGCGGGTAATGCCGGTCGAGCGGTTGCGCTGGATCTCGTTCTCGCATTTCGAGTCGGATGAGTGCGGCGCGCTCAACGAGTTCCTCGCCGCGGCGCCCGCTGCCGTGCCGCTCTGCGGCGAGATCGCCGCCATGGTCTCCGTGAACGATTTTGCGGACCGGCGCCCGCGCACCATGGCCGACGGCGAGCTGGTCGCGCTGGGCCGGCATACCGTGCGCTGGCTCGAGACGCCGCACCTACCGCACGCCTGGGAGTGCGGTTTCCTGATGGAGCGCACCACGCGCACGCTGCTCTGCGGCGACCTCTTCACCGAGGGCGGTGCCGATCATCCGCCGATTGGCAGCGACGACATCCTGGAGCCCAGCGAGCGCTTTCGCCTGGCCCTCGATTACTATTCCCACACGAGAGGTGCGCGGGCCATGTTGGCGCGGCTCGCCATGGAGAGTCCGACCACGCTTGCCCGCATGCACGGCAGCGCCTGGCAAGGCGAAGGTGCGAAACTGCTGATGGCGCTCGCCGACCGGTTGGAGGCATGAGAATGCAAGAGATCGCAGGCGGCGGGGGCCGCGCGGTGGCGCTTCGGAACGGCGAGGCGGTGCGCCTCGTCAACACTTTCGGCTCGCAGGTGGTGGACACCTGGGCCTTGGCGGCGGGGGATCTCGGCGAGTATCTCTCGGTCGAGCACACGCGCCGCATGCTGTTCAATCTGTTTCCGAAGCAAGGCGACACGCTCTACTCGAATCGGCGCCAGCCGATGCTGCTCCTGGAGGAGGATACATCGCCCGGCAAGCACGACATGCTGTTCGCCTGCTGCGATAAGTGGCTCTACAAGCACTACGGCTGCCCGCCGGGGCACCGGAATTGCCGCGACAATTTCATCGAGGCGCTGTTCGAGGCGGGCCACGACGCGCTCATCGTGCCGAACCCACTCAATCTCTGGATGAACATACCCGTGAGCGACAGCGAAACGATCGGCATGGAGCCGCCGCTGAGCCGTCCCGGCGATCATGTGTTGCTGCGCGCTCTCATGGACGTCATCGTGGTGTTCTCGGCCTGCCCGATGGACGTGACGCCGATCAATGGCCCCGACCGCACGCCCAAAGCGGTACATTTCGAGGTGGCGGCCGCGAAGATTCCCTAAAGGATGTGCGGGCGGAATTCACCGTAAGGTGCAAAGGCACTGATATCCGCTTGCCTCAGCCGCTGAGCGCGATCCGGCGATAGCTCAACGCCTCCGCCACATGGATGCGGCGCACGGCGGGCGCGGCGTCGAGGTCGGCCAGCGTGCGGGCGACGCGCATGACGCGATGGTAGCCGCGCGCCGATAGATGCAGCCGATCGGCGGCGTCGAGCAGGAGCTTTTTGCCCTCGGCGTCCGGGGTGGCGATCTCGTCGAGGAGAGCGCCATCGGCCTCGGCGTTGGTGCGGATGCGCCGTTCCTTGGGGAGCGCCGCGTAGCGCTTCGCCTGCAGCTGGCGTGCCGCCGCGATGCGCTGCGCCACCTCGGCGCTGCCTTCCGCGGGCGGCGGCAGCGAGAGGTCGGCGGGCTTCACTGCGGGCACGTCGATGTGGAGATCGATGCGATCGAACAGCGGGCCCGAGATCTTCGACTGATAATCCTGCGCGCATTTGGGCGCGCGCCCGCAGCCCAGCGCGGGATCGCCGAGGTAGCCGCACTTGCACGGGTTCATGGCGGCGACCAGCTGCACGCGCGCGGGATATGTCACATGCGCGTTGACCCGCGCCACCGTCGCGCGGCCGGTCTCGAGCGGCTGGCGCAGCGCCTCCAAGGTGGCGCGCTGGAATTCCGGCAGCTCGTCGAGGAACAGCACGCCCAAATGCGCGAGCGAGATCTCGCCGGGCCGGCCGCGCAAGCCGCCACCCACCAGCGCCGGCAGCGAGGCGGAGTGGTGGGGATCGCGGAATGGCCGCTGACGCAAGAGCTTGCCTCCGCGCAACAAGCCCGCCACCGAGTGGATCATCGAGACCTCGAGCGCCTCGGCGGGATCGAGCGGCGGCAAGAGCCCACCGAGTCGCGCCGCCAGCATCGACTTGCCCGCACCCGGTGGGCCGATCATCAGCAGATTGTGGCCGCCGGCCGCTGCCACCTCGAGCGCGCGCTTGGCGGTCTCCTGGCCCTTGATGTCCTTGAGATCGGGCGGCGGCGGACCCGGCTCGGCAAGCCGCGGCTCCGGCGGCGAGAGCACCTGCGTCCCCCTGAAGTGATTGATCAGCGCCAGCAGCGAGGGCGCTGCCAGCACCTCGATTGAGCTCGCCCACGCGGCCTCGCCGCCCGAGGCCGCGGGACAGATGAGGCCGAGCTCGCGCTCGGCCGCCGCCATCGCCGCCGGCAGCACGCCCGCCACCGGCAACAGCGCGCCGTCGAGCGCGAGCTCGCCCAGCGCCAGATAGCCCTCGATCTCGTCGACCGGCAGCACACCCATGGCGCCCAGCAAGCCCAGCGCGATCGGCAGGTCGTAGTGGCTGCCTTCCTTGGCGAGATCCGCGGGGGCCAGGTTGACGGTGATCCGCCGTGGCGGCAGCGCTAGACCCAGCGCGTTCAAGGCCGCGCGCACGCGCTCGCGCGATTCCGCCACCGCCTTGTCCGGCAAGCCCACCACGGTGAAGGCGACCATGCCCGAGGTGATAGTGACTTGCGCATCGACCTCGAGCACGTCGATGCCCTGGAACGCCACCGTCTTCACTCGCGCGACCAAAGTGCTCCTCCGCCACATCCTCTGCGCGAAACAGTCTAGCGGGAACCCGCCAGCGGGGAACTGAAATCCACTTGCCCGGAGAATGGAGGATTGGTAGCGCCTAGCCCATGACCCCGCCGTTTCCCGTCACCTATTCGACGCTCTCGACTGTCGCGCTCGCGACCTGGCTCGAGGCCCACTACCAGCTCGGCGCCGTCACGGCCTGCCGGTTCCTGCATCGCGGGCTCAACGACAGTTATCTCGTCGAGGCCGCGCGCGGCCGCTACGTCTTGCGCGTCTACCGTGCGGACTGGCGGACGGCGGACGAGATCGGCTACGAAATCGCGGTGCTCGAGCATCTCGGGCGCAAGGGCGTCGCCGTGGCGCTTCCGGCCCGAGGGCGCGGCGGCGCGGCCATCGGCTGGCTCACGGCCCCCGAGGGCCGGCGCGCGGCGGTGCTGTTCACCCACGCGCCCGGCCGCGAGCTCGACGGCAGCACCGAAGATAGTCGGCGCTACGGCCGCGCGGTGGCATCGGCCCACGCCGCGACGGACGACTTCAAGACTGGCCACGCGCGCTTCGCGCTCGACCTCGATCATCTCCTGACGGAGCCGCTGGCGGTGATCCGGCCGTTCCTGCGCCATCGCCCGACCGATCTCGACCGTATCGAGACACTCGTGGCGGGCCTCATTCGACGCCTCGAGGCGCTGCCAGCGCATGAGATGGATCGCGGCTTCTGCCACGGTGACTTCCATGGCGACAACGCGCACATCGACGACACTGTCGTCACCTTCTTCGATTTCGATTGCTGCGGGCCCGGCTGGCGCGCTTACGACATCGCCGTTTTTCGCTGGCGCTGGGGCGACGACGAGACCGGCGACGCGCGCTGGACGGCATTCCTCGAGGGCTATCGGTCCCTGCGGCCGATCGGCGAGGCCGATCTCGCGGCCGTGCCGCTCTTCGTGGCGGCGCGCGCCATCTGGCTGCGCGGGCTCCATGCCGGCAATACCGCGGACTGGGGCCGGAGCTGGCTCAATGACAGCTATTGGGATCGCCTGCTGAAAGGGCTGCGTGAGTGGCAGGAAAAGCATCTCGGGGGATGCGACGCCGATGCCCGGCCTATCATGGCGGCGGCCGGATCGCCGGCGGCCGCCCCGGTGGCCGCGAGCGAGACTGTGGTCGCCGACGCGCCCGCAACGGGAAGGCCCAAGCTCTGATCCCGTCTCAGTGCGGCTCGACGGGAACGACGAGATCGGCGATCACCGGCAGATGATCGGAGCCGAGATCGGCGCCGACCCGGTTGGCGAGGATCCCAACGCTCGGGCTCACCAGAACATGATCGATGAGCAACCCCACGAACGGCAGGCGGCTGAGCCAGGTCGCGAGCAATCCGCGGTAGGGCCCGGTGTCCTTGAGGTTGCCGTGCGCCAGCAGGCCCGCGAACGCCGGCGCCCACGGTGTCAGATTGAAGTCGCCCGCGAGGATGCTCCGGTGATCGGGCGCGCTCGAGGCGAGATCCGCGGCGATCGCGAGCTGCTCGCTCTGGCGCCGCGCGCCATCGCCGAAGGGCCGCGGCGCGTGGATGGCGACGAGCCGCAGACAGCCGCGCCAGGCCGGCGTATCGCAGATGTCGGCGAAGAGTACACGCGCCGTGCCGTCCGATCCCCGCTCCACGCGCCAGCGCTCGATCGGCCACCGGCTCAACAGCGTCACCGCCCAGGGCGAGGGCGGCAGCTCGCCCGCGCGGAACGGCGGCAGGGCGCCGATCTCGCGCGCGATCCGATCGAGGTTGCGCGGCATTTCCGTCAGCACCACAAGATCGGGCTGCTCGGCCGCGATCGTCTGTCCAAGGGCCTCGGCATCGGTGCCGGCGCCATGCATGTTGAGCTCGAGAATGCGCAGGTTGCGCGTGCCTGCTGCATGGGCGGATGCGCCGCTACCCAAGTAAGGCAGCAAGGGTGCGCCATGGATCGCCAACAGCGCGAGGCAGAGCGCCGCCAGAAGTGGCCGACGCCCGACCACGCTGAGCGCAAGAAGCACCAGGCTCGCGCTCGCCAAGTGCGGACGAAAGTGCACGATGAGAGCCGGCACCCACCACCACGGACCCAAGTAGCTCGCACCGGTCGCAACCGCGAGAAGGCCCGCAAGCCCCGCCAGGTTCCAGGGTCGAACTGCCGCGAGGTTCTTGGTCATGCCGCACCCACTCTAGCGGCGGCGCCTGCCGGCGGAAACCGTGGGAAATACGGTCGCGGGCGACGATTGCGCGACCATGGACG